>CAYZVT010000135.1:0-11292 GCA_964481585.1 uncultured Pirellulales bacterium
CGCCTCTTCATTCCTGACATAACAGATTTCCCCCTGGAAACATACAAGGCGGAGGCAAAAAGGCGGAGGGCGGAGGGCGGAAGGCGGAGCGAAAAAGCGGAAGCGGAAAGCCGGGCTGGCGCATACGGGAGATCGCTTTCCTACTCCGATCCCCGATCCCTCGTCCCTGTCCCCCCGGTCCCCCGGCCAAATCCCTCAATCTCCTAATCTTCCTGCTTCTCGCGCGACGATGACCAGAGCGGGAACCGCTGCGCTCGGGGGGCATGGATGCAACTGCTTGCAAGGAACTGCAATGTCTGACAAACCGGCTCATCTTCCTGCTCTGTTGCGGAGCGACGACGCACCTGAGCGCCGCGAGCGGATGTATCTGTTCGTCGTCACGACCGTGGCGGTCTTTTTGGTGGTCGTGCTGGCGACCGTGCGGCCGCAGCCCAAGCTGCCGGTCGAAGCGGTGCTGCTTCGCCCGGCGCAAACCCCGCAGGGCAACGCCACCCAGTTCCCGACGGTGAGCGCGACGGCGCTGGTCGAGGACCGGCAACTCTGCGACGCCATCGCCGATGGCAAGGGCATCAGTGTCGGCCGGGTCAGCGTGCGGCTGGTGGACCACTACCGCCAGCATTTGCACCTCCACCAACCGACCGCACTGGACGGCCAACAACGAAAGCTGATCGTGCGTTACGAAGGAGGCTTGCCCGAAGGGCACGCCGTCGTCAACGCGCTCATCGAAGGCTACATGGACCAACACAGCGTGCAAATCGACGCAGCAGCCCGCGACCGCTACGCGCAGGCGGCCAGCTCGCTCCAAGCGGCAACCGCCCAGGCCGAAGCGGCGCGTGATGCGGTCGATCAATTTTTGAAACGGCACTTCGATACGTTGCAGCTTGGAGCGGCACTTGAAGCAGAGAAACCGGATGCCGAGGCTGCGCCGACGACGCCCGCCAAAGCGCCCGCTCCGCCGATGGTGAGCGCTCCGCAGCCGCGCCTCGCGGCGCTGCAACAGCAGCTCAGCGCGATGCAGCAGCAAATGGACCGGCTGCTGTTAAAACTTCACGCGCAGCATCCCGTGGCGCGCAGCCTGAAAGCCGAAATCGACGCCATCCAAGAGCAAATCGCCGCCCTGCGGGCGACGCAGGTTGCCGAGGCTCCGGCCCCGGCCGAGCAGCCGCGCGACGCGGCGAAGCGGGCCGAGGAGCGAGCGCGGCAACTGGAGCGCTATCACGTCGAGAAGCAGCGTTACGAACAACTGCTGGCCGCGCAGCGCGACGCGGCGAAGCAACTGGAAAAGGCCCACGCCGATGCGGCCGCCGCCCAAGCCACGCTGCAAAGCGTGGCGGAAACGGCAATCACCGTCGAGCGCTGGGCGCAGCCGCCGCGCGAGAATCGGGGCGCGGGCTTGGCGATGGCGGCCTTTGCGCTGGTGCTGGCGATGGCCTGCGGCGGCGTCGCCGCGCGCGGCATCCCGCGCGACCCCACCTTCCGCAACCGCGCCCATGCCGAGCGCGTGCTCGACGTGCCGGTGATCGGCGCCATGCCCGACCCGACGGTGATGTTCGACCCGGCCCGCGCGCAGCTCCCGCCCGCCGTGATGCTCGTGCGCCGCGCCAGCGAGATTGCGCTCTTAGTGGTGCTGCTGTTTCTGATCGTGCTGGTGGTCAGCGACATTCGTTTCGCGGTGCAACTGGCGACCGATCCGCTCGGCGCCATCGCGGCGGCCGGCGCGAAGCTCGCTGCCTGGTTCGCCCCGCTGCCGCAGTAGCGCAAGGGCGGAAGGCGGAGGGCGGAAGGCGGAAGGAAAAAAGCGGAAAGCGGAAAGCCGGGCTGCGGGCTGGACTCCTGCCGCTTACAGCCTACAGCTTGTAGCCTGTAGCCCGCAGCTTGTAGCTCTCCCTACAGGTCGTGCTCTCAGATGCCGATGCAAGGGATAGGACCGGCTCTGCGGTCTGGGCCTCATTCGACTCTCGCGGATCACTGCATCATGTACGAAGGTTTTTTCCAGCTTCACGCACGCCCCTTCCTGCCGGCGCCGCGCGTCGATCGCTATTTTCCGGCGGCGGCCATCGAGCGGGCGCGGCAGAACCTGAGCCGGCTGGTCGAACGGGGCGAGGGGCCAGGGCTGGTGGTTGGGCCGGCCGGGAGCGGCAAGTCGCTGCTCTGTCAGGTGCTCGCCGAGCAACATAAAACGCACTTCCAGATCGCCCACTTTAGCAGCGCGCGACTCTGCACCCGCCGCGCGCTGTTGCAGGCCATTCTCTACGAGCTGAACCTGCCGTACCGGGACATGGAGGAAGGCGAGCTACGGCTGTCGCTCATCGACCATCTGACCGCCACGCCCAGTCCACGACCGTACCTGCTCTTTCTCGTGGACGAGGCGCACGCGCTGCCGCTGCGGCTGTTGGAAGAGATCCGCATGATCACGAACCTCGTGCGCGACGGGCAGCCGTGCGTGCGGTTGGTCTTGGCCGGCGCGCCGGCGCTTGAGGAGCGATTCGCGAGTCCCAAGCTCGAATCGTTCAACCAGCGGATCGCGGCCCGTTGTTATCTCGAATCGTTCGACCATCACGACACCTACCAATACGTCTGTGCCCAGATCACCGCTTGCGGCGGGCAGGCGCATGAACTGTTTGCCGACGATGCGTTTGAGGCCATCTATCGCGCCACCGATGGCGTGCCGAGGCTGGTGAATCAGCTTTGCGACCACGCCCTGGTGCTCGCGCATGCCGGCGGTGCGCGGAAGATTGACGGCGCGGGCATTGAAGAAGCGTGGGCCGACCTGCAACAACTGCCGTTGCCGTGGGTGAGCAAGACTCGCGAGCAAGTCCCGACGCAAGGCGTCGTGGAATTCGGTGCGCTCGACGAGGAGCCGGAAGAAGCATCGTTTGCCGCACATCAAATCGAGGACGAGGAAGACGAGCCAACGGCGCTGCCTTTCCCGATTCGTGCCCGGCAGGGCGACGCGCTGGAGAGCCTGGACCAGATCGAGCAACAGCTTTGCGAGCTAGAGGAGGACTTCGAGCCGGTCGGTTCGATCCGGCCGCAAAGCGCGGCGCACGTTGTGTCGGCGAATCCTTTCGATGAGGATTTCGAGGAGGAGGAGGTTGTGCTCGACCCGTATGCCGTGCTCGACGAGCGGCTGCTGCGAGGTCGGCAGCGCGTGGCGAGCCTGGGCGGCGACCGGATTTCCGAATTGCTCATGGAGCACGTCGTGGAAGTGCGGCCGGCGGTGGCGGAAGCCGACGAGGATCAGATCGACACGACGCTCGACGTGACCGAGCAGATGGTGGCCGAGGTGGTGGACGATTTCGATCCCGTGCTGCCGGAAGAGGCGGACGAGCCGCTGCCGGTGGCGATGCACCGCGCCAGCGCTCCGGCCGCGCCGCACATGCTGCCCCAGCCGGAGGAGGCGTGGGACGACCGCGACCTGATCGTCGTTGAAGAAGAAGCCGCTCCGCTCGAAGCCGGCCCCCGCGTGCGGCGACAAGACTACCGGCAGTTGTTCGCACGGCTGCGGCAAGGGTAGTGCGTTTTCCTTTTAACGTCACCTAAACTCCAATAGCCGGAGGGCAATGCCCTCCGGTTCGCGCGGAACCGGCGAGCGTTGCTCGCCGGCCTAGAGGTTACGAGAAGGGCGAAAACACCCTTCCCGCGCAGACGGGAAGGACAGGGCGCAGAGCCCACCGTCTGGATTCCCGCCTGCGCGGGAAGGACGTGTTTGGCTAACAGCTAACAGCTAACAGCTAACGGCTCCTAGCTAAAGGCTAATCCCCCGCCCCCTAAATAGCCCAGCACCAGCAGGAAAGAAGCATGAGCCGCTTGCTCCACGCGCTGCAGCAACTCGCCGACCGCAAAACGGCCGATAGCGGCGCGATCACGCTCGCGCCCGGCGAGGCGGAATGGCTCGACGTGCCGGAAAGCACCGCCGCGAGCGAGCCGGACGAAGCTCCGGCCGAGGGCGTTGTGGTGGAACCGCAGCCCGAGCCGCGCGTTGAGCCGCCCCAAGCGGAGCACTCCGCGCCGCCCGCGACACGCGCTGAGCCGGTTGTCGTGCCGGAGGGAGCCGACCCGGACGGGGGGCGACGACATTATCCCGCGCTGCGCGCGTCGGAAGCGATTTGCCACGTCCGCGATCAGATCGCCGCGCAGCTGGTGGCGAAGCAAGCGAAGCTGGTGGCACTGGCCCACGTCGATCGTGAGGGCAATGACTCGGCGATTGTAGCCGAACTTGGCCGGGCGTTTGTCGGCTTCGTGCCGGGCGAGGTGTTGCTCGTCGATGCGAAGACGCAAGGCAGCGGCTGGGGCGGGCAGCTGGGCTGCGAGCGCGGAGCCGGTGCCGAAGAATTGTTCCTGGGCATGAAGCCGCTGGGCGAGGTCGTCCGGCCGACGACCTGGGCGGGGCTAAAAGCCGTGCCCGCCGGCTCGCACCGCCACGACATCCAGCTTGCCCGCTCGGCCGAAATCGAGCAGGTTTTGCTGCGCTGCCGCGAGAGCTATGGGCTGGTGTTGCTCGACCTGGGCTTTCTCGACGCGGCCCATGTCGTGCCGATCGCCCGCCGCTGCGATGCCACCTATTTAGTGGTGCGGCTCGGCGAAACCGAGCGCCAGCACGCGCGGACGGCGCTTGCGCGGCTGCAGTACGCCGGCGTGCCCGCGCTGGGCTGTTTGCTCTCGGCCGCGCCGGCCGCGGCCGCGTAGCCGCCTTGCCGCGCGCTCCAGCGTGGTATACTTTTCGTCCGGCTCTCGAACTGCAATCGGTTTTTGTCTTGAGGCTCAGTATGCGGACCTTTCTCGTTACCGGCGGCGCAGGATTCATCGGCTCGCATATCGCCACGGCGCTCGTCGAGCGCGGGGACCGCGTGCGGGTGCTCGACAATCTCTCGACCGGCCATCGCCATAATCTCGAACACCTCGGCGAGCGGGTCGAGCTTTTGCAGGGCGACGTATCCGATCCCAAAGCGGTTGCCGAAGCGGTGCAGGGCGTCGATTGCATCTTTCACGAAGCCGCGCTCGCTTCGGTGCCGCGCAGCGTCGAATACCCGCTCGACACGAACGCCGCCTGCGTCACCGGCACGGTCGCGCTGCTCGATGCGGCCCGCAAAGCCGGCGTCCGCCGCGTCGTGTACGCCGGATCGAGCAGCGCCTATGGGGACCAGCCGAGTTCCTCGAAGCGCGAAACCGATTTTCTCGACCCGCTCTCGCCCTACGCGGCGGCGAAGCTGGCGGCGGAACATTACTGTCACGCCTTTTACAAGACCTATGGGCTGGAAACCGTCACGGTTCGCTACTTCAACGTCTTTGGCCCCCGGCAAGACCCCAAGAGCGAGTATTCGGCCGTGATTCCGCTGTTCGTCACGGCGATGCTCGCCGGCAAGACGCCCACCATTTACGGCGACGGGCTGCAATCGCGCGACTTCACTTACGTCGAAAACGTCGTGCGCGGCAACCTGCTGGCGGCGGACGCCGAAGGGGTGGCCGGCCGCGCGATCAACGTTGCCTGCGGCTATCAGACGAACCTTTTGGAACTGATTGGCACGATCAACCGCATCCTCGGCACCGAGATCACGCCGAAGCATGCCCCGGCGCGCGCCGGCGATGTGCGCGAAAGCCTGGCCGACATCACGCTCGCCCGTGCGCTGCTCGGCTACGAGCCGACCGTCCATTTTGAAGACGGCCTGCGGCGCTCGATCGACTATTACCGCTCGCTGATGAAGCCTCAGCCGGCGTAGTGGCTCTGCTACCGCGTGCGGCGCGAGAGCGCGGCGTAGCTGAGGCTAGCGAGCAAGAGCAGCGCGGCGAACGAGAGGAACATCGTCGGGTAGGGGGGCAGCCCCAGGTACGCGGCGGCATCGACCAGCCCGCCGGCGAGCGGCATGCCGATCAGGTTGCCTAGATCGAACGTGCCGAGCACGAGCGTCGTGCCCAAGCCCCGGTAGCGCTGCGGGAACGTGGTCGTTCCGCCCGCCACGACGGCTGGAAACAGTAGCGCATGCGCGAGGCCGACCGCCATGCCTGGCGCGAGCAAGCTGGCCGGCGTGCGCACGACGAGATAGAGCAGCATGCTCAGCACGAGCGACGCCATGCCGAGCAGCACTGTCGCCCGCACGCCGATCCGGTCGGGCACGCGGCGGAGCAAGATGCGCATGCTAAAGGCCGTGGCCGCGTAAAAGCCGAAGAACGTGCCGATCTGCGCGATGCCTAAGCTCTCGGTATAGGGGCGCAGAAACGTGCCCGGCAGTCCCAGCCCCATGCCCATCGCCGCCCCCATCAGCAGCATCGGCCCCGGGTGGTAACGCCGCACGAGCCAGAGCCACGGCACGCGGCGCCGCGCGAGTGGGCGGACTTCTCCGCGCGTCGCCAGCCAGGCCGCCAGGAGCGAGAGGCCGGCCAGCGCCGCGGCGACGAGAAACAGTCGGTCGAGATGCCACCGCGTCAGTTCCGGTGCGCCGCAGAGCGCGTCGCCCAACTGCGTGCCGAGCGCCATGCCCAGAAAGCCCGACGAGCCGAGCATGCCGATCATCTCGGCCATGCGCGCCGCCGGAGCGCGGAGCGAGATGTACGTCAGCGACGCCCCAAACGCACCGGCAATGCCGGAAGCGTAGGCGATCCGCACCAAGTAAATCGTCGGCGCATCGACCCGCGTGAGCCACAGATGGGCCACCAGCGTGAGCACGACGATCACGAGCGAGGCGAGCCAGATGCTTCGCGGCCCGTAGCGGTCGATGCCGACCCCCTGGGCCAGCCGCATGACGAGGCTGCCGATCATGCCGATCCCGACAATCAGCCCCAGCGCCAGCTCGCCCCCGCCGAGCACCGCCACGAAGTCGGCGTAGCGAAAGAGCAAGCTGACGGTAATCATCAGCGTCGTATTGGCCGCATACGAAAACCAGAACGCCGCCCCATACGCCTGCGGCCGTGGCCCCGCCTCGCGCAGCGCCGCCCGCCGAGGAAAACGCGACGACGGTAACGGCGGGGCAGTCGGGGCAGCACGAAACATTGGCAGGTCCAAGCGAGGCGGGAAAAACGATTATAGAGCAAGTGGGGCTGCGGGCTACAGGCTGCGGAAAGCTGCGAGCTACAGGCTGGAAGCGATGGGCCGCAAGCCGCCGCTCAGCCATCGCCGCCAGGCCGGCTTTCCGCTTTCTTGCGCTCCGGGGGCTTCCGCTCCTCGCGGTGCGCCCCCGCCACTCCTGCGCTTTCCGCGCTCCGCCTTCCCTACAACCGTCCACCTCGTCACAACCCTACCCGGTTCGTCCCGCCTGCGCCGCGTCCCGGCTCGCGGCGAGCTAGAGTTCCGCAATGGACACTTTGGTTCGCGGCCGGAATGACCCGTAAGCAACTAGGTTGGATGATGAGCTCCTGCAAACGTATCGGCATCCTCACCAGTGGCGGCGACTGCCCGGGACTGAACGCCGTGATCCGCGGCGCGGTCAAAAGTGCGGAGCAGCTTGGCTACGAGTGTGTCGGCTTTTTGAAAGGCTACGAGGGGTTGGTCGATCCGGTCTGTTACATTCCGCTGCACCAGAAAAACACCAGCGGCATTCTCAACCAGGGCGGCACGATCCTCGGCTCGACGAACAAGGGCCGCTTTTCCGCCACCGTCGGCGTGAGCAACCGCAAGCAGCTCGACCCGGAACTGCTCGACCAGGTGCAACTGACCGTCAAGCAGCTGAATCTCTGCGGCCTCGTCTGCGTCGGCGGCGATGGCTCGCTCGCCGTGGCTCAGCAGTTCCACGAGCGCGGCATCCCCGTCGTCGGCGTGCCCAAGACGATCGACAACGATCTGTCGGCGACCGCTTTTACCTTCGGCTTCGATAGTGCCGTCGCCTGTGCGACCGATGCACTCGACCGGCTGCACACCACCGCCGCCAGCCATGAGCGGATCATGATTCTCGAAGTCATGGGCCGGCACGCCGGCTGGATTGCTTTGCACGCCGGCATCGCGGGCGGGGGCGATGTGATTCTTATTCCCGAGATCCGCTGGAGTTTTGAAAACGTCTGCCAAAAAATCCTCGAACGCGAAAAACGCGGCAAGCGCTTCACGCTCGTCGTCGTCGCCGAAGGGGCGGAACTCCCCAGCGGCGAACTCGTCGCCCAACACGAGCAGGGACGTGGACAGGTGCGCCTGGGCGGTATCGGAAACCTCGTCGCAAGCGAAATCGAATGCCGCCTGGGGCGCGAGACGCGCACCGTCGTGCTCGGGCACTTGCAGCGCGGCGGACCGCCGACCACGTTCGATCGCGTGCTCGCCACGCAATTCGGCGCGCACGCCGTGCGGCTGATTCAGGAGCGGCGCTTCGGCGAGATGATCTGTTACCGTCCGCCGAAGATCGAAAGCGTGCCGATTCTCGAAGCTGTGAATCGGCTCTCGCGCGTCGACGCCCAGGGGGCTGCCGTGCAAGCGGCGCGGGCGCTGGGCATCTCCTTCGGCGATCGCGCCGCGCACCACAGCCCGTTCGCCCACCACCCGGCCGAAGCGACGCTCACCGCCGCCGAACAGGCCACGGCCGAAGCGCTGTCGGTCTGAACGGCACGCCACAACCTGAGCCGATGGGTGGCGGGGCGCACCGCGACAGCGGAAGCCCCGGAAGCCCGGCCGGCAGAGGCGGGGGTGAATGATCCGGTGGACATGGTTCGGCACGAAGACGTTCGCCCACAAGCGCGGCGCGGGCCTCCCCGAGTCCAATGTTTCCGCGAAGCACCGTTTCGACGGGGGCTTCCGCTCTCGCGGTGCGCCCCCGCCACCCTGCTGTTAGGGGCCGTCGCCAAGCTTTTTGAGGCGGCTGGTTGAGTGCCGCGCCGGGGCGGTTTAAGCTGAGGGCTTGCCAGAGCGACCCTGCACGGCTGGCAGAGGAGTTTCGTTTATCTCGCACCTTTCGAGGCAACCATGAAACAGCTTGCTACTGCGGCCCTGGCGGCCGTGTTGACTCTTTCTTTCAGCGTATCGGCCGTCGTGGCCGAGCATACCGTGAAGCTCGAAGTCTCCGCTGGCGAGCACGACCGGACGAACGTGCCGGTGCGGACGCTGATCGAGGTGCCGGCCGAACTAGCCGAAGTGACCGTGGCCGAAGTGAAACGCGCAGGCGGCGCCGCCACCACCGGGCAGCTCAGCGCGCCGCGGCTGCTCGCCCAGGAGCAAGCCGCGCCGCAAGGCCGGGCCGTGCGCGAACTGACGTTTTTGGTGGACACGCTCGGTCGCGGGGAAACGGCCGTCTACACCGCGACGATCCGCAGCGGGGCGACTGCCGAAGGAACGACCTACGCCTGGCGCGATACGCCCGGCAAGTCGACGGAGCTGCGCTACGGCGAACGCCCGGTGCTGCGGTACATGTACGAAGCGCTCGATGAGTCGAGCGCCGCAGCCCGCGAGCGGACCTACAAGCCCTTTCACCATCTATTCAGCCCAGCGGGCGAGACGCTGCTGAGCAAGGGGCCGGGCGGGCTGTTCCCGCATCATCGCGGCATCTACTACGGCTTCATGAAGTGCAAGTACGGCTCCGGCAAGACGGCCGACACCTGGCACTGCCGCAACGGCGCGTATCAATCGCACGACGGCTTTTTATCCCAGGCAGTGGGGCCGGTTTTGGGCCGCCATCGGGTCGAGATCGGCTGGCACGGCAAGGACAAAAACACTTTCGCCAGTGAGCAGCGGGAGTTGACCGCCTACAACGTCCCCGGCGGAACGCTCGTCGAGTTCGCCTCGCGGCTCGAAAATGTCAGCGATGGCAAACTCATCCTCGACGGCGATCCCCAGCATGCCGGCTTTCAGTTCCGCGCGTCGAACGAAGTCGCTGAAAAGACCAAGGGACAAACCTACTACGTCCGTCCCGATGGCAAAGGCAAGGCTGGCCAAACGCGCAATTGGCCTCAAGACAAAGCGCACGCGGATCTACCTTGGAACGCCATGAGCTTTGTCGTCGGCGGCCAGCGGTACACGATTGCTTATCTCGATCGGCCGAGCAACCCGAAAGAGGCCCGCTTCAGCGAGCGCGATTACGGCCGCTTCGGCTCGTACTTCGTGCAGGAGATTCCCCAGGGCGAGTCGCTCGATGTGAACTACCGGCTGTGGGTGCAAGCGGGCGAAATGGAGCCGGAGCAAGTCGCCGCCCATCATGCGAACTTCGTCGATCCGCCGACGGTGAAGGTGCTGAGCAAGTAGCGCGCATTGGGGCGGCGGGGGGCGTCGTTGACACCTGCCCGGTGCCTAGTAAAATTTGCGGTTTTCGGGCAGCTTCTCGCACGTCTTTTCTTGACGGGAGATCATTTATGGCGGAACACGGCGGACAGCTTGATACCGTGATGCACGAATCGCGGGTGTTCCCGCCTCCCAAAGAATTTGCCCAGCGCGCCTGCATCGGCTCGCGGGAAGAATACCAGAAGATGTGGGACGAGGCCGCTGCCGACCCGCTCGCCTTTTGGGACAAGTACGCGAAGGAACTGCACTGGTTCAAGCCTTACGAGCGGGTGCTCGACTGGAACGAGCCTTTTGCGAATTGGTTCGTCAATGGCGAAACCAATGCCGCCTATAACTGTCTCGACGCGCATCTCGGCAGCGAGCGCAAAGATAAGACCGCGATCATCTGGGAGGGCGAGCCGGGCGAGGTGCGGAAGCTGACCTACGCCGAGCTGCACCGCGAGGTCTGCAAGTTCGCCAACGTGCTGAAAGCGCAGGGCATCGGCAAAGGCGACGTGGTTTCGATCTACATGCCGATGGTGCCGGAGCTAGCAATCGCCATGCTCGCCTGTGCCCGCATCGGCGCGGTCCATTCGGTCATCTTCGCCGGCTTTTCGAGCGAGGCGATTGCCGATCGCAACAAAGACGCCAACGCCAAGCTGCAACTGACCGCCGACACCGGATGGCGGCGCGGCAAGCAACTCTCGCTGAAGGAAACCGTCGACAAGGCGCTCGATCGCTCGCCGAGCGTGGAAACGTGCATCGTGCTCCGCCGCACCGGCGCGGAGGTGTCGATGCAAGAGGGCCGCGACCTGTGGTGGCATGAGCTGATGGAAGGTGCCTCCGACGACTGCCCGGCGGAGCCGCTCGATAGCGAAGCGCCGCTGTACATCCTCTACACGAGCGGCTCGACCGGCAAGCCGAAGGGCATCAAACACACGACCGCCGGCTACAATCTGTTCGTCAAGAAAACCTTTGAATGGGTGTTTGACCATCGCGAGGACGACATTTTTTGGTGTACGGCCGATTGCGGTTGGGTCACGGGGCATAGCTATGTCGTCTACGGCCCGCTCTCGGCCGGAGCGACGGTGATGATGTACGAAGGCGCGCCGAATTTTCCCGACGAG
>CAYZVT010000136.1:0-11112 GCA_964481585.1 uncultured Pirellulales bacterium
GCTTCTAGCCCGCAGCCCGTAGCTCGCAGCTCGCAGCCTCCAGCCCCGGAGCTTAAACCGTGATTATCGGCGTGCCGAAGGAAGTCAAACGGGACGAGTATCGCGTGGCAATTCTGCCGGTCGGCGTGGAAGAACTGGTGCGGCGGGGGCATCAGGTGCTCGTCGAGGCCGGGGCCGGTCTGGGGTCGGGCATTGCCGATCATGAGTATTTGCAGCAGGGGGCGGAACTGGTCGCGACTCCCGAAGAAGTCTTCGGCCGCGCGGAACTGGTGATGAAGGTCAAAGAGCCGCTCGAACAAGAGTGGCCGCTGATCCGCCCCGGCCAGGCGATCTTCACCTACTTCCACTTCGCCGCCAGCCGCGCGCTGACCGAGGCGATTGCTGGCAGCGGCGCGACGGCGATTGCCTACGAGACGCTGAGCGACGAACAGGGACGGCTGCCGCTTTTGACGCCGATGAGCGAAGTCGCCGGCCGCATGAGTATTCAGGAAGGGGCCAAGTACCTCGAACGGCCGCAGATGGGGCGCGGGATTTTGCTCGGCGGCGTGCCCGGCGTCGCGCCGGCCAATATCACGATCCTCGGCGGCGGCATTGTCGGCGCGAACGCGGCGAAGATCGCGGCCGGCTTTCAGGCCAACGTCGGGCTGCTCGACATCAATATGGACCGGCTGCGGTATCTCGACGACATCATGCCGCCAAATGTCGATGTGCTCTTCAGCGACCGGCACACGATCCGCGAGCAACTGACCCGTGCCGATCTCGTGATTGGAGCGGTCCTCGTCCCCGGCGCGAAGGCGCCGCGGCTGGTGGAGGAGGACGACCTGAAAATCATGAAGCCGGGGAGCGTCATTATCGACGTGGCAATCGATCAAGGCGGCTATGTCGCCACGAGCCGGCCGACGACGCACAGCGAGCCAACGTACATCGTCCACGACGTGGTCCACTACTGCGTGACGAACATGCCGGGCGCGGTCGGCCGCACGAGCACCTTTGCGCTGTGCAACGTCACGCTCCCCTGGGCGCTGAAGATCGCGCAGCTGGGCGTGCTGCCCGCCGCGCAAAAGCTGCCGCCGGTAGCACGGGCGATCAATGTTTTCGAGGGCGAGATCACCAACCGCGCGGTGGCCGAGACGTTCGATCTGCCTTATAGCCCGCGCTTTGGGGAGTGAGCGATGGGCGTGGCGACGCTGCGTTGGGCGGGCGATCTGGATGGGCATTTGGTGCTGCTCGACCAGACGCGCTTGCCGCTGGAACTGGTCGAGATCGAATGCCGCACCGTGGAAGCGGTGTTTGAAGCGATCCGCAGCCTCCGCGTCCGCGGCGCGCCGGCGATCGGCATTGCGGCCGCGTATGGCGTTTGCGTTGGCTTGCAGTCGGCCGCGAACGAGCGCGAAACGGCGCTGTTCGCGCGGCTGGAGGAGGTGACGGCCCGCCTGGCCGAAAGCCGTCCAACGGCGGTGAATCTGTTTTGGGCTCTCGACCGCATGCGGCGGAAAGCGGCGTCGCTACGGGGCACTGCCTCGCCCGAGAAAATCCGGCAAGTGCTGCTTCAGGAAGCGCAAGCGATCCACGAAGAAGACCGCCGCATGTGCCACGCGATCGGCAAGCATGGCGCGGCGCTGTTGCCGCAGGGAGCGGGCGTGCTGACGCACTGCAACGCCGGCGGCCTCGCTACGGCCGAGTACGGCACCGCGCTCGCCGTGCTCTTTGCCGCGCACGAGCAGGGAAACCCGCTGCGCGTGTTCGTCGACGAGACGCGGCCGCTATTGCAGGGAGCGCGGCTGACGGCGTGGGAGCTGATGCAGTCTGGCATTGAGACGACGCTGATTTGCGACTCGATGGCGGCGCATGTCATGCAGCAAGGGCGCGTCCAGGCGGTCGTGGTCGGAGCCGATCGCATCGCCGCCAATGGCGACACGGCCAACAAGATCGGCACCTACAGCGTTGCCCTCGCCGCGGCGGCGCATGATGTTCCTTTTTATGTGGCCGCTCCGACAAGCACGTTTGATCTAACGCTGGATCATGGCGCAGCGATTCCGATTGAGGAACGCGCGGCCGAGGAAATCACCGCCGGCTTCGGTCGCCGCACCGCTCCCGAGGGAGTTGCCGTTTACAATCCCGCCTTCGACGTGACGCCGGCGCGGCTGATTACCGCGATCATTTGCGAGCGCGGCGTGATTCGGCCCGTCACACGCGAGCGGATTGCGGCGGGGGTGGACGGCGGTGAAGCCGGCGCGTGAGGCGGCGACCGAAAGAGCGCGGTGGGACAAGCCCACCGTGGCACCCCAAGGCAAAGCGGCTTTTTGTCAACCGGCTGCTAGAGCGGGATCTCCACTTCGCCGGGATCGCGGCCGGGGATGGGCTGGTAGCACTTGATCGCCTTGCCGCCGCGTGTGAGGGCGAAGCGGCGCAAGACCGGCTCGATGGCGTCGAATAGCCGGTCGGCGTCGGGGCCATAGAGATAGAGCGTCGAGCGGCCGTCGCAAAACTCCTCGCCATCGAACTCGCCCACCTGTTGTTCGGCGACGGTCTTTTCGAGTTCGCGGCTGAGGGCGTGAATCGTGTCGCGCTCGGCGTCGGTTCCAACGTCGTCGTTCGAGAGCGGCAGATCGATGAGCACCGCTTGCTCGTATTGGTCCTGCGCTTCGGAATCCGCGTCACGTCGGGCAAACCAGCGTTGCCACCAACTCATTGCTGTGTCTCCTTCCGCACGAGGGTCGCATCACCGGCATCGCTCCCGCTGCTCAAAATTGCCGGCGGCGGCGGCGACGGCGGATGATCCAGTACACCACGAACAGCACCAGCAGCACCAGCACCATCTTGGAGACGGGGCCGACGTACTTCTCGACACGCTGGTAGTCCGTGCCGAGCCAATATCCGGCGTAGGCGAGCAGTGCGGCCCAAATGCCGGTGCCGAGCGCCGTGTAAAGGAGAAACACCGGCAGCCGCATCTGGGCGATTCCGGCGGGAATCGAAATCAGCGAGCGCACGCCCGGCACGAGCCGGCAGAAGAAGACCGCCTTGCCGCCATGCCGGTCGAACCAGCGGTCGGCCCGTTCCACGTCGTGGCCGGAGACGGCGAGCCATTTTCCGTGGCGGTCGGTCCAATCGATCAGTCGCTGCTTGCCGACAAAGCGGCCCAGGTAATAGAGCGGCAGCGCTCCGAGCACCGAGCCGGTCATGCCGGCCAGCACGACGCCCCAAAACGCCATCTCACCTCGGCTGCTGACAAACCCCGCCAGCGGCATCACCACCTCCGACGGGATCGGCGGGAAGACGTTTTCCAAAAACATCAGGAAAACGACCCCGCCGTACCCCAGCCGGTTCATCGTGTTTTCGATCCAAGCAAGCATGCCCGACGGCAAAGTGCAAACCGTGTTCCCCGTGCGTGGCCGAGGAAGAAAGCTACAAGCTGCGGGCTACAAGCTGCCGACTACGGAAGACACCATCGCCCGCAGCCCATAGCCCGCAGCCACCTCCGCTTTCCGCTTTCCGCTTTCCGCTTTCCGCTTTGGTTTCCGCCTTCCGCCTTCAGCCGGCCCGATAGTACACCCACCGGCGCGACGTGCGAAACAACACCACCGTCACGGCCAGCACGAGCACGAACAGCACCCAGGCCATTGCCGAGGCGTAGCCCATGTCGAGTTGTTTGAAGGCGGCGAGAAAGAGGTGGAGTGAGAGAAGCAGCGTGGAGCCGGCCGGAGCGCCTTGGCCTTCGCTGACGAGGTAGACTTGGGTGAAAGCCTGCACGGCTTGGATCAGGCCCATCACCAGATTGAAGAAGATGACAGGCGAGAGCATCGGCAAGGTGATGTGCCAAAAGCGGCGTAGCCGGCTCGCGCCGTCGAGTTCGGCGGCTTCGTAGAGCGCGCGGGGCACATCGCCCAGCGCCGCCAGATAGATAATCATAAAATTGCCGACGCCCCACAGGCTCATCACCACCAAGGCGTCTTTCGAGCCGAAGCCAAAGCCGGCGCCGGCGGGGCCGAGGGCTTCGGCTACGCTGTTGAACCAACCTTGCGGCGGGATGCCGAAACGGGTGAGCACGAAGTTCACCAGCCCTTGCTGCGGATCGAGCAGCCACATCCACAGCACGGCGGTCGCCACGGTCGGCACGACCGCCGGCAAAAATAGGAGCGTGCGATAGACGCTCTGCCCGCGCACGTTCCACGAGAGCATCACCGCCAGGCCGATGCCCAGCGCGATCGACAGCGGCACCGAGAGCGCGGCGTAATAAACGGTGTTCCAGACGGCGAGGCCGAACAGCCCGCCTTGCACGAGTTCTTCCGCCAGTCGGCGATAGTTGTCCAGCCCGATCACGACCGGCGGGCCGAGCAGATCGTAGCGGCAAAAGCTCCAGTAGAGCGAGGCGGCGAACGGGTAAGCCGTCAGCGCCACAAAGCCCACCAGCCAGGGGCTGATGAACCCAAGCCCGGTGGCGGTTTGGCGGCGCGTGGCGGAGTTCATGGACGGCTCGGTTGCGGGGGAGCAGCAAAGAAAGCCGACGCCCGGCGCGGCGGCGCGGCCGATAAAGTCTAACAAGCCCGCCGCAGCCTGTCCCCCACCCCCCTTCCGCCCTCCGCCGCTTTCCGCTTTCCGCTTTCCGCTTTCTTGCGCCCCCGCCACCCGCCACGCCCCGCCACCCAACACGACGTACAATAGTCTGGCTATGGAACCGATTCAGCTCAAGCACGCCCGCCGCCAGTTTCGCGCCGCTCGCGATGAAGCGGGCGTGCCGCATATCGAGGCGGCCTCGTGGCGCGAGGCGCTCTATGGGCTGGGTTATCTGCACGCGCTCGACCGCCCGACGCAACTGCTTTTTGGCCGCACCGTCGCCAGCGGACACGCGGCGGCGCAGATCGCCGATTCGCCGGGTTTGGTGGAAACCGACCGCTTCTTTCGCCGCGCGGCGCTGTACCGCCATCTCGATCAGGAAGTCCACCGGCTCGCCGACTCCGTGTTCGATCAAATTACCTTCTACTGCGAAGGGATCAACGACGGACTAAAGCAGACCGGCCGCTCGCTGCCGATGTGGGCGACGGGATTCCGGCCAGAGCCGTGGAATCACCAGGCGGTGCTTCTGATCGGCAATCTGCTCAGTTTCGGTGGACTGGCGATTGGTCAGCAGCAAAACGAGCGGCTGTTGCTGGAACTGATCCAGCTCGGCATCGAGCCGCGCCATTTGCAAGAGCTATTTCGGCCGGCACTGGACAACGTCGATTTTGCGCTGTTGCGGCAGGTGAAAATTACAAGGCAACTGTCGGACGAAGCGCTCGAACTCATCACCGACCTGCCCCGCTTGGCGGGGAGCAACGCGTGGGCGGTCAGCCCCGAGCGCAGCGCAAGCGGCGGCGCGCTGTTAGCCGCCGATCCGCATCTGGAGATCAACCGCCTGCCGGCAATTTGGTACGAAGCCGCCTTGCACTGGGGCGACGACTACGCGCTCGGCGCGACGCTCCCCGGTTGTCCGCTGTTTGCCGTCGCGCGGAATCGACACCTCGCCTGGGGCGTGACGTACATGAAAGGCGACACGAGCGATTACTTCATCGAAGACTGCCGCCCCGGCGGCGCGACCGGCTGGCAGTACCGCCGGGGCGACGCGTGGCACGACTTCCAGCTTCGAGAAGAAACAATCGCCCGCAAGGGCAACGGCCCCGAAACGCTGCGCGTGTATGAAAACGACCTCGGCACGCTCGAAGCCGATCCCGATCAAACCGGGCCGGGCTATTACTTGCTCACCAAATGGATCGGCTCGACCGAAGGCGCGGGCGAGTCGATCGGCACTTGGCTCGGGCTTGTCGCCAGCCGTAGCGCGGCCGAGGCGATGGCCCTCGTGCGCGAGTGCCCGCAGCCATCGCTGGTGTGGGTCTTCGCCGACCGCGCGGGACACATCGGCCGGCAAGCGTCGGGCTGGTTTCCCCGCCGGCGCAAAGGTCATAGCGGACTGACGCCGGTCGCGGCGTGGGATCAGCGGAACCACTGGCGCGGACGGCTGCCGAGCGACGTACTGCCGAGCCAGTACGATCCGCCGGAAGGCTTCGTGGCGGCGGCGAACGAAACGATCAATCTGCCCGGCGGGCCGCAACTGATGACCGTGCCCGTGCCCGACTATCGCAAACGGCGGATCGTCGAGCGGCTCGCGGCGCTGCCGGAAGCGACAATCGCCGACATGCAGGCATTGCAGTACGACGTGGTGAGCCTGCAAGCCCGCGAGCTACTGCCAATTCTTTTGCCGCACCTGCCCGACGGGCCGCACAAGGCGCGGCTCGCCGAGTGGGACTATTCCTATTCGCCAGACAGCACCGAAGCGACGCTCTTTCAGCAGCTTTATCGCAACGTGCTCCTAGAGGTGTTTGGGCACGAGGAGGGGATCGGTTTTCGGCGGATGCTTTATCTCTGCACCCGCGCGGGCTACTCGTCGATGGTCGTCACGAGCATCGACCGGCTGTTGCACCAAGAGGAGTCGTCCTGGTGGGCGAAGCGCGGCAAGGCCAGCCTCATCCGCCGCGCCGCCGAGCAACTCGCCGGCGAGGAAGCCGCGCCGTGGTCGAAGGTGAACACCTTCCATTTCGTGAACCGCTACTTTGAAAATCATCGCGTGGGGCATGTGCTCGGCTTTCACACGGCCGAAATGCCCATGCCCGGCTGCCACGCAACGCCCTTTCAGGGGCATCTGCTGACCACCGCCACGCGCGAAGCGACCTTCGCCCCGTCGTACCACTTCGTAAGCGATCTGAGCACCGACGAAGCCTGGACGAACCTGCCCGGCGGGCCAAGCGAAAGCCGTTTTTCCAAGTATTACCGCAGCGATATTCCGCGCTGGGCAGCCGGCCAATACAAGCGGCTCGCGCCGTAGCGGTTATTAGGCGCGCGCCCCGACGCCATCCTGCCGGTTTAGCGCCAGGCAGAGTAGCCGATTCGCTCAACCTTCCCTGCGGTGAAGCGGGCTGGTCCGAGCCGCGGAGCGGCTCGGCTACTCTGACTGGGTTTGGCTTTCGGGGGCTACCGCTGCGCGGTGCGCCCCCGCCACCCCTGCGGCGCGCGACCCGAGCGCGGCAAGCTGCTGCTGGACCGCGCTGCGCCAAGCGTCCGAGAGGGCTGCGATCGCGAGCAGCCGCTTGAGCAATTGCTGGTCCTGCCCGTCGCGCAGCGCCGCGTAGGCGTCGGCGACCGAAAGGCTGTCGGCGGGCCGCTGTTCAAGCGTGATCGCATCGCCGGCGGCGAGGTCGCCTTCCTCCAGGCAGCGGAGGTAAAAGCCGGTCTTGCCGCTCTCCTCGACCCAGCGGACGAGTTGTGGCTGGCCGAGTTTGGCCGAGAGCTTGAAACAGGGCTGGCGGGCCTGGGTGACTTGCACCCGCGCGCTGCCGATGCGGTACACGTCGCCGATCTGCACGCTCTGTTCGTCCAGCCCTGCGACCGTCAAGTTCTCGCCGAACGCGCCGGGTGACAGCGGCAGGTCGAGCCGCTCGGACCAGTAGGCGAGATGGGCGAGCGGGTAGACGTTCACGGCCTTGTCGGGGCCGCCGTGATGGCGCAGATCGGCTTGCTCGTCACCGAGCAGGCCGCGCGTGCCGAGCCGCAACGGGCCGGTCACCGGCCGCTTAAAAATCGCCGTCGGCACCGTGCGGCGTCCGGCCGTCAGACTTCCCACGCTGCCGACGTTGACGGATCGAACTACCGCCATCGGGCGCTTCCGTTGCTTCTGGACTACGGCAGAGGGATACCGCTACTGCTCGATCTGCTCTTTCACTTGCTGCAACTGCTCCATCGCCTTCGGCAGATCGGCATTGACCGCGGCTTCGACGCCGCGCCCTTCTTGCAGGCGGTTCGCCACGTCGTCGAGCACTGCTTGCGATTCCTCGCCCCAGGCTTTTTGTTTCATCACGTCGGTCGGCGGGTTGAGCGGACGGATCAGACGGAAGCTCACCCCGCGCGCCGGGTCGTTCGTGAACCACCAGGGGCTAAGCGGAATGTTCGGGTCGTAGCTTTTCCACTCCGGGTCGTCCGAGCCAAGCCGTGCGGCGCAGCGGCAATCCTCGGGGTCGGAATCCCAATGCCCGCCCTTCACCACGCGCGGGTAGGGCTTGGTCGGCCAGCGCACCGCGTCGCCGACCTTCACCGTCTTGCCGGCGAAGTCGTCGTAGTTCTCGCCCAACTCGTCGAGCACCCATTCGGCCGCGTTGCCGTGGATGTCGTAGAGGCCCCAGGGGCTGGGCTTTTTCTCGCCGACCAGATGAATCGTGCCGTCGGAGTTGTCGTAGTACCAGGCATACTCATCGAGCTGCTCTTTGTCGTTGCCGAAGAAGTAGGCGGTGTCCGAACCGGCGTGGCAGGCGTATTCCCATTCCGCTTCGGTCGGCAGCCGGTAGTATTCGCCGGTGAGCGAGCTGAGCCATTTGGTGTAGTGCTTGGCGGCGTACTGCGTCATCGTCACGGCCGGCTGGCGAGGATCTTCGCCAAACTCATACGTGAAGCTCGGTTCGTAGAGCTTCGTCGGCGCGGTGATGGCGTCGGCCTTGTCGGTCGGCTCGGTGATGCGTTCTTTCAGTTCGCGGTACTTCTCGTCCTTGAGTGCTTCGAGCAAAGCGGCTTTGCGCTGGCCGCCATCAGTTCCGTCGCCGCTGGCGAGCGTGGTCCGCAGCATGCTGAAATCTTTGAAGGCGTCGTAGAGCGCCATGAACTGCTTGTACTCGCTCCAGGTGACTTCGTACTTGCCCATCCAGAACGGCTCGACGATTACCTCGAACTGCGGGCCTTCGTTTTCCGCTCGGCCTTCTTCCGACTCGGGGCTGCCCATCTTGAACTTGCCGCCGGGGATCGGGACCATCTCGAACTTCACGTCCGTGCCGGGAATCGTCTCGGTGTAGGGGACCATGAAGCCCTGCTCGGTTTCGACATAAAACCCTTCGGCCGGCTTTTCCTTCACCAGTCCCGGCACGCCGTCGGCCGCGCTCGCCGGTGCGGAGAGGGTCAAAGCGGTGCCGAGCAAGAGGGCGAGCGTGGCCAGCGAGTGCGTCGCGAGTCGCGTCATACGTCTATCCTTTTTCGCAGGGAGGGGAAGCGAGGGAGGGCCTGGTTCGAGAATACCACGAACAGCGCGGCCGATCCACGCGCGGCGAAGAAAAGTGAGCGGCGAATGGCCCCCCCGGCCGTGCCGGCCGCGCAAACGCCGGAAAAAAACCGTTTACAGCCCCCGCGCGGCAATCCACAATCGCCAGCAACCTGCCCTCCCCCCCGGCTCGGCCGCGCCGATGCCTTTCTTTGTGTCTCAGGAGTCCACCGGCCATGCCCACCACGCTTCGCATGCTCTGCTGTGCCGCTTTCGTTTCGCTCGCGCTTTGTGCCACCACAGCCATGGCGGCGGACGAGGAGCAGGGCTGGACGTCGCTCTCCGACGGCAAGACCTTCGATGGCTGGAAGGCGAGCGAAAACACCGACAGTTGGAAGATCGAAGACGGCGCGTTCGTCGCCCAGGGGCCGCGCAGCCATCTGTTCTACACCGGGGGCAACTTCCAGAACTTCATTCTCGAAGTGGACGTGATGACCGAGCCGGGCAGCAACGGCGGCATTTTCTTCCACACCAAGTACCAAGACGAAGGCTGGCCCCGCCACGGCTATGAGTCGCAGGTCAACAACACCCACGGCGACCCGGTGAAGACCGGCAGCCTCTACAATACCGTGAAGCTGTTTGAGGCACCGGCCCAAGACCAAAAATGGTGGACCCAGCGGATCACCGTCCGGGGCAATCGCGTGACGGTCGAAATCGACGGCAAGCAGGTGATCGACTACACCGAGCCGGAGGGCAAAGCGGGCACGGTGCGGCTGAGCGAAGGCACTTTCGCCTTCCAGGCGCACGATCCCGAGAGCGTCGTCCGCTACAAAAACGTGCGCGTCAAGCCGCTCCCGGAGCAAGGCAAGTAGGATTATTCCTGAGCCTCGCGCGGCGGCGGATTCGCCCGCCTCTGGTCCGGTTTTAGCGGGCAAAACGAACGTAGGAGGGGGAACGTGGAGCAGGAGCCAAAGCGGCCCGGAATTGATTGAAATGCGCCGCGCGGCGGCTTACCATAAACTCTTTCCAGGCTTGCAACGAGGGCAACCACCAATACGCCGTCGCCAGGGACGCAGCGACTTGCCAGCCCCAATCGCCGTGAGGAAGCCGCACGGTCTTTTTTCGTCGGATCAGAGGGGATTTGTCACATGTTCAAGCGTCTCTCGGCTTTCGTGCTCTTTGGAGCGTTGCTGGGCGCCTCGCCCGCACTGGCCCAGCAGAATGCAATTCTCGCGGAACTCTACGGCGACGGCGTGCATCACTACTTTGCCGGCCAGTACACCGAGGCCCACGAAGACTTCACCGCCGCCATCGAGCGGGGCACGCAAGACCCCCGGCCCTATTACTTCCGGGCAATGACTTACCTCTGGCTCGGCCGGCCCGACGAAGCGCAGCTCGACATGCAGCGCGGAGCGGAATTGGAAGCCGCCGACGTGTCGGGCTACTACCCGGTCGCCCGTTCGCTGGAGCGCATCCAAGGCGAAGCGCGGTTGATGCTCGAAGAGTACCGCACGAAAGCCCGTCTCGCGCAGTACGCCCAGCGCGCCGACCAACGGCAGGAGCGTTACGAAGCGCTCCAGCGCCGCGAGCAAGCGGTGCTCCGCCAGCAGGTAGACTTGCCGCTCGACGCGGTCGTCCCGCCGGCGGGCGCGGCTCCGGCCGCCGAAGCGCCACCTGACCCCGCGCCGGTCCCGGCTATCGAAGCAGCCCCCGCGCCGGCCGCCGACCCGTTCGGAGCTCCCGCCCCCGCACCGGCGGCGGTCGAGCCAGCCGAAGCCCCGCCCGCTGCTACTCCCGCGCCGGCCGACGATCCCTTTGGCGCGCCGGCCCCGATGAACGAAGCTCCGGCCGCTGATCCCTTCGGTGCCCCAGCTGCGGGCGAAGCTCCAGCTGCCGACGATCCCTTTGGTGCTCCGCCGGCAGGCGATGCCCCAGCCGCCGGCGGCGATGCTCCGGCGGCGGATGATCCGTTCGGTGCCCCGATGGGCGATGCTCCCGCAGCAGACCCGTTTGGAGCGCCGGCCCCGATGAACGAAGCTCCGGCCGCTGATCCCTTCGGTGCC
>CAYZVT010000137.1:0-10191 GCA_964481585.1 uncultured Pirellulales bacterium
GGTGCCACTGCTGGCTTGCCCAGCAGTGCCGCCAAGCAATCTCGCATGGCAGGCGATCCGCCTCCTCGACGAGCCGCCGAGGAAGTGCGGTTTCGCAGGACCACGCTCCTCAGAGCCGCGGCTCCGCGACAAAATCGAAAGCGGAATTGCACCGATGGGAGAGCACTGCTGGACAAGCCAGCAGTGGCACCCGGCGGCAATAATCGTGCCGGACAAAAAGAGCTGCGTCCCCTTTTTGCTCTCAGAGGCCGCGTCCTACTCCCCGTCCAGCGTCGATACGTCTTGAAACGGCAGCTTGAAGGGCCGGTCCGCCTTGTAGTGGTGGACGGTCATCCAGGCGAACTCGCGCTGCTCGGCGTTGGCCGGATCGGGGTCGGCGAGCGGTTCGCCGTCGGCTTCGATGTAGGCGGTGCGCACCACGCGGACCGGACGCGAGGCTTTGGGCGCCAACTCATAGTCGGTCCCCTTCGTGAGCAGCAGCCAACTGTTTTCCCGGAAGCCACCGCGCAAACGCCGGCGGGCAGCCGTGGCGAGAACCTCTTTCTGCTCGTGGCTTAGATCGTCGCGGGCCTCGATCTTCTTCACCATCTTCTGCGTCTCGGACAGATCGAAGCTCACCCAGCCGTGCGGCGGCAGGAACGCTTCGAGCTTGCAGTGCGAGGGGGAGTTTTTCGGAAACAGCGCCAGGCCATACGTCACGCGGGTCGGATAGCCGAGTGCCCGACCCAGCGTGGCACAGAGTCCGTGGTAGTCGCTGCAATGCCCCCGCCGCTCGGCGAGCGCATGGTTGGCGTCGGCGCGGAGCGAGGCGTTCACGTGGTCGTACGTGAGATTGCTTTCGATCCAGGTCATGATGCGGGCAAGATCCGAGCTTGCGCCGCGGCGCTGCGGAACGATCTGCCGCAAGACCGCGTGAAACTGCTTCTCGTCCGCGAGCGATTGCGGCTGAAGATACGGCTGGAACGAGTCGGGCCAGCGTTTTACGTCGACGACCGAGTCGGGACGGAGACGCCAATGCAGGTTCCACACCTTCGCCTGAAAGCGGTGGCGAATGATCTGCGCCCCCTGCGGGTGGTGAAACTCGAAGTACGCAAAACAGTTGCCGTAGACCGGCTCGCGATGGATTTGCGGCTCGACTTGCAGAGGGAATGTCGTGAAGCGGCTGGCGTCGATCTGCTGCGCCGCGTCCGACTGCGGAACCGGCACCCAGACCCTGAGCACCTGGCACTCATACGGCGGCGTCACCACGATCGAAAAATCGACCTCGTGCGTCACCGCCGCGCTCCGCTCCGCCGCGTACGGCGCATCGGGATGTAGCTCCTGCCGCTGCGTCTCTTGAGCGGACAGGGGGATACACGAATGCAGAACGCAGACTAGCGCGGTCGCCACACTTCGGGAAATCTTGACCGTCACCAAGCCGTACTCCTTCCGCGGAGATGTTCACGATGAGGGCCTGCCCCGATTCTCCTCACGCCCACCTTCGGCGGTGCGGGGAATCGGCGGGCAAGAAGTCAATCCTGCGCCTCGTCGCAAGCGATCGAGCCGCACCGAGTATAGCTGGCACGCGAGCGGGGCGTCAAAAAATGCCGCGGCACCGGGAGGGAGGCTATCCGTTTTCGCTACGAGCAGGGGCGCAAGGCCGCCGGCCGACGCTTTAGTACCAATCGTAGAACGGATCTTCGTCGTCGTACCAGGATTCGGTGTGGTAGCCGTCGTCGTAGTAGCCATCATAGTAATAGTCGCTGTAGTGGTAGTCGTAGGGGGCGTAGCCAAAGAAATCGTCGTCGAAGTCATTGTCATATTCGTAGTCGTAATCGTAGTCATAGTCGTACTCTTCGGCGTAGCCATAGAAGTCCGGCTCCTCTTGGAACGCGCCAAAATCGGCTTCGTCGTGCTCGTAGTCGGCGGAAAAGCGGTAGTCATCGTAGTAAGGCTCCGCGTCGGTGAAGGCTGGCTGGAAGCCGGGCCGCGCTGCTTCGTGCAGGCCCGCCTCGTACTCCCACTGCGCCTGCGCCGGCCAGGGCAGCGCCACCAGTGCGAGCGCCAAGCTGACCGCCCCGACGGCCAACTTGGCCGGGGCCGCAAACGGCTGGCTGCACTGGCGAAGCCGATGAAGCAGGGCTGAGGCGCGCATGGCATTCTCCTTCTCGTGAGTCGTGGAAACGAACGAGCACCCGCTGGTGCTCGCAAGGGGGCGGAAGCGCTCAACCGGCGGCAAAACCGATGCCGCCCGGCTCTCCCCCGGAAGGCAAATCGGCGTGACTTGCGAAGATTTTGTGGCGCAAGCGGGGCGTCTCTGGCTACTCTTTGTGGGAAAAAGTCGGCCGAAATGGGCTTTTTTAGCGGACAACTGGCGTGGATCGAGCAGAGGAAAACCTGGCGGAACGGTGCCGCGAGTTTGTCGCGCTGCTGGCGCGGCACGACCGCGCGCTGTTCCACTTTATCCTCTCGCTGGTGCCGAATTACGCTGATGCCGAGGAGCTCTCGCAGCAGGTGCGGCTGCTGCTGTGGGAGCAGTTCAGCGAGTACGATCCGAGCAAGGACTTCGGCAAGTGGAGCCGGGCAATTGCCCGCTACAAAATCTTCGACTACCGCAAACAGTCCGCCCGCCAGCACGCCCTGCTGAGCGACACGTTCCTGGCCGTCGTCTCCGAGCAAGCCGAGCGGTCGTCGGCCCAGGTCGACGCCCATTTTAGCGCGCTGCGCAACTGCTTGCAGCAGCTCGACCGGGCGAAGCGGGAACTGGTGATGCATTACTACTCCGGCAACGCCAGCATGCGCGAGCTGGCCGAGCAACTCGGCCGCAGTGCCGACTCGGTCCGCCACTCGATTCTACGCACGCGCAAAGCGCTGGCCCTGTGTGTCGAGCGGGCACTACAGCGCGAAGGCGAGAGGTGAGGCTCGTGAACCAATCGGCTGATCCGCTGCGCGAGGAAGTCTACCGGCTGACCGAAGCCTGTCTGCGCGACGAACTTCAGCCGCAGCAGGTCGCGCGGCTGGAGCAACTTGTCTGCGAGAACGAGACAGCCGCCGAGCACTACGTCTACTACACGCTGCACGCCACGTTCTTGCGCGGCTGGGCCGAGTCGGGCAGCACGGACGACGATGCGCGGTTTGACCTGGCCGAACTGGCTCCCGCCCTGACCGCGCTGCCTCATCCGCCCGCAGCGGATGAGGAAGACGCGATTCGGCCTGCGGCGCGGCTGCCGGTGCTGCAACTGGCGGCGCGGGCGGTGGTGTTCCTGTCGCAGCCGGTGCGGTTCTCGCTCCTGGTAGCGGCGGTGGCGACGATTTCCTTCCTCCTCACCGCCGCACAAGTGTCGGTCCAAACGGCGCGAGGCACCCGCGCGACGGAGCGCGCTGCGACGATGCCGGCGCTGGCGCGCGTGACGGACACCAATGGCTGTCGCTGGGGCCAAGGCGGCGCACCTGCGGCAGACGGCCGCGTCGTGCGGGGCCAGCGCCTGATTTTGCAGGAAGGTTTTGCCCGCCTCGCCTTTCGCCAGGGAACGGAAGTGATGCTTTTCGCGCCGCTGACGCTGACGCTCAATTCCGAGCAGCAGGTTCAGCTTCAGCATGGCACGCTTACCGCACACGTCCCCAGCCTCGCGCGCGGCTTTACGGTTACGACCCCTTCGGCGCGGATTGTCGATCTGGGAACGCAGTTCGGCGTGCATGTTGATGCGCAGGGTGAGAGCGAAGTGCAGGTCTTTACCGGCTCGATCGTGGTCCAGCCCGCGCGCGAGGGAAAGGCGACCGTTCCCGCTCCCCGGGCGCGGCGGCTCGCGGCGGGCGAAGCGGTGTGGCTCGACCGGCAGCGCCGCATGACTCGGGTGCCGCAGGTCGCGCTGCCGACCTTTGTCAGTGAGCAGACACGCTCGGTCGCGCAGCGGCTCGACGTGCAGAACGCGGGCTTTGAACTGCCGCAGATCGCCGAGCGCTTTGCGGGCTGCGACGTGCCGGGCTGGCAGCGCACGCGGCTGCCGGGCGTCGAGGTGCCGGGTCCGCTGCTGGACTTGCCGAGCGGCATTATCAATGCCAGCCATCCGGTGACGGCCTCGCCCCCGGCGCCCGAAGGTCGCCAGTGGCTCTTCATCAGCCCCGGCACGAGCATCGAGCAGGGTTTGGGGCGAACCGAAGCCGGCACCACGTACGTCCTCTCGGCCACGCTCGGCTGCAATCATTTTCACGAAGCGCATCGCGCCTACCGCGTGAGCTTTCGCGGAGGCTCCACGGCCGAGCGGGCGGAGCGCGAGCTAAAGCCGCTGCACTTGCCGCCGAGCCTCTCTCCCGGCCGGGGCATTACGGTCCAGCTTGCTTACACCCCGAGCGCCGCCGACGCGGCGAGCATGCCGTTTTTGTTCGTCGAGTTCGCCATGAACTCCGGCGGGCCGCAGCTTATGGTCGACCAGGTCGAAGTGCTCGCGCTACGCCCGCATTCGTCGGCTAAAAAACCCGCAGCTGAAGGTGCGCCGCCGCGTGACGCACCCGCTCCGAAAGCTGTAGAAGCCGACAAGCCGCCTTTGCCCCCTGCGAACGCGGAACTTCGGCCGCGCTAATCCCTATCCTTCCTCGCATCGCAACTTCACGCTGAAACTGAGGATTTTCATGCAGACTCCATCATCCCCCCTTCGCCACGCCCGCCACGTCGCGCTCGCCGCGATCGTAATGACCGTTGGCGTTCGCGTCACGCCCGCTCATGCCGTTTCGGTCGTCACGGCCGACGCCATCTACGCCACCAACCAATTCTGGGACGCTGATTCACAGGCCAACGCCAGCGGCACGATCGTCACCAGCGGCGGCGATGGCGTCGTGATCTATCGCAGCCAGCTTCAACTCGCCACCGGCGGCGCGACCTTCACCCAAACCGGCGGCCAGATCCTTGCCGAAGCCGACTTCCGCGCCTTCATCGGGCAAACTTCGCCCGGCACCTACAACATCACCGGCGGCAAGCTCGCCATCACCGACAACGGCGACGGCGGCAACGCATCCGTCCACGGCGACTTGTTCCTCGGCAACACCACGACCGGCATCCTCAATATCGGCGGAAGCGGTCTGGTCTCCATCGAGCAGCACATCCACTTCGCCAATCCTAACACAAACAACGGGACGGGCATCGTCAACCTCTCCGGCGATGGCATCCTGTCCGTGCTCGGCAACCTGTCCTTCAACAGCGCTACCAGCTACATCAGCTTTGCCGAGAACAGTTTCGCGTCCTTGATCGTCGAGGGGGCCGATCAGTCGTATTACGAGAATCTGGTTTCTGGCGGCCGCATCCGCGTCGACGGCGCGACGGTCGGTAGCCAGCCGTTTGGGCAAAACTTTTTCGTCGATGGCAGCCGACTGCGGCTGCTGGCCGCCGTTCCCGAGCCGAGCACGCTGCTGCTGCTGGGGTTGGGCGGAGTGGGTTGCGCCCTAGCGGCGGTGAAGCGGCGCCGCGCCCGAGCCTGAACAAGCCGGGCCGTATCGGGCGGCTCACGCTCTTGCTCTTTCGGAGATGCTTCTGTGTGCAAGACAATCCCTTCCAAATCGCCGCGTGCCGCCTTCACCTTGGTCGAACTGCTCGTGGTGATCGCCATCATCGGCATCCTCATCGCGCTGCTGCTGCCGGCGGTGCAGGCGGCGCGCGAGGCGGCACGGCGCACGCAGTGCGGCAATAACCTGAAGCAGATTGGGCTCGCCGCGCACAACTACCATCAAGCCACCGGCCAGTTGCCCTTCGGCAACACGCTCGGCATCTCGCCCTACAACGGCGAGAGGCACGGACCCGGCGGCCGGAATCATCGCAACTGGATTCTCTCGATGCTCCCGCAACTGGAGCAGCAGAATCGGTTCGATCAGATCAATCACAACCGCCGGCAGCTCGACACGACCACGAACGCCAGCGGCGTCTCGAACCGCGAGGTTATTCAGCAAAACTTGCCGCTGGCGCTTTGCCCTTCCGACTCCGCTGCGCAAACGCCGCTCGCGCGGACGGGGGGGGACGCGACGGGCGTCGTGCTGGCGCTGACCAGCTACGCGGCCAACGTCGGCGATCATCACAACTCACTCCCGGACGCGAACCAGGACACCAGCCGGGGCCACTTCCACTGTTTTGGGAACTGCGATATCGATTGTCAGAAGGCCGGCACCGGCCGCTTCACGCGGGGCGTGATCAGCCGCTACGCCTGGAGCGCCCAGTTCGCCCTGATCCGCGACGGCCTTTCCAACACCTACCTCGCCGGCGAAATCATCCCCTCCTTTTGTGCCTGGCAAAGCTGGGGGCACCAGAGCTGGTCCACGACCGCCTTTCCCATCAATTACCGCAACGGGGATTTTGAGACGGGCGTGCTGAAGCCATCCGATCACCGCGAGTCCATTACCTTCCGCAGTCGCCACCCAGGCGGCGCGATGTTCGTCATGTGCGACGGTTCGGTCCGGTTCCTCAGCGAAGGGATCGCCATGGAAACCTATCGCGGGATGGCTTCGCGGGCCGGCAATGAGATTCTTTCAGGAGGTGGGTTCTGATGTTTCGGATGACGAAGGTCACCAGAATCGTAAACCGCGAGGTGAGGTGTTCGGCCTCGGCGGCGCGTCGGAGACGAATCGTGCTGTCGTTTTCCCTGGCCCTGCTTCTCGTCTCCGGCTGTGGCGACTCCCGGCCACCGCTGGCCCCCATCACCGGCACCGTCACCATCGACGGGCAGCCCTTGGAGCAGGGCACCATCACTTTTCTGCCCGACTCCGGGCGCTCGGCCCATGGACGGATCGAAGCGGGCGCGATCCGCGATGTGACGACCTGGGAGGGCGGCGATGGCGTGCAGCTAGGCCCGGTCCAAGTCGTGATTCAGTCGATCACCAACCCCGACACCATCGAGGCGGACGTGGAGCACCGCTGGCTCATCCCCCGCCGCTACGGCGATCCCCAGCGCTCCGGCCTCACCCTCACCATCACGCCCGGCATGCCGCCGGTAGAGCTTGAGTTGATCTCGGAGTAAGCGCCGTTGGAACTCAGGCTTTAGCTTGCAAGAAGCTGTGGCCGGTCGGTGATTTGCTGTCAGCAATCAGCATTCCGCTACAAGCAATAGGCGCGCGGAGGGGCTGGGGAGAAAACGGCGTTGCCCCGAAAGCACTGTCCCACGGACGCCGTCGGTGGGACTGGGAATGGAAAAGACCGCTGAATCTGGAATGCTGAAAGGCGGCCGCTGAAAGCGAACTACTTTTAACCGGCGAAAGCCGCTTGTTCCAACAACTCGACTCCCATCTGAGGGAAGCCTATCATGCCATCCCACCTGCGTAGCTCCCTCATTCTCGCATTACTGCTCGCCTGCCTGTCCTCGACGCGCGCAAGCGCCGAAGGCACGCTCTCCGGTTCGCGGCCGAACATTGTGATCATCTTGGCCGACGATCTTTCCTACTACGACTTGAGCTACTTGGGCCAAGAGCATTTCCAAACGCCCAATCTCGACCGGCTTGCCGCCGAGGGCCTCGTCTTCACGGAGGCCTACGCCGGGTCGTGCGAATGCGCCCCGTCGCGCGGCAGCCTGATGACCGGCATGCACATGGGACACTGCCGCATCCGCGCGAATTTCTCGCGGCGAGGGCAGGATTACTTGGAGGATGAGGATCAGACGATTGCCGAAGTGCTGCAAGCAGCCGGCTACGCCACCGGCTTCGTCGGCAAGTGGGGGATCGGCCTGCCCGGCTCGCCCGGCACGCCCGATCGGCAGGGCTTCGACTACAGCTTCGGCTTCTACGATCAACGGCGGGCGCACAACTTCTTCCCCGAGTACTTGATGGAAAACGGCCGCCGCGTACCGCTGCCGGAGAACGTCGGCTTCAACATGGACCGCGTCTACGCCCGCAACAAGGACAAGCCCGGCAACCACGACAATACCTACGACGCCGAGGGACGGCTGGTTCCCGACGGCGTGGCCGATCCGGCCCGGGCCAGCTATTCCGAGTACCTGGTGCGCGACGCGGCGCTGCGCTTCATCCGCGACCAGAAGGACGGCCCGTTCTTCCTCTACTACGCGACGCAATTGCCGCACGGCCCGCTGATCGCGCCCGAGTTGGGACCGTACCGCGATAAGCCGTGGGACATCCTGCACAAGGAATGGGCCGCGATGGTGCATACGATGGACCAGAGCATCGGGCTGCTGGTTGCCGAACTCGATCGGCAAGGGGTGCGCGACAACACGATTATCTTCTTTGCCTCCGACAACGGCTACAGCCAGTGGGGCTACTTCAATCGCGGGCGGTGGAAGGACGATCCGCTGTTTCAAAACAAAGGCCCTTGGAACAAAGGCAAGTTTGTCAGCAGCGACGGCGGCAGCCGTGTGCCGCTCTTGGTGAATTGGCCCGGCAAGGTGCCCGCCGGCTCGACCGATCACGTTACCGCGCTGTACGATCTGCTGGCCACGGCCGCCGAGCTGGCGGGGGTCGAGCCGCACCAAGGCGCGGACGGATTGAGCCTTGTGCCGCTACTGTCCGGCCAGCGCGACGCGCAGCCGGCGCACGACTATCTGTATTGGGAAAACGGCACGATGAGCCCGCACGCCCAAGCCGCGCGATTCGATCACTGGTACGCCTACCGCCCGCACGCCGCGCAGCGCGTGCAGCTGTACAATCTGGCCGAGGACGTGGGCTGCAAGAAGAACGTGGCCCAAGCGCACCCCGAGCTGATCGAGCGGGCCATAGCCATCTTCACCGAAGCGCATACTGACAGCCGTTGGTACCCCAATCCCGCCGACCCGCGGTAGCCTCGACAGAAATAGCCTTTCAGGGCTTTTCGTCGTGATTTCCGCTGGGTGTCATTGCCACGCCGGGCGCCACTGCTGGCTTTTTCCGGCTCGGCGGCTGGGCGTACCCCCTTCTCGCGCTATGGTTTCTGTGTCAGAGGAGCCGTCGTCTCCGCGCTGGGACGGAACAGCCGCCGCGCCAAAAATCTTCTCGCCCGGCACGTCAGGTTTCGCGTCGCCAACGCTAATACCTTTGGCCCCCCACCGCGCCGGCGCACGACGGCCTTTTTGTTAGGAGCGACAGGCGGCTTTGTCTCCCCCACCCGGACTATCTGACGAGCACCATCGTCGCACGACCGACTTTGTGCGGCTGCTTTCGCAGCACGAGCGGAGACTGTACGCCTACGTATTGTCGCTGGTGATGAATTGGGCCGATGCCGACGAGATCGTGCAAGAAACGAACGTCCGGCTGTGGGAGCAATTCGACGAGTACCGCCCCGGCAGCGACTTTGGGGCCTGGGCCTGCACGATTGCCTACTACCAGGTCCTCTCGCATCGCAACCGCACGCGCGGTGGGCAGGTGCACTTCGGCGGGCGGTTTTTCGAGGCGGTCGCCGAGGAAATGACGCACGCCACCGTCGAGATGGATGAACGGCTGCGCGCTCTGGCCGGCTGCTTAGAACGGCTGAGCGAGCCGAATCGCAGCCTGATTCAGCGCTGCTACGCCGGCGGCGCCTCGATTCGTGAGATTGCCGAACAACTTGGCCGCTCGCAGGAGGCGACCTATAAGGCCGTCTCGCGGATTCGCCGCACCCTGCACGACTGTATTGAAGGGACTCTGCGCGAGGAAGCGGAATGACCGGCCTGCTGCGAGACGATCAACCGCTGTTCGACCAGATTCACCACCTGGTCACGCGCCAGTTGGAAGGAACGCTTTCACCGGCGGAAGCGGCGCGGCTGGAAGAATTGGTTTGTGAAGATCCCCAGGCGCGGCGGATTTTTGCCGCTTACATGATCGAGTCGTTTGGCCTGCACTGGTGGTCGGGGCCGGCCACCGGACGGCAGCCCACAGCGGCGCTGCCGGTCGCCGACGCGCCACCGCGACGAGCCTTGAGCCCGTTGCGCGAGGTGCTTCACTTTGTCAATCAGCCGTTGGTGTTCTCCCTCATGTTTGCGGCTGCGTTTCTGTTTGCTTCGCTCGTCGTGCTGCGCGTGGCGCGCATGCCGGGTCCGGCTACCGATCCGCGCGCGGTGCCGTCTGGCGCCGCGGGAAGCCACGTCGTGGCGACGCTGATCTCGGCGGCGGACTGCCACTGGGAGGATGGACGGGCGCGGCAGCCGGGCATGAAGCTGACGGCCGGGACGTTGAACCTGCACGCCGGCTACGCGGAAGTGCAATTCGGTCAAGGAGCCACGGTCGCCCTCACCGGGCCGACGACTCTGCGGCTCGAGTCCGATCAGGCGGGCTACC
>CAYZVT010000137.1:10201-11006 GCA_964481585.1 uncultured Pirellulales bacterium
GAGCGCGGACAACTGGTGGCGGTCGTGCCGCGCCGCGCCCGTGGGTTTTGCATCGGCACGCCCACCAGCCTCGTGACCGATCTCGGCACCGAGTTCGGCGTCCGCGTCGGCGACGACGGCGAAACCGAGGTGGAAGTTTTCGCCGGTTCCGTGCAGATCGACGCCGCCCGTGCCGAGCGCCGGCTGGCGACCGGCGAAGCGGTGCGCATCGCGCGGGCGTCCGTTGCTGGGGGCAGCGCGGCAGCCGTGCTGCACAATCTGCCGCCGGCGCAGCGCTCGCCTTTTTTGCGCCCCCTGGGCATTGGCCGTGGAACCGGCGAAGTGCGACTGCGACTGGCGGCTCAGCGCGATGCCTACGTGCAGCCCCAATCGCAACTCACCGGCCAGCTTCCGGTACTGCAAGTAAAATACGACAAGCATCAAATTCTTTTTTCGCGCAAGACCTACATGCGCTTCGATCTGAGCGCGCTGCCGGGGCAAATCGCGGCGGCGCGGCTGCGGTTGACCCTGGCGCGCCAGGACGGCCTCCACACCGACGCCGCTCCGCAGCAAACTTGGCAGTTCGAAATTTACGGCCTGACCGATCCCACGCTCGCGGACTGGGCCGAAGCGGCGCTGAACTGGACCGACGCCCCCGGCAACGCCGCGGACCACGCCTTCCAACTCGACCCCGCCCGCACGACATCCGAGCCGCTGGCGCGGTTTGACATTTTCGGCGCAGGCCAGCCCGGCCAGACGGTCGAGGTCGGCAGTGAAGCGCTGACTCAGTTCCTCAACGAGCACGCCGGGCAGCCGGTTACGCTGA
>CAYZVT010000138.1:0-1427 GCA_964481585.1 uncultured Pirellulales bacterium
CGGCGCAACGAGCCGGAGGACGTGGTCGAACGGGCCCGCAACGCGCTGAAGCCGAGCGCGCTGACGATCGGTTTCGCCCGCCGCTTCGCCACCTACAAGCGCGGCGATTTGCTGATGAGCGACCTCGACCGGCTGGCCGAGATCGTCAACGACCCGCAGCGGCCCGTGCAGTTCATCTTCTCCGGCAAAGCCCATCCGAAGGACGAGCCGGGCAAGCAACTGATTAAGCGGATCGAGAACCTGCGGCACGACAAACGCTTTGCCGGCAAGATCGTGTTCATCGAAGACTACGACATCAACGTCTGCCGCCATCTGATTCAGGGGGTCGACGTGTGGCTCAACAACCCCCGCCGCCCGCTGGAAGCCTCGGGCACCAGTGGTCAGAAGGTGGTGCTCAACGGTGGGCTGAACATGTCGATTCTCGATGGCTGGTGGGCCGAAGCCTACAACGGCAAGAACGGCTTTGCCATCGGCAACGGCACGCAGCACGTCTCCGACGAGATCACCGACAAACGGGACGCGGCCGAACTGTTCCGGGTGCTCGAAGAGGAAGTCATCCCGCTCTACTACGACCGCGACGCGGACGGGCTGCCGCAACAGTGGATCGAGCGCATGATGAACTCGATCAACTCGCTCGCCTGGCGGTTCAGCGCCCATCGCATGGTGATGGATTACGCCCAACACGCCTACCTCTACGCGGCCGGCGGCGTGAGCTGCGAGATGGACTTGCACTAAGGCGCTTGGCAGCGGTCAGCAATCAGCGGTCAGCGGTCTCAACGAATCCGTTCTTCCCGCGCAGGTGGGAATAGCCCCCCGGCCCCAGTCCCTGGCCCCTGGCCCCGAACCCCGTCCCTGGCCCCTGGCCCTGACCGCTAACAGCTGGATTCCCGCCTGCGCGGGAAGGACCGGGGGCGCTGGCGCAGCGCTACCACCTCGTAAGCCCCAGGTCGCGCTGCAACTTTTCCACGGCAAGCTCTTTCGCCTTGGCTTCGACTTCGACCGTCAGATCAAGCGGCAGCCACTCGCGGGGAAAGTCGCGCGGGTCGATGTAGTCGTGATGCCGCTGCGGACGCGGACCATTCCAGCCGTCCTGCGGACTAGAGATGTGAAACAGCGGCTCGCGCTGCCAAGTAGTGAGCGCCGCGCTGGTGGCCTCGGCAACCGAGAGGCCGTCGGGATGGCAGCGGTGGTGATGCACGTCGTACACCAGCGGCAGTTTTTCCTCTTGGCAGAGCGGCAGCAAATCGCTTGGCGTGTACGTGCGGTCGTCATTCTCCACCGTCAGCCGCGCGCGTGCGGCAGAAGACAGCCGGCTCAGACTGTGGCGGAAGCGCTCGATCGCCGCTGGCTTGTCGCCGTATGCGCCGCCGAGATGGATGTTGATCGCGTCGGCTCCGATCCAACTGGCGACTTCCGCCTGGTACTCA
>CAYZVT010000138.1:1437-10988 GCA_964481585.1 uncultured Pirellulales bacterium
CAGCCGCCGGCACGGCGAGTACTCCGAGGAGCGCAATCTCGCCGAGCGAGGCGTCCACCACCGCCTCGCGGGGCGAGCTAAGGACGACGAACTGATCGGGATGAAACGTGAGCCGCAGCCGGTGCTGCTGGGCCAACTCGCCGCAGCGCACCAATGCCGCTCGGATGGCGTCGCCGCCGGGCAGCTCGCCCAGCTCGTAGCGAAACTCGGGATGCGTCTTGAGCGGCAGAATTTGGCTCATCACGCGAAAGCAGCCGATGCCGTGCGCTGCGCAATACGTCAGCGCCTCGTACAGCGACGCGGCGTTTGCCTGGCAAACACTGGCGATTTTCGCCCGCGCTTCAGCGCGCGGCAGACGACTACAGACCGCCGCCGTCGTGGTCCGAAAGCGGATCGGCGCCTCCCGGAAAATACAGCACAAGCCCAGCCGCATGAAGACTCCGCACGAAAAACGGCTGCACGACCTGTCCCCCAAGTGGCCACAGGGGCGGCGGCTACTGCGGCCCACCTTCGCAACAGGTTTCGCAGATGGTGTGGCAGCGGGAGCATTGGAGCTTCATGCGAATCTCGATCAGCGTTCCGCCGCACACCGGGCACGAGCGGCGCGGCGAAGCGCACGACGGCGGCTGCGAACCGCTCGAAGTAGGGCTAGGCTGGTTCGGCTCGGCCACTAGGGCTTCTCCCCTTCCGGTTTCGCCGCTTCCGCGCCGGCGAAATCGACTTCCTCGGTATCCAGCCCCGGCAGCAATCCGGTACTGTCGCCCAGCGCGTCGACCTTCACCTCCATGCGGTCGAGCATCGCCAGGTAAAGATTCATCAGCGGCGTCTCCTCCGCGTAGCGGACGTGGCGGCCCGAGAGGACCGTGCCCGCGCCGCGGCCGGCCAGCAGAATCGGCAGATCGTGGTGCGAGTGGCGATCGCCGTCGGCGATGCCGCTGCCGTAGACGATCATCGAGTTGTCGAGCACCGTCGCTTCGCCTTCGGGCATCGACTTGAGCTTGGTGAGCAGATGGGCGAACTGCTCTATGTGAAAATGGTTGATCTTGGCGATCTTGGCTTGCTTTTCCTCGTTGCCGCCATGATGGGATAGATAATGGTGCCCCTCGGGCACGTCGAGCATCGGGTACGAGCGGTTGCTCGTGGCGTTGGCAAACATGAACGTGCTGATTCGCGTCAGATCAAGCTGAAACGCGAACGCCATCAGGTCGCACATCAAGCGCAGATGCTCGGCGTAGTCGCTCGGGATGCCGGCCGGGCGGGGCAGCGGCGCTTCTCCATCGGTTTCGTAAAACGCGATGCGGTCGATGCGCTGCTCAAGTGAGCGGACCGAGGTGAGGTACTCGTCGAGCTTGCGGCGGTCGCTCTGTCCAAGCCGCGATTGCAGCCGCCGCGCGTCTTCGAGCACCAGATCGAGCACGCTCTGCTGAAAGCGCGCCGCGCCGACGATCTCCGGCTTGGGCACGGCGCTGGGAAACAGCCGGTCGAAGACCGCGCGGGGGTTGATCTCTTTGGGCATCGGCGTCGTCTCGGTGCGCCACGAGAGATTCGTCGAGTACGCGCAGCTATAGCCGGTGTCGCAAACGCCGGCGCGCGGCGCGGGATCGCAGCCGAGTTCGAGCGACGCCAGCGGCGTCTGGCCGCCCAAGCGCTGCGCGGCGACTTGATCGACCGAGATGCCGGCACGAATGTCCTTGCCGCCGGTTTTGTGCGGCTGGCAGCCGGTGAGAAAGGTCGCCACCGACCGGGCATGATCGCCGCCGCCGTCGCCGTTGGCCCGCGCCTTGTCATGGGCCAGTCCGCTGAGCACCAGCAAATCGTCCTGGTGCGGCGCGAGCGGCGCGAGGATTTTGGGCAGCGTGTAGCCGCGCCCCAGTTGCGCCGGCGTCCACTCGGGCATATGCGCGCCGTTGGGGACATAGAGAAACGCCATCCGCTTCGGCCCGACGGCCGCGGCTTGCCCGCCACGGGCGAGCGCCGGCAGCATCGCATCGAGCAGCGGCAGCGCGACCGCCGTGCCGGCCCCGCGCAGGAACGTCCGTCGTGACAATTGCCATTTCGTGCTCATCGGTCACCTCCGTCGCCGCGCCGCATGAGGAAAGGATCGCTCTCGACAATCGCTAGAATCAACTGCGAGAGCCGGTCATCGTGAGCCGCCAGCTTCGCAGTGATCTCCTCCACCGCGCAGCGGTCGTATCGCTCCAGTCCCCGCCCGAGCGCGTAGACGAGCATCTGCTCGGTGAGGGCAGTGCGGAACTGGTCAGGCTCGTCGAGCAAGACTTGCCGCAGCCCGGCGATGCCCTCGAACTGGCGGCCGTCGGCCAACTGGGCTGAAGCATCGACCGCCGCGCCGGATTCGGTCTCGCGCCAGGCTCCGATCGCGTCATAATTTTCCAGCGCGAAGCCGAGCGGATCGATCCGCCGGTGGCAGGCCATGCACCCAGCTTGCGAGCGGTGCTGTTCGAGCTGCTTCCGCAGAGTCGTCGCCGTGACGCCTTCGCGCGGTTCTTGCAGTTCCGGCACGTTCGGCGGCGGTGGGGGCGGACCATCGCCGAGAATCTGTTCCAAAATCCACGCGCCGCGCTTCACGGGCGAGGTGCGGTTGGGATGCGAGGTCAGCGTTAAAACACTCGCGTGCGTCAGCACGCCGCCCCGCTGCTCGGTCGAGAGTTCGACGCGGCGGAAGTCCTTGCCCTGGATGCCGGCGATGCCGTAATGCCGCGCCAGCCGCTCGTTAAGGAACGTATAGCGAGCGCTTAAAAAATCAAAAATACTCCGGTCCTCGCGGAGCACGGCGGCGAAGAACAGTTCCGTCTCCTGCTGCATCGCCGCGCGCAGCTCGGCGTCGAAGTGGGGAAACTGTTTTGGGTCGGGCGTGACGTCGGCCAGCTTGCGCGTTTGGAGCCATTGGCCGGCGAAGTTTTTTACCAGGGCGTCCGCCTTCGGATCGGCGAGCATCCGTTGGACGTGGGCCGCCAAGTCGCGGCGCAGGCTCTCCTCGGCCGCCGCCGCAAAGAGTGCTTCATCGGGCATGCTGCTCCAGAGGAAGTATGACAGCCGCGAGGCAAGCGCGTAGTCGTCGAGCGGCGCGATCGCCTTCGGATCGTCGGGCGATTCTTGCGGCTCGCCGCGAAAGAGAAAGTGGGGCGAGACGAGCGCGGCCTGCACCACCAGCCGCATGCCCGATTCAAAACTCTGCCCGCCGCGCTGCGCGGCGTCGACAAGCGCGACGAGCCGCCGCACGTCTTCGTCGCGTGCCGGTCGTCGATAGGCACGAGCGAGAAAGCGGCGCGTCATCGCGCGCGTCTGCTCGGGGGTCGGAGGATACGAGGCGTCCGAGCCGATGATACGGCGGTGCGTAGCCGGCAGGTTTGCTAGCTCGCCGTCAACCGGCCCCTGCACTTCGACCTGCTGCATCCACAAATTGCGGTCGCGCTGCTCGGGGTCGGGATGTTCCTCGTCGTAGTAGTCATTGATGAAATGCAGTTCGAGCCGATGTTCGCCCGCCTCAGCCGCAAGTTGTACCAAGTAGGTTCGCGGCGCGCCGCGCGAAGCGGCAACGTCGAAGGTGGCGAGTTCCCGATCGTCCCACATCACCCGCATCCGCGCCGGCTCCGGTCCCGCCTGATCGCCGAAGGCGCGGATCTTGAGCAGATACTTTCCTGCCTGCGGGAACGCCACGGTGGTGGCAAACATCCCGGTGCTCGACAGCACCCGCCCTAGCTCCGACCTGTGTTTCCCGCCGGCGAACTGCTCGGGCGGGTACTTGGTGCTCGGCGAAGAAAACGATTCGGGCACGACGATCACGCGCTGGGCCAGTTCTTGCGCCGCTTCCCAATAGCGCTCGACAAGCAGCGGCGAGGTGGAAAGCACATCGCCAATCGTGTCGTAGCCATAGCCCATGTCGTCGGCCGGAAAATCGGCCGTCGGGTCAAACTCGACGCCGAGCAGATCGCGGACGGTGTTTTTGTATTCGTCACGATTCAGCCGGCGGATCGTGACGCGCCCCGGGTCGGGGGCGGCGTTGCAGTCGAAGTTCTCGATGGCCCGCGAAAGCCAATCCATCACCTGCTGTTTGGTGGCCGCTTCCGGCTGCGGCTCGTCTTCCGGCGGCATCTCGCCGCTGGCAAGCCGCGCGAGCACCGTCTCGGCCGCGTCGGGTTGCCGCAGCGCGGCGCGGGCATCGGTCCAGCCGTCGAGCGAAAAGCCGCCGCTGGGGTCGCCGCCGCTGTGACACTGCAAGCAGTGCTGTTCGAGAAACGGCGTGACGAGGGCGGCAAACTCGTCCGGCTCGCTCGCCCCGCCCGGTCGCGGAGCGGCAACGAGGCCGGCGGCGAGCGCAAGCAGAGCAAGCTGGCGAACCAATCGAGACATGCCGGGCAGCTCGGGGGTTTTTGGGAGGGAGCGGGGATCGGCGGAGGGTTTTCCGCTCGTCTCCTGTTAGCCGGTCCTCCGCCTTCCATTGCCTAGTGACAGCAGTGGCTCGTTCTCGGGCGGATGCTCGTAGCAGTGATAAAAGGCGGGGTGTGGGTGCGGGATGCTCCTCGGCGGGAGCGGCGTGCGGCTCGCCTTATATCATAGTTCGTTGATGCTTGTCCACAAAGCTTTCCCTGTCTGCACTTTTTGCGCCAGCGGAACCGCTTTGCGCGTAGCCCACGCGCTGCGTGCAATAAAACGGGTCCAGTCAGTAGGTTAACGCAGTTTTTTATTTCCCTATCGTGTCCCTCCCACCTTAGAGACTTGGGCCAGCGCGGTTTTCTCACGGCCCCCACGGGGCTGAACTCGACAGCCCAGAGCGAGAGCCCTGGGGAAACGGCAGCGCAATAGAAGTTGTGAAAGCGCTGGAATTGGGGAAGGCCCAACGGGCCGTCACGCGCAAGGGTTCCGTCCATTGAAAAAGCGACGGCAGTGGCGGCCCGTTGGGCCTTGGGCGGTTTTGGTTTTTTCGCCCCTGTTTGTCGCGTCCCGATTCCCCAGGGCGGCAGCCCTGGGCTTTCGAGCATCGCCCCGTTGGGGCGAGAAGCAGGCCAACGGGGCGTTTAAACCAGGGCGCTCCAGCTATCCCGCGTTGGTCGTTGCGCGCGACCGAGATTGGGCCAAAGGCTGGGGTTTGCTAAGGTATCGGCGAGTGCGCGAGGTGCTAGCAACGGTCCCCCATTCCTCATGCAGCTGCTGCCGGTTCGGCCGCGCAGCCGCGCACGACAGCCAAAAAGCTAGCCGCCATGACGATCGTGCTCTTTGAAGATGCGCAGGTCCGCGATCTCTATCCGGTAACGGTGGGGCGGCCCGCGTTTCTCGTCTCCTGCGGCAGCCGGCGATTGATGGATCAGATGCTCAAGCTTGGCCCGCCGGTGCGCGCGGCGGTGCGGCCGCATCTCGAGCCGCTTTTGGCGGCCGACTTTCCCGATCTGCTCGCCACGCCGCCGGCCCCCGATGAGACAACGCTGCTGGTCAACGCGCGGCTGGTGCCTTCGGCCACGACGCGCGAAGAACTCGCGCGGCTGCTGCGCGAGGGACGGCCGGGCATGGTCCACGACGGAGGCGCGCTGGCCGCGGCGCTCGTGCCCGCCGCGACGCCGGGCATGCCGCGCGACCTGAGCGCCGAAAGCTGGTCGCACTTCGCGCAGCACCTCAAGCTCGATCCGCTCGCGGCGCGGCTGCCACTGGTGCATTATCCGCACGACATCATCCGTTACCATCTGACGACGATCAACGAAAACCTGGAGGAGCGCATCGCGCGCGGCGGCTATGAGCAAATTGCCGACGGCGTGTTTTGCGCGCCCGACGCCAGGCTCGGCGAGTACATCGTGAGCGACACGCGCAACGGGCCGATCTTGCTGGAGGCCGGCGCATCGATCGGGCCTTACTGTTACTTTCGCGGGCCGGCGTACCTGGGCGCCGGGGCGCGGGTGATCGAGCACTCGGCGATCAAAGATTGCGTGGCGATCGGCCGCGTTACCAAGATCGGCGGCGAAGTCGAATCCTCGGTCGTCGAATCGTACACGAACAAACAGCACCACGGCTTTTTGGGGCACAGCTATCTCGGCAGTTGGATCAATCTCGGCGCGGGCACCTGCAACAGCGATCTGAAAAATACCTACGGGCAGGTGAACATGATCTACCGCGACCAAAAGGTCGCCACGAATATGCAATTCGTCGGCACGATCATGGGCGACTACGCCAAGACCGCGATCAACACCGGCATCTTCACCGGCAAGACGATCGGCGTGTGCAGCATGGTCTATGGATTCGTGACGACCAACGTGCCGAGCTTCGTCAACTACGCGCGTCTGTTTGGACAAGTCACGGCCACGCCGGTCGAGGTGATGGTTGCCACGCAAGCCCGCATGTTCGCCCGCCGCAGCGTGGCGCAGCGGCCCTGCGACATCAGCCTGATGCACCAGATGTACGAGCTAACGCGGCACGAGCGCGAGCTAGGAAGTGTGCCGCCGGAGCCGCTTTCGCTGTAGCGCTGCTCCGCGCAGCGCCGCGCGATTGCCGCAAGAATTTCGCGCCGGATTTTGCTCGGCTGTGGTATACTGTTGAGGCTCGATTCCGGACGACGTAATTAACGGAGGGCGGGGGCGCAGCGGAAGCCTCGATGGGTGGCGGGGCGAAAAACACGCTCAACCGTGACATTCCGGGACATTTCGGGAAAAAGCGCGACAGCGCGGCCGGCTCTCGGAAAACGCGACGGGCGTCGGTAAGCCTCGCGGCGGGAAAGACTTGCCGCGAAATATTCGCTCACGGCTCTCTGGGCGCCTGTCACGGCACTGTCTCGCTTTTGGCACGCACCGTGACACGGCCGGAACGACGCAGCGCGCGCACAAGCGGCTTCCGGCGTAGGCACGGGCGGTTTACAATGAGCGTTTCTCTACTGCTCCGATCGTTGCTGCGGGAAGTCGTATCCGATGAAGGTTGCCGAAGCGTACGGGCCGGGAAAGTTTGGCCTCTCGTTTGAACTGTTTCCGCCCAAGACGCCCGAAGGCGAAGCGGCGCTGTTTCGCCATGTGGCCGAGCTAGTGCAGATTGGCCCCAGCTACATTACCTGCACCTACGGCGCGGGCGGCTCGACGCGCAGCAAGACGCTGGAGATCATCGAGCGCGTCCGGCAGCAGTTCGAGTGCCCGGTGGCCAGCCATCTGACTTGCGTGGGGAGCACCGTGGACGATCTGCGAAGCTATCTGCAAGAAGCGGCGCAGCGCGGCGTGGACAACATCGTGGCCTTGCGCGGTGATCCGCCGCGCGGGGAAGCGAACTTCCAAGCGACTGAAGGCGGGCTGCGGTACGCCAACGAACTGGTGGCGCTGATCCGTGCCGAGTTTTCTCAATTCGGAATCGCGGTGGCGGGTTATCCCGAGAAGCATCAAGAAGCCCCTTCGCCCGAAGTCGATTTGGAGAACCTCAAGCGCAAGGTGGACGCCGGGGCGGATATTGTCGTGACGCAGCTTTTCTACTCGAACGACGACTTCTTCCGCTTCCGCGACCGCTGCGCAGCGGCCGGAATCGGCGTGCCGCTCGTGCCGGGGCTGTTGCCGGTCACGAACCTAGCGCAGATTCAGCGGATCACGTCACTCTGCGGCGCGCGATTGCCGGAGTCCTTTGTCGCCGATCTGGCGGCGCAAGAGGGAGACGAACAAGGGCAGTTCCGTGTCGGCGTCGAGTTCGCCACGCGACAGACACAGGAGTTGATCGACGCCGACGTGCCGGGCATTCATTTCTACGTGCTCAACAAGTCGCAAGCGACAGCCCAAGTGCTGGGCGCGGTGACACGCCCGGCGTAGCGGGTGCGGGGATCGGGGAGGCTGCGGGCTGTAAGCTGTAGGCTATACGCTAGGGATCAAGATTCTTCCGCTCTCCGCCCTCCGCCCTCCGCTTTCCGCTTTTTCTTTCCGCCCTCCGCCTTCCGCCCTTCCGTGCCCGGTTGGAACAGGTTTTGCTCAACTAGGACGGGCAGCGACGACGATCCTTTCTCGGGATAGAGAGTCGGGCATCGACGTTCGCTCGGACGGAGAAGCTGCTCAAAAGCGGGCTAGGATGGAACTAGCTCCGGCGTCTCCGTGCGCGTAGGAGGCGGGTCGGTCTTGGTCGCTCGACGCGAGCGGTTGGGGCCTTCGTTCGGCCGCACGAAATCCTTGAGCTTGCCTCGATGGAGGACACGGCCGACACGGCCCCCGGAGCGGGACCGGCCGCCGAACCTCTTCCTGGAGGCGACGATGAACGGTTCGACTTCCACGTCGCGGCCCGCACGACAAGCAGGATGGCTTGCCGCCGGGGCTACGGCAGCGGCGCTGGCTCAACTTGCCGGAGGACTCCTTTTTCTCGGGCAGCGCATGACAGTCGCCGAGCCGCCGGCCCTTTCCGCGACCGCCGGCGTGATTCTTGTCGCCGCGGCCTTAGTCCAATTGCGCGTCCTCTGGCAAGCCTTCCGCGCGATGAACCCGCGCCGCCGGTGGTTGCCGGTGCGTCAGCAAGTGTTGCTCCGCAGCATGGCGGTGGTCTTTGTGCTCTGCTACGCCAGCGGACTTATGGTGGGCGGCGCGGCGGGGCTGCGCGTGCTTTGCATGCTGTTGAGTCTCGCGGCGACGGGGGCGCTGGTACTGCTGACCGCTTCGCCCGAACGCGTTGCTCCGCTGCGCCGCCTTGCGCAGCAGCGAGAAACGCGCTGGGCCGGGGCGGCGCTGTATTGGATGTTGCTCACGCCGCTGGTGGCGGAGCTTGCGCTCAGCGGCTATGCCTTGGCGCTGAACGATCCGATCGCACAGCAGTTGGAAACGGCCAAGCGAAAACTCCCGCCGGGGCTGGAACTGGCCGGGCAACGGGTCAACCAGCTTGGCTACTGGGACCAAGAGTTTCGCCGGGTCGTGCCGCCGGGTACGTTTCGCGTGGCGGTGGTCGGCGATGAACTGACGCTGTCGGGCGACGTGGAGACGAATTTTTTAAGGCAACTCGAACGGATCGTGCCGAACCTGCAAGTCTACAACTTCGGTCTGCCCGACGCCGGCCCGCGCGCGTTCGCCGCGCAGTTCCAGCGCGAGGTGGTGGAGTTCCGGCCCGACTTGGTGCTGGCGGTCGTCTCGCTTAGCCGGGAGCTAACGCAGTCCGAACCGCAGGGCCATCGCTTTGGACTCGACCAGCTTTATCTGTATCAGCTTGGGCAGCTTTGGCTCGGCGGCGAGGATCTTGGCGAAGGAGCGCGGCTGCTATTCGACGAGTCGCGCAACCAGCAGGCGTATCTGCAACAATCGGCCGATCAACTGGCCGCCTGTCGCACGCCGATTGATCGGCAGATGCACGCCCGCTGGGAGTCGTTCTTCGGTCATTTGGACCAACTGGCCGAGCAGTGCCGGGAACAGGACATCGCCTTGGGCGTGGTCGCTTCGCCGGCGGAGTTTCAGGTCAATTCGACCCTCTGCAAAATCCTGCAGCGCCGTAGCGGCACGCCGGCGGAGCAGCTTGATCTGGAACTTCCCCAGCGGCGGCTCGCGCAGTATGTCCAGCAGCGGGAGCTATTGATGCTCGACTTGCTCCCCTACCTGCGCCGCAGCGAGGCA
>CAYZVT010000139.1:0-10954 GCA_964481585.1 uncultured Pirellulales bacterium
CCGCCTGCGCGGGAATGACGTGTTTTGCTGACGGCTAATAGCTGACGGCTGACCGCTGATGGCTGACCGCTCCCGAAGCCATTGCGACCTCTCTGACAGAGCGTTAGGCTCGACCGTGGACGGAAACCGGGGCAGCCTGCGGCGGGGAGGTGGCGATGGCCGACGTGCAACAAACCTACGAGCTACTTTGTGCCCACACGCGCGAGACGGCGCTGCTCGGCTCGATCAAAAGTCTGCTCGGCTGGGATCAGCAGACCAAAATGCCGGCGGCAGCCAACCCGGCTCGCGCCGATCAGATGGGCTTGCTCGCTGGGCTGATCCATCAGCGGCAGGTCGATCCGCGCATCGGCGGTTGGCTCGACGAGCTTGCGGCCAGCCCGCTTGCGGCCGATCCTCATAGCGACAGCGGCGCGACGATCCGCCAGTTGCGCCGTCGCTATGAAAAAAAGATCCGCCAGCCGCAGCGGCTCGTCGAGGAGCTGACGCGCGCGGCGGCCGAGGGGCAACAGGTTTGGCTCGCAGCGCGACGGAAGGACGACTTTTCGATGTTCCGTCCCATTCTGGGGCGGCTGTTTGAACTGAAGCGCGAACAGGCCGACGCGCTCGGCTACGAGCAGTCGCGCTACGACGCGCTGCTCGATCTGTACGAGCCGGGGGCGCGCAGTGCCGAGATTAGCCAGGTGCTACGCGATCTGCGCGAACAGTTGGTGCCGCTGGTAGCCGAGATTGCGCAAAGCGGCCGCGCGCCGGAGATGTCGATTCTCAGTCGGCATTACCCGGCCGCGGTTCAGGAGTCGTTTGGCAAAGCGGCGGCGGCGCAGATTGGTTTCGACTTCGATCGAGGCCGGCTCGACGAGACGGCGCATCCATTTTGTAGTGGAATCAGCCCCAACGATACGCGGCTGACCACCCGCTACGACGAGCACTTTTTTAACTCCGGCTTTTTCAGCATTCTGCACGAAGCCGGCCACGGCATTTACGACCAAGGACTTCCGCCCGAGCATTTTGGGCTGCCGCCGGGAGAGTCGATCTCGCTGGGCATCCACGAGTCGCAGTCGCGGATGTGGGAGAATCTGGTCGGCCGCAGTTATGCGTTTTGGGAGCACTTTTTTCCGCAGGCTCAGGCGGCGTTTCCTCAAGCGCTGCGCGACGTGGCGCTCGATGCGTTCTTCTTCGCCATCAACGAAGTCCGGCCGTCGCTGATTCGCGTCGAAGCGGACGAGGCGACGTACAACTTGCACATTCTGATCCGTTTCGAGCTAGAGCAATCGCTGCTCGACGACGATCTTCAGGTCGCCGACCTGCCGGAAGCCTGGAACGCCCGCTACCGCGAAGACTTGGGGATCGAGCCGCCGAGCGACGCCGACGGCGTGCTGCAGGATGTTCACTGGGGGAGCGGAGCGATCGGCTATTTTCCGACCTACACGCTTGGCAATCTGTACGCTTCGCAGTTTTTTGAAAAGGCGACGGCTGACCTGGGGGGCATCGAGACGCGGTTTGCCGCCGGCGACTTTGCGCCGCTGCGGGAGTGGCTGGCGCGGGAGATTTACCAGCTTGGCCAGCGCTATTCGGCGTCCGAACTGGTCGAGCGCGTGACCGCCGCGCCGCTGTCGCATGAGCCGCTGATCCGCCATCTGCGGAGCAAGCTCGGCCGGTTGTACGGCCTGGACTGATCGTGCCGCCTCCGGCGTGACTGACCGCGCGCGTTGCCAGCCTCTTCCGCGACGGTCCCGGACAGAAATGCCGGGCCGGAGGGTGCCAAAGGCTAGGCACCCTCCTTCGGCGGCTGCTAAAATAGTCATACCGGAACAGCGAAGCTCTGCGCGGAGATGGGCGATGGCCACCATTACGACTTGTCCTGAATGCGAACAGCAGGTGACGTTGCCTGCGCAGGCCCATCCGCAGATGCGGGTGCTCTGTCCACTCTGCCAGGCGGAATATCAACTCGACGAAGTGCTGCGGCGGCTGCCGCCGCAGCTGGTCGTGCTCGATGCCGCCGGCGCTGCGACCGTCTGGACAGCCGACGACGAAGCCGAAGCGGAGAGCGAAGCCTGGACCCCGCTCGGCGCAAACGAAGCGCTCGCGCTACAGACAAGCGATTCGAGCAGCGCTCAGGCGCTCGATTTCGGCGAGCACGGCGAGCCGAACTATGAAGTCGGGCGGCCTGGGCCGGAGGCGATGCGCGGCATTCCCACCATGGCGCCGCTTCCCGGACCGCGCCGGCGGCCGTCGATCGTACGGCAGCTCGTGGGCGTCGTGGGCGGCGGCGTGCTGGGTTTGGGCTTGGGGTATCTGGCGCTGTTGTGGCTCGGCGGACCGCACAAAGATTTTCTTGGCGTCGGCACCAAGCTGCCGGCGTTCATGGTGCCGGCGGCGTTCCACGACGATCTCGATGTGCAGCGCCGTCCGATCGAAGTGGAAGACTCGCAGTTCGCCGATTTGCAAAACAAGTTCAGTTCGTTCGCTCCCGAAGCATCGGAACCAGCAAGCGACAGCCCGACGCGCGCCAAGCGGCCGAAGGTGCAGTTCGGCCAGGACTATCCCGAGCCAAAGGAGGAGACGCCGGCCGATTTTGTCATCGGCGAGCTGGAAAATCAAACGGCTCCAGATGAACCGGAGAACGCCGAACCGGAAGGCGAAGCATTGCCGCTGGATGAGACGGAGTCGGCGACGGAAACGACGCCGGCGGTTGACGAAGCTCCGCAGCCGAGCGAGGCCGCGCCCGCCCAGGCCGAGGCCGTGTTGGTGCGCGAAGCGCCACGCTTTGAGCCGACCGCTTTGGCGGCGGAACTCGAAGATGTGCAAGCGCATCAACAGGCGTTCTTCACCGGCTCGGTCGAGGAAAAAGAAGCACGGGCGAAGAAGGGGAGCGCCTTCCTCGAATTTTGTGAGCTGGCCCAGGTCGTGACGTTTGTCGAGGGAAGCAACGAGCAGGTCGCCCCGCAGAAGGAGTCAGTAGAAAAGCTGCTAACGCAGATCGTCAACAGCGATGCGGCGCTGCAGGACGTGGCCTACATCAGCAGCCGCTGGCTCAAGCTCGCGCAGCGCCCCAAGCCGGGCGTGCTGTTTGCGGGCAAGGTGCTGGCGGTCGAGCAGCAAGGAGCCGCGCACTGGCTGCTGATGACGCCGCTCGGCGATGAGCAGCGCGTGCGGGTCGTGACAAGCGAAGCCCCGATGGCCGACGAGGGAGCGGTGGCCGTACTGCTGGGCAGCATCATCGAAAATCCGCAAGAAAAAATTGCCGGGTACAAGCCCGCCGCCGCTGCGCCGGTAGGGGGCGACACTGCGGAAGCGCCTGCGGCAGAAAACGTGATTTTTAGCCGTCTGATTGTCACCCGTGCCGCTGCGACGAGGGGCGCCGAGGAGACCGAAATTTCGGTAGCGCCGCCCGCCGCACCTGCGGTGAGGAAGCTCACCGCCGCGAGCCGGCGATGAATCTGCACCCGACGGGCAAGCTGCCGCCGGGGCCGCAGGTGCTCGTCTGCCGACAAAGCCGCCTGGTCGGCACGCTGGGCACGTTTTTTCTACTGGCGTTTTTAATCGGTGGCGCCGTCTTTTGGTGGGTGGCTGAGGCACCCTGGTTTGTGTGGGGGTCGGTTGCCGCGCTGGCCCTTCTTCTGACTCCCGTTTTGCTGAGCGGCGTCGGCGCGCTCTACCGCCGATCGAATTGGGTGCTCCTCGTGGGCGTGGATCGACTGTGGATCAACCTGCGGTCGCATGAGAACCACCATTTTCCGCAGGCTCGGACGGTCGTGGAACTGCCGCTTACGGAGATCGAGGCGGTCGGTTCCTATCAGGCCCGCTATGCGACGCCGCAGGGGCCGGGAGCACGCTCGACGCACCACCGGCTCCGAGCGCTCGACGTGGTGTTCAAGCCTTGCGCGACCGAGGCCCTTGTGGCGGCCATTGACCAGGAGCGCACGCGACCCGGCCCAACGCGCTCGTGGCTTGTCGTCTCGGTCCGCAGTCGCTCCAGGCACGTGCCGGTCAGCTTTGTTCCGCCGAGCACGATCCGCATCGCGTGGCGTGGCGGCAAGGGGCATCATGTCACGCCTGCGCTAGAGCCGGTGCTCGAAGTGCTCTCGCGCGAGACGGGGCGGCTGCCGGCGAGCGACAGATCGTACCCCGATTGGCAGCAACTCTCCGGCGAGCAACTCGACGAACTGGCTGCGGAGCTGGCCCGTTCGGGCGACCTGCTCGGCGCGGCGAAGCTGCTTGTCCGCCGTCGCGGCCTCTCGCTCGCCGAGGCGAAGCAGCACCTCGAACGGCTCCAAGAGTCGCCGCGCCAAGCTGAGCGGGCGCGCGAATAAGTGCCGCCCCTGAGACATGGGCTTTCGCGGAAACGTCTTTCCCACGCAGGAAGGAATCGAGCGGTCAGCGGTCAGCAATCAGCTTTCAGCGGTCAGCTTATAGCAAAATACGTCGTTCCCGCGCAGACGGGAAGGACAGAGAGCAGACTTCGTTCTCTTTGTAGGGTCAGAGCGGCTATCCGGCGTGGAGGCTGCGGGCGAACAGAGGTTCCGCGCACGCGAGAAGGGAAAGGCAGTGCGCTCTAAACGCTGAAAGCTGACCGCTGTCCTGCCCGCGCGGAAAGGGCGGCTTTTCTTCCGCCCGCCTGCAACGTATCGTGGTGGCAGTCAATCACAGCCCCCCCCGCAGCGCTTCTTCCATGCCTTCCGAAACGACGACGGACATCACACGACTCGGCGCCGCCGAACTGGCTCGTCAAATCGCCGCCGGGCGGCTGTCGGCGCGCGAGGTGGTCGAGGCACACATCGCGCGGATCGAACAGGTCGAGCCGCAAATCAATGCAGTCGCGATTCGCTGCTTCGACAGCGCGCGCCGCGCGGCCGACGAGGCGGACGCGGCGCAGCAGCGCGGCGCGCCGCTCGGGCCGCTGCATGGCGTGCCGGTGACGATCAAGGAGTGCTTTTTTATCCAGGGGACCGACGCCTGCGTGGGCGTGGAGCGGCTGCGGGGGCAGCCTTCGACGGTCGATTCGCCGCTGGTGGTGCGGCTGCGCGAGGCGGGGGCGATTGTGCTGGGTAAGACGAACGTGCCGCAGTTGATGGCGATGCACGAGACCGACAATCCCGTCTACGGCCGCACCAATAACCCGTGGAACCTCGACCGTGGCCCCGGTGGCAGCAGCGGCGGCGAGGCGGCGATCATCGCCGCGTGTGGCTCGCCGCTGGGGTTGGGGAGCGATCTGGGCGGCAGCATTCGTCAGCCCGCCCATAGCTGCGGCATTGTCGGCTTCAAACCGACCACCGGCGGTCCGCCGCTCTCGGGGGCGGAAGAAAATTTTCCCGGTCTGTTGGGCTTGGCGATTCAGCCGGGACCGATGGCCCGCCGCGTCGAGGACATCGTGCTGGCGATGCGGGTGCTGATGACGCACGAGCCGCCGGCGGTGAGCGAACTGCTCAGCCCACCGCCCATCTGGCGTGAGCCGGGCGAGGTGCCGCTCGCGCAGCTGCGCGTGGCGATGGTCGAAGATGACGGCTCCTTTGCTCCTTCGCCCGCCATGCGCCGCGCGGTCCGCGAAGCGGCCGCCGCGCTGCGGCAGCAGGGCATCGCGGTTGAGCCGTTTGTGCTGCCGGACGTGCGGCAGATGATCCAGCTTTACCTTGGCATTCTCACCGCCGACGGCGGCAACTCGCTCAAGCGAATTTTGGGGGGGAGCCGCCGCGATTGGCGGATTCGCCAGATGCTTCGCGCGATGGCCCTGCCCGGCTGGCTGCGGCCTCCGATTGCGGCGGCGCTGCGCGGGGCGGGACAGACGCGGCTGGCGCGCGCGGTCGCCGGCTGCGGCGCACGCTCGGCCGATAGTTACCGACAGATCGGAGCGCAACTGCGCGGCTACGTACGCGAACTACGGCAGCAGCTTGAGGCGGGCGGCTTCGATGCCGTCCTGCTGCCGCCGCATGGGCTGGTGGCGCTGCCGCACGGCGGCGCTCCGTATGCCATTCCGCCATCGAGCTACGCCTTTCTCGGCAATGTGCTCAATGGTCCGGCAGGCGTCGTGCCGGCGACGCGCGTGCGGCCGGGAGAGGAAAGCGACCGCCCGGCGAGCCGGGAACTAATGGAACGCGGCGCTCGGCGTCTCGAAGAAGGAAGCGCCGGGATGCCGGTTGGCGTGCAAGTGCTCGCCGTACCCGGACGCGATGCCGAAGTGCTCGCGCTGCTGCAGACGCTCGAAAGCCATTTTGAGAAGCAGCCCGACTACCCGCATCTGCCGCCGGAAATTTGAGGTGGCGGCTTATTCCCACCCCGGCATTGGGTGCCACGGGCGTCTCGCCCGTGCTCGCATTGGGAGACGAGGTCAGCTTGCCGCAGGCGGACCGGGGGGGATAGATGCTTCGCCGCCGCCGGACATGCTCCCTCGGCGGCTAACGCTTGAGGTGCTTCATGCCGACCTCGCAAGGCAAAAAGAAAATGCACGGGCGGAACGCCCGTGGCACCCGGCGCCCCCGCCACCCTCTGGCCGGCGCACCCTAGATTCCCGCCTGCGCGGAATGATGCGTTACGGGGCGAGCGCGGCTTGGGCGGCGGTGGGATCGGCGACGACGTTGGCATAGGCGGCGACCGAGGCGGTGACCGACTCGCTGTTGTCGGTGCGGATCTCGATCTGCTCGTGCACGCGGCCGGGTTTGGCTGGCGTGAAGGTCACGGCCACCAGGTGTAGCGGCTTGGCTTCGTCGGGCTTGCTGAACGTGAATGATCCGTTCGCGCAGCGGATGTCGGTGATCTTAAACGGCTGCTTGCCGCGCACGACAAGCTGCTTCGTTACCTTCTGACCCGGCTTGAGATCGCCCAGGTAGAGCGGTGCCGGGCTGACGGCGATCTGCGGCACGACACGGCCTTCCATCAAGAGCGGAATCTGCTTGGCGCGGGTATCGTTCGTCACCAGCACCAGCTGGTCGCTCACGTAACCCGATGGGGCGTCTTCTTTCAGGCGGACGAGCAGTTCGTAGCTGATCTGGCTGCCGTTGTTGGCGATCTGGTTCATTTCGACTTCGACGTGCGGGTAGGCGCTCTGCACGTCGAGCAGTTGCCAATCACTGCGGCCGGCGTAGTTCACGACCAGCCGCTGTTCGGCCGGTTGTCCCTGATCGACCGTGCCGAACTGCACGCTGCCGGGGTTGATGACCACGTCGCTGCGGATGTAGCCCTGCACGTGCAGTTGCACTTCGGCATAGTAGGGCTGGTCGATCGTGACGGTGATCGTCGCGCTTTTGTAGCCGAGGAACGAGGAGGTATTGAACTGAACGACGATCTCGCCTTCTTCGTAGGTTTTGAGCGTGGGGTTGACGATCGTCGGCGAGGAGCAGCCGCAACTGGAGCGGACGCCCGCGATATGGACTGTTTCCTCGTAGAGATTCTTGATTTTAAAGTGTCCAAACGCCTTCGCGCCGCGGGCGACGGTGCCGAAGTCGTGGTCCGTCTTGTCGAACATTTTGACCGCCCAGTCTTGCGCCGAGGCGAGCTGAACGGAGACGAGCAGCAGCGACAGAGCTGTCAGAAATGTGCGCAACACCTCTCGATCCCCCGTAATTCGCTCCGTCTCGCGGCGCGCTTCAACGCCGCGAGCCGTGGCTTTTTTTTGAGTGCGGACTCAGCCGTCCCGCCTTAGCCCAATTGTTACCCCGGAATCGGTTGCCTGCCGGTGCAGCGCGAAAAAAGCGTTCCCGCGGGCTCGCGCGTACGACGGAATATAACGGTTATTCGGCCCTTGCGGTTGATACCGATAGCATTTTTTGCGCCCCAGGCGTCAATTCGTCGCACGCCCAGGCGATTTTCCGCTCCGACAGAGGATTTCGCTGCTTCTGAAGCGATGCGGTGGAGGCACATCGGGTTCGGAAAATAGCCGCAGACAGCACATAGCTGCTGGCACAGCCGCAGCTGCGGCTTTTTCGTACCCGTGCAATGGGATACCATAGGGGGAGCGGAACCCTCGCCCCCCCCTCGACAGCGACCTCATCGGGAGAACTGCATGTCGCTCTTGGCTCGCACGCTGACGCTTCTTGCTGTTTTTGTCGCACTTGGCCCTCTCGCGTCGCAGGCCGCCGCCCAGGATGCGGCGTCGCCGCCGCGCGTGCGGGTCGCCCAGGCGGCGGAGCGGCTGGAACCGCCTTTTGCGCGCCGCGTGCCCGCCCCGTCGCTCGATGGGGGAGCCGGCTGGCTGAACACGACCGGGCCGCTCGATCTGAAAGACCTGCGCGGCAAGATCGTGTTGCTCGACTTCTGGACCTACTGCTGCATCAACTGCATCCATGTGCTGCCAGAACTGAAGAAGCTCGAACACGCCTATCCGAACGAATTGGTCGTAATCGGCGTTCACTCCGCCAAGTTCGAGACCGAGCAAGACACCGAGAATATCCGCGAGGCAATCCTGCGCTATGAGATCGAGCACCCGGTAATCAACGACTCGAACCACGTCATTTGGCGGAAGTACAGCGTCTCAAGCTGGCCGACGATGCTGCTGATCGACCCCGAAGGCTACGCCGTCTGGGCACGCAGCGGCGAGGCGACGTTTGAACAGCTGAACGCCCTGATGCAGCACGCGATTCCCTACTACCGGCAGAAGGGGCTGATTAACGCCACGCCGCTTAAGTTCAATCAAGAAGCCCTTAAGGCCGCCAAGACGCCGCTCCGTTTTCCCGGCAAGGTGCTGGCCGACGAGGCCAGCGAACGGCTGTTCATCGCCGACAGCAATCACAACCGCATCATCATCACTGATCTAGAGGGCAAGCTGCTGGAGGTGATCGGCACCGGGCAGATCGGCCGGGCCGACGGCGGCTATGCCGAGGCGTCGTTCGATCATCCCCAGGGCATGGCGCTCGCGGGTGAGGTGCTCTACGTCGCCGACACCGAAAACCATTTGCTCCGCAAGATCGATCTCAAGAGCAAGCAGGTCAGCACGATCGCCGGCACCGGCGTGCAAGGCCGCCAAGGTTGGCCGGGCATTTCGTCCGATGGCGATCTGCCGAGGCGCTTTGTCGGTCCGCCGCAAACGACGCCGCTCAATAGCCCATGGGCGGTGCTCGTGCATGAGGACAACTTGTACATTGCGATGGCCGGGCCGCACCAGATTTGGAAAATGACGCTCGACGAGAAAGAGATCGGTCCCTACGCCGGCAATGGGCGTGAGGACATTGTCGACGGGCCGCTGTTGCCGCCGGTCCCTTACGAAATGGGGTATAGCTCTTTCGCCCAGCCGAGCGGGCTGGCGAGCGATGGCACCTGGCTGTACGTCGCCGACAGCGAGGGAAGCTCGGTGCGGGCCGTGCCGTTTAATCCCCGCCGGGAGGTAAAAACCATCGTCGGCACCGCCGATCTGCCGTATGGCCGGCTGTTCGAGTTTGGCGACGTTGACGGACGCGGCGACAACGTACGCTTGCAGCACGTGCTTGGCGTGGTTTACTACGAAGGCCAGCTTTACATCGCCGACACCTACAACAACAAGATCAAGGTCATCGACCCAATCAAGCGGACGTGCAAAACGCTCGTCGGCACCGGCGAGCCGGGCAAGAGCGACGAGGCCCCGACGTTCGACGAGCCGGCCGGCATCACCGCCGCAGCCGGAAAACTCTTCGTGGCCGACACGAACAACCACCTGATTCGCGTCGTCGATCTGCGCGGCGGCAACCGCGTCTCGACGCTCACGATCGAGGGGCTGACTCCCCCCGAAGCCCCGCCAGCCGCGTCGGCCGGCGATGCCCCGGCGGGGCCAGCCTTTGCCAAGGCCGTGTCCGTGAAGCTGCCCCAACAAACGGTGCGGGCGGAGAAGGGCAAGGTGACGCTCCGCGTCGAACTGGGGCTGCCGGTCGGCTGGAAGATCAACCCCCTCGCGCCGCAGCGGTATCAACTTTGGACGGAAGCCGAAGCGGGACCAGTCGAACGAAGCGGGCTAGGCAAGCTGGTGGACCTCAAGCCGCCGGCGACTACGTTCGACATCGAGGTGCCGGTCACGGGGCCGGGCGAGGAGACGCTTCGCGTGGCCGTGCAGTACTACTACTGCCAGCACGACGGCGGGCTTTGCAAAACCGGCACCGTTGCCTGGACCGTGCCGCTGAGAATCGCCGATGATGCCCAGACCGCCGAGGTGCCGCTGGAGTACCGGGTCGCCAACTGAGTGTGAGCGTCACGATTGGGGTTAGCCTGGATGATTTTTCCAGAAGGCTTCCCCTTGGTCTGGTTGTAATAAAGGGCGCCCCCGCCACCGCGTCCCCTGTCACTCACCACTTGTCACCGCCTCCGGGGGCTTCCGCTCCTCGCGGTGCGCCCCCGCCACCCATCCACCATTCAAAATCCAAAATCCACCATCCCCACCGGGGGCTTCCGCTATTCGCGGTGCGTCCCCGCCACCCACTTGAAAAAGGCCCGCGCAGCTCTTTTCGCTCGGCCACAAGCCGGCTATAATTTGCGATTCGCGCTTGTTTCTCCCTCCCCGGCGTAGGGAGTCCGAGGCTGTAGAGTTCAGCCCAACCGCCGACCCCTGTGAAGGTGCTGTATGTTCGAATCGCTGCAAAATGGCCTCAATTCCGCGCTCAAATCGCTGCGCGGCCAGGGCAAGCTGACCGAATCGAACATGCGGGATGGTCTGCGGCTGGTGCAGCAATCGCTGCTCGAAGCCGACGTCAGCTATCCGGTCGTGAAAGACTTCATGGCCCGCGTCACCGAGCAAGCGGTCGGCGAGAAAGTGCTCAAAGCGCTCGATCCCAGCCAACAGGTCGTGGGGATCGTCTACAAAGAGCTTGTCAATCTGATGGGCCCGGTCGACCACTCGCTCCACCTCCAGGGCGAGATGCCGATTTTGATGCTCTGCGGTTTGCAAGGCTCCGGCAAAACGACCACCTGCGGCAAGCTCGCCCGGCTCGTCAAAGAGCGCGGCAAAACGCCGATGCTCGTCGCCGCCGACTTGCAGCGCCCGGCGGCCATCGACCAGTTGCAT
>CAYZVT010000140.1:0-10910 GCA_964481585.1 uncultured Pirellulales bacterium
AGGTCCGTGCAACTGCCAACCGGCTCGGTTATGATGAGGTCCGGTGTTTCCTCGGCCGCAAGCCGTTGGGCGGTGGCGAGCAGATCGTTGAACTTGCAGCAAAAGCACGCCCCCGACACTTCGCCGACGCGAAAGCCCTGGGCACGCAGGTTTTGCGTGTCGACCAGCTCGTAGGCCTGATCGTTCGTGACGATGCCGACCTTTTCCCCTTGGGCTAGAGAATGGCGTGCAAGGCGTGCGATGGCGGTGGTCTTGCCCGCGCCGAGAAAGCCGCCGACCATCAAGAAACGGATGCGCTTCATGGCTGTCGCTTCAGTAGGAGGAAACTGCGTCACTGGTCGCGTGCCGCCGGTTTCCCGACAGGCCGACGAGCTTAGTATAAAGGCCGCCCAAGCGGCTTGCCACCACGCCTGAGCTGACACATGACCGCAGGCAAGCAGACTCCCGATTCACAGCCTCGCTGCACGCCGCCCGACTGGCCGCCGGAGGACGAAGACATCCGCGCAGCGCTCGAACAGGCCCTCGCCGACGGCAGTTGGGGCAAGTACCACGGCCCCGCCACGCGCTCGCTTGTGGAGGCGCTCGCGGCGCTGCATGGTCTCGATCACGTTACGCTCTGCTGCTCGGGCACCGTGGCGGTCGAACTGGCGCTGCGCGGCGTGGGCGTCGGGCCAGAGGATGAAGTGGTTCTGGCCGGCTACGATTTTCCGGGCAACTTCCGCGCGATCGAAGCGATCGGCGCGGTGCCGGTGTTGGTTGACATTGATCCGCAGAGTTGGTGCATCGACCCGCAGCAATTCGCTCGCGCAATTGGTCCCGCGACGCGAGCCGTTTTGGTTTCGCACCTGCACGGAGGGCTGGCGGCGATGCGGGCGATCCGTGCGCTGGCGGACGAATACGGGCTGCGGGTGGTCGAGGACGCCTGCCAAGCGCCAGGGGCGGAAGTTGACGGCCAACCAGCGGGCGCCTGGGGCGATGCGGGCGTGCTCAGCTTTGGCGGGAGCAAGCTGCTCACCGCCGGCCGGGGCGGCGCAGTACTAACGCGACATGCCGACATTCACCAGCGCATGAAGATTTTTGCCCAGCGCGGCAACGATGCGTTTCCCTTGAGCGAACTGCAAGCCGCCGTGCTGCTGCCGCAATTAACAAAGCTCGCGGCGCGAAACGCGATCCGCCGTCAGCGGGCTGAGCAGCTTCTTGCGGCAACGGAGCCGCAAGAGGAACTCGTGCCGCTAACAAATGCTGTACCAGGAGCGCCGAGCTACTACAAGCTCGCGTGGCGGTATCGGGGACCAAAACGAACGCGAGAGGAGTTTATCCAGGCAGTGCAAGCGGCCGGAGTCGCACTCGACGCGGGCTTTCGCGGCTTTACGCTGCGATCGGCGCGCCGCTGTCGAAAAGTTGGAGCCTTGCCGCATTCGGCCCAAGCGGCCGAACAGACCGTACTGCTACACCATCCGGTGCTGCTGGAATCAGCAGAAACCGTGGCTGCCGTCGCGCAGGTGTTATTGCGCGCGAGCGAGTGCTAACGGACTGGCTAGAGGCTCGCGTGCTCTTGCATCAGGTGAAGCGTGTGATGGCCGTGACCGACCCCGGCCATCGAGTGCGACGCCTTTTCCTCAAAGTTATCGAGTTCCCCACGTAAAATCCGCACGTCGCGGGGCGCTTCGATGGCGAGCGAGACGCGGCCGCCGGCCACGCGCTGCACGGTGACGGTGATGCCATCGCCGATAACGATCTTCTCCCCGACTTTTCTGCTGAGCACCAACACGGCCCAATCCTCCATGCAATCTGGGGCAGTCGGAGGCGGCACGATTGCCTTGCCGCCTCTTGCGGCTCGCGTCCCGCGACGCAAGCATCGCACATGCACGCCTTACGGTCCCCCGTGTCGCCCGCTGGGCGGGCTACGATCGCTCGACGTTCGCCGCGTTTTCTTTGCAAAACTTACGCCAATCGCCCACCGTTTGGCGCTACGGATTACCAGCCTCAACTCAACTGGTGTTGGAGAAGGCGCTTAGCACAATGGGCGGCGTCCCGCTCATCCGGATTTTCCGGATAAGCAGAGAGAGGGAGCTGTCCCAGCTCGGGACAGGGCCTCTCATTGTGGGACACGCGCTACGGCCGCTTGTCGCACTGCTGTCGCGTGCTGCGACAACTGGGACAGCCGTGGGAGCAGGAAGTTGCCCGATAGCACGGCCGCTCTGCTACGCCTTCGCGCAGGCGGAAAGGACGGGTGGGGCGGCCGTCGCGGGACTTTCGGGGCTTCCGCTTCGCGGTCGCCCCCGCCACCCCGGCGCGTCGCTGCGCCGCGCGCCGTTACGCCGCCCGGCGGCGGGGAGCCGGCTGGGCGCGGCGGTCGATTTCGGCCCGTTCGATCACGGTGATGGCGGCCGTGCTGTTTGGCGGGTCGGGCATTTGCAGGACGAGCGACCCCTCGTGCAGCATGCGCGGCAGATAGAGCCAGACGTCGGCGTCGAGACTGCCGGCGATGAGCAGCAAATCGGTCTTGGGCAGCGCGTTGGCCGCGCTGCGGAGCGATTGGGCCGGATCGCCGGGGACTAGTTTTACCCGCGCGTCGGTCGTCTTTAGGCGGCGGTGGGCAACGATCAGCGGCAGCGGCGGTGCGCCCTCCGGCCGCGCGTCGAAAAGATCAAGCCCGGTGTACTCCAGCCGCTGCCCCGGCGCGAACCGCTGCGCGACGGCGAGCAGTCGCAGCGTGCGCTCGATCGTGCCCAAGCCCAGCTCGACGATCCGCACCGGCTGTTGGCTGCGGAGCATGCGGTACAGCTTGCGCTCGGCTTTGGGGCGCGAGAGGTAGGCAAGATAGAGGTACTGAAGGCGACTGGCAGCAGACACAGCAGACGCTCCCTCGTCGGCAAAAGCGCACGTTCGGAACAGCTATTCCTAATTTCGACAACCGGCCGCACAAAGTGGAGCGGAAGCGGCGGGTTTTCCTCTCACACGCCAAAACGAGCAGCGGCGGGGGCTTCCGCTCCTCGCGGTGCGCCCCCGCCACCCCCGCGCCCTCCGCTTTCCGCTTTCTTGCGTGCCGGGGGCTTCCGCCCCTCGCGGTGCGCCCCCGCCACCCGACAAGCGGCGTCCCGTTTTCTCACCCGTCTGGCGCGGTCGTATGGAATCTGCCGGCTGCGGGGCGGCGCTCGGTAGCGTGACCTATTTTTGCGTGACTGGGGCGGGCCATCTGCACCAGATGGGCAAGGACTTCCGCCGCTTTCGGCGGCGAGACACGTCAGGCCGTCGGCACGCGCCGCGCGGCCTCGAGAGACACGAGGCGAGGGATGCGAGAAGACTCGACACTTGGCCGCTGGCGCCGCGCGCCGCGCTTCGAGCAGTTTGAAACGCGGCTCGTCATGTCGGCCGACCCGCTCGGGCAGATTGTCGGTGGCGAGCTGCTTCCAGAAATCGAACAGCAACTTCAGCCGGTCACAGCGCAGATTGAAACCGCTGCCGAGGCTACCGCCGCTAGCGCTCCGGCGCAGATCCGCGACACCTACGGCTTTCTCGGCGCGGGGCAGACGGTCGCCGTCATCGACAGCGGCATCGCTTGGGACCACTACGCCCTCGGCGGCGGATTCGGGCAGGGCTACCGCGTCGTGGGCGGATGGGATTTCGCCGAGAACGATGCCAATCCCTACGACGATGGGTTGATGGGCTCGCACGGAACGCACGTCGCCGGCATCGTCGGCGGCAACGACGCACTCGGGACCGGCGTGGCTCCGGGAGTTGATCTCGTGGCGCTGCGCGTCTTTAGCGACGACGGCCACGGCTATCTCGATTACGTCGAGCAGGCGCTCCGCTGGGTCCACGAAAACCGCGACGCCTTTGCCAACCCGATCACCACCGTCAATCTTTCGCTCGGCACGACCTGGAACGCGAGCACCATTCCCAGTTGGGCCACGCTCGAAGATGAGTTCGCGCAGCTCGAAGCCGACGGCATCTTTATTTCGGTCGCGGCGGGCAATGCCTTCGCCAGTTCCGGCATGCCGGGCCTGAGCTATCCGGCCGCCAGCAGCTACGTCGTGCCGGTCAGTTCGGTCGACGCGGGGGGCGCGTTTAGCTCTTTTAGCCAGCGGCACCAGCGCGCCATCGCCGCCCCCGGCCGCTCGATCCTCAGCACCGTGCCCGATTACGTCGGGAACCAAAACGGCCAGGCCGACGATTATTCGAGCTACTCGGGCACGAGCATGGCCGCTCCCTACGTCGCCGGTGCGAGCGTGCTGCTCCGCGAAGCGATGCAGTTCGCCGGCTACGCGGACATCACGCAAGACACCCTTTATCAGGTGATGCGCGACACCGCCGACTCGTTCTGGGACACGGCGACCGGAGCCTTTTACGATCGGCTCAATCTCCAGCGTGCGATCGGGTCGGTCCTGGGCGGCGACGATTACGGCTCAGCCGTCGAGACGGCGTTCGACTTGGGCCGGATCGGCAACGACGCGACGCTCGCCGGCACGCTTGGGACGCTGAGCGATCACGACTATTTTTCGTTTACGGCAGGCTTCACGGGCACCGTTACTCTCTCGGCAGATGGTGCGGCCTTCGATTGGGCAAGCCTGCCCGAAGGCCAGTGGAGCCGCGATGGCGCTTCGTTCACGTTCGACGTGACCGCTGACACAACGTACCGCTTCGGCCTCGCCGCCAGCGGCGAGCTGAGTCACTACACGCTCTCGCTCGACGGCGTGGCCAGCCCTGGCCTTGCGGCGACCGATCTGGGGGCGCTGTCGCTGCTGACGCTCACCAATGAGAATCTTGCTGGTGAGCAGTGGTATCGGTTGGAAGCCAGCCGGACCGGCATCCTCACCGCCGAGATCCTTGCCGCCGCCGGCGAATCGGCGTTCTGCGAGTTTTACGGCGCAAGCCGGGACGTGCCGCTCGCCTCCGGCAGCGGGCGCGTCGACGTACAAGTTGCGGCGGGCGACGTGCTGTATCTCAAGCTCGCGGGCGGCGGCGAGTTCGCTCTACGCCTCGCCAACCTCGTTGAGTTTGCCGGCGATACGCTGCGCGTGCATGGCACGGAAGGCGATGATACCTTCTCCTTCTCCACCGGCCGCGAGCACGCGATCACCGTCAACGGCATCGACTACCGCTTTGATGCTTCGGCCTTTAGCGAGGTTACTCTGCACGGTGGCGGCGGAGACGACGCAGCGCGGGTGCTGCTAACGTCGCAGAACGAAACCGTCGTCCTGCGGCCGACGACGATGCAGGCCACGCGCGCGGGACTTACCGTGCGCGCCGACGGCATGGAAAATCTCGACGTACGGAGCGGCGGCGGATCGGACACGGCGTACTTCTACGACTCAGCCGGCGATGACGGCTTCTATGTGCGGCCGGGGCGCGGCGCGATGCTCGGCGCTGGTTATCAGAATGTCGTCGGCGGATTTACGGCGATCCATGCCTTCGCCTCGTCGGGCTACGACCAGGCACGTCTGCTCGACTCGGCCGGGGACGATACCTTCGTCGCACAAGGACAAGACGCGCGGCTCTGGGGGAGTGACTTTTTTAATGAAGTCACCCATTTCGACGCGATCGACAGCCGAGCTTCACGCGGCTATGACACGGCGTACTTCTACGACACCGCTGGCGATGATAACTACGGGGTTTCGGCCAAGCGGGCGACGATGAGCGGCGACACCTACGCCAACCGCGCCGCGCGGTACGACCGCTACGCGGGCTATGCGACCGCTGGCGACGACGTGGCACGGCTCTTTGGCAATTCGCCCATCGAGCAGGTGGCGATCGACGGCGACACTTGCTCGCTCCTTGCTCCCGGCGTGTGCAGCTACATCTATAGCTTTACCGCCGTGCTCGCCCGCAGCTTTGACGATAGCTCGCTTTCACTTGTCTACGACGCCTCGCAGGCTGAACCGGCTGCCGCGCCGACGAGCCTCGCCACCCAGGCGATCACAGAGCTAGGAGGGCTGCAAATGGCCGATGCGGCCCCGTCCACTATGCCGGCGACAAGCCGCTCGGACGAGCTTGTGAGCAGACCGGCGGCGGACGCTCCCCTGCTCTACGCCGCGCTACCGCAGATGACCACTGAGGTTCCCACGCTACGGACGACGCTCTACGGCGAGCCGTCGGCCTCGCCCCTAGCGGAAATGACCGGCGCGGTGGAAGTGCGCTCGGCACGCTCCGCGACGGTCGAAGCCGGCAGCCTGCCGGCGATCCACGCCGCACTGGCCGGGCTGGAACTAGAGATCGCCCGCTATAGCTACGAGCAGATCGTCGCCGATCTGTTTAACCGCAGTCCGCTTGCTGACCTCGCGGCGGTCGATCAGCTTTTTGCGGAATCGCTGTAGAAGACTCGCCGGTGTCTGCTGCCCGACGCGGACCGGCCGCGTGCTCCGCTTGAGCGTCGCCCGGATCAGCTCCACGATCCACACCGCGTTCGCTCGTCCCATGGCAGCCCTTTGAGCCTACACGCGGCCCCCAGCCGCTCGGCGACGTTGGGCCGTGCAGCTTCGGGCGTGGGATTGATCGGCGAAAAATTTCATTCGGTCTCGCAAAAAAGCGCGTCACGGTATTGTCTCTTGCTACTAATAGTCGTGAGGAGTTTCTCTCGTCGAAATTCGGACATGGTTGAGCATTTCAAAGCGCATACGGCTGAGTTTCTGCGGCGGTTGACGCAATGCGAGCGTCGGCTGGAGTCGTATGTCTTAGCGCTGGTGCCCAATTGGGAGGACGCCGAGGACATTCTGCAAGAAACCAAATTGCGGTTATGGGAGCAGTATGAGGAGTACGACGCGACCAAAGATTTTGGCGCCTGGGCCTGCACGATCGCCTACTACCAGGTGTTGACGCATCGCCATCGCAGCCAGGCGAAGCATCGGGCCCTGAGCCTTGAGTTTTTGGAGCGGGTGTCGGCCGAAGTGGCGCGGTCGGTCGAACGGAACGATACCCGGACCCACGCGCTGCGTGGTTGTTTGGAGAAACTGCGGGAAACGAAGCGGACTCTGCTTGAGCGGTGCTATTCGGGCGAGAAGGCCGTGGCGCTGGCCGCCGAGTTGGGGCGATCGGCCGACTCGGTGCGGCAGGAGTTGATGCGTATTCGTCGCCAAGTGCACCGCTGCATCGATGCCGCACTTCGCCGGGGGCGAAGCTCATGAGCGGATCGCCGCGTGATGAATCCTTGCTCTCCGAGATCCTCTGGCTCTCGGCCGCTTCGCTGGAAGGACAGGCTACTTCCGAGGAGCTCGCCCGACTGGAATCGCTCGTCTTGAAGGACGACGAGGCATGCCAGCTCTACGTGCAGGCGGTCGGCGATGCCTTGCAACTGCGGAGGCTAAGCCTGCGTCCCGCGATCAACGACGCAGTCCCGCCGAACCAGCGCGGCCTGCCCCTCTCGCCCGCTCGTGATGCAGGGAGCCAGCCGCCGATCAAGCGCCGACCGAGGCCGCTGACGTTGTGGTGGGAATCGGTCAATCGGCCTATCGTGTTTTCGTGGATCTTTGCCAGTTCGTTTCTCTTCGCCGCGCTCACGATTCTGGCGATGGTCCGCACGGCGACCGAGCCAGAGACCGTCCGATCGCCCCCGCCTTCCGCACCGCCGGCCGCTGTGCCGCCAGTTGGCGAGCGTCCGGCTGGAACGGCAAACTTCGCGCTGATGGCCGCAAGCAATTGCAAATTTCGGCCAGCGTCCGATGGGCGCGCGGCATCCTCCGACCGGGTTGCGCTGGCAAGCGGAACGGCCGACTTGCGTTTCCGCGATGGAGCCCGGGTGATTTTGCAGGGGCCGGGCGAGTTGTTGGCCGGTTCCGGGAGTAGCGCCCAATTGCGACACGGCCGGCTCGCGGTGCACGCCACCGGCTCGGCAAAGGGTTTTACCATTGAAACGCCCGTGGTGCGGGTGATCGATCTGGGGACTCGGTTCTCCGTGGAGGTGGCCGAGGGTGGGGCGACTGAGGTCCATGTGGTGGATGGGGCGGTGCGCATTGAACCACTGCCGACAGAAGATCCTACCTGGGAGGCGGTCGTCCTGAGGGCGGGACAATCGCGGCGGGTGATGCGCGAGCAACAGCAACTCGTCCTGCTCCCTGCGGCGCGGCCGAAGGCAGATACCATTCCGTCCCCGTTGCCGGCGGCGGAGCCGGACCTCGTGCTCTCCGCCGAGTCGCACGACGCCACGATCTCCGCCAGGTACGTTGCCACTTCGGATCGTGGTGGGCTACGCATCGGGGGGCGGCGTCAGCCGGGGGGCACGCGGGAGGCCGTGCTGCCGTTTCCGTTGCCCAAGCTGCCCTCCGCTCAGCCGGTGGCCGGGGCAACGCTTGTTTTTTCGCATATTGCTGGCAGGCCGGACGATCCGGCCGATCCAATCGAATTCTCGGTCGATCTGTACGCGCTGCCCCCGCGGCCCGTGGCGAAGATCCTGCCGAAGCAAGACTTCTACGCCGGACCGACCGGAGAGGACCGGCAGGCCGTGCTGCTCGCACAGGACGTTCTGACTCGGGGAGCGCCGCTCGGTTCGTATCGCATCTCCTCGCCCGAACTGGTCGATTACCTCAACGAGCATGCCGTCCGGGCGGGAGCGTCTGGGCAGTTCCTGTTTTTGCGTTTGAGCCCCGATCGGCTGACGGAGAAAAACGCGGCGTTCCTGATTGCCTCGTCGGAACATCCCGATCCGGCCCTGCGTCCCCGACTGGAACTGATATTCGAGCCGATCGAGGACGAGCCATCGCCGGAGGCCGCGCCATGACGCTCAAGAAACGAAAACCTCGTTGCCTTCATTGCGGCGACAGGTGGCCGCGACGAGCCGGGTTCACCTTGGTGGAACTACTTGTGGTGATCGCCATCATCGGAATCTTGGTCGCGCTTTTGCTCCCGGCCGTCCAAGCGGCGCGCGAGGCGGCGCGGCGGGCCGACTGTGCGAATCGATTGAAGCAAATCGGGCTGGCGATGCACTTGCACCACGAGCAACACCGCGCGCTGCCGAAGGGGGTGCACTGCGCCCTGTCTCCGACCGAGGCGAATCAGACCGACAACTCCTCCTGGGCGCTCTATTTGTTGCCGTTCCTGGGACTGCAAAATCTGTATGACCAGGTGGATTGGAGCACCACCTTTAGCGGCGCGGGCAACATCGAAACCACCTCGCGGACGCTGCCGCATTTTCAGTGCCCTTCGGATTCGCCGGTCGAGCCGCTCGACTTCGGCGGCATATCGCAAGAGGCGCGGGGCAACTACGTGGCGAACAATGGTATCGGCCCGATGGTCGAGTATATTGGCGTCGATCCGACCACGATCCAGACGCAGCGCGAGGCGGGCGTGTTCTACTTCAACAGCCGGCTGCGGATGGCCGATCTGCGCGATGGAACGAGCCACACGGCGCTCGTTTCGGAAGTTCTGCTCCGCCCGGGGAAGGATTTTCGCGGCGCCACCTACAGCGCCGAGGCAGCCTTTTACCATCACAACCGGACGCCCAACAGCTCCACCCCCGATGAAATCCGCGCCGGTTACTGCGTCGATACGCCACGCGCGCCGTGCGTGGGAAGCTTTAACGCGAATACCGATCGGGCGGTAATCATGACCGCGCGCAGCAATCACCCCGGCGGCGTTGAGGTGCTCTTGGGCGACGGGAGTATTCGGTTTGTTGCCGACTCGATTGACTCCGACGCTTGGAAGGCGTCCGGCACCCCCTCGGGTGGCGAAGTCGGCGGCGAGATTTAACCCTGCACAGAGAGCTTGCGGAACGTACGATCCATCAAAAGGAACCAACTGCTATGCGTGCGCTTCAGCTATCCGGCGTCGCCACTTGTCGCTCGTTCGCACCGCCAACCGCTTTGATCGTGCTGGCGTCGCTGCTGGGGGGAACCTTCTCGGCGATTCCTGCCCGGGCCGCTCTCATCATTGACGATGCCGTGTTGGCGCACGACTTTGAGAACATCGCCGGCACCACGGCGGTTGCCCTGCGAGGACCGAATGCCACGCTGCTAGGCAACATTTCGGGAAGTACCGCCGACCCGCTTTCTCCTTTCTCGAATCAACATCTGCGTGCGGGCGCTGACATCACCACCAAGAATGTCAACCTGAACAGCCGCTTGACCTCGGCGACCTCGGCGCTTTCGTTCAGCATGTACTACAACGATCGCGGCGATGCCGGCGATTCGGTCAACAACAGCCGTGGTTTAGCGCGGCTCTTGACCAGTTTCGACGGGACCGGCTTCGACGTGGGGGATTTCATTTTCAGTTCGCAGCGCAATCCCGAAAACCACGCACAGCGTTATTTGCGCATCTCCGTCAATCCCGCGGGCACGGGAGCAACCATCGTCGATTCGCTGCCGCTTAACGTGAATGAGGACGGCCTCTGGCATCATGTGGGTTTTGTTTTCGAAAGCGGGACGGTGCAGTTCTACTTTGACGGGCAGCCGCTCGGATCGCCTCAAACGATGCCCGGCTATGCGGCCATTCCCGCGCAAACTCGCAATTGGCATTTGGTGGAGGATACGGCGGGCGGACACGAAGACTTCTTTCACGGCGGCGACTACGACGAGGCCGCGCTGTGGTTGCGCGCGCTCAGCACCCAAGAAATGCAACTCCTCGGCAGCGTGGGCCTGGGCGCGATCTCACCTCTTCCCGAGCCGAACTCCCTGCTGATGATGGGATGGTTGCTGGCGGTCGCGGGCGTGGTAGGTTGGCGGCGCGCGACACGTGCCGGCCACTAGTTGTTCTTCGGATACTTCCTGCGCCAATTCGTCTCAAACAATCAAACCAGAAAGCGATTGATGACATTGCCTAGACGAGCGACCATAGCACTTTTGCTCCTGACCACTCTGGCTGCGCCTTCCTTGCCGCGGGTCGCACAGGGGGATCAGCCGCAAGATCCCCAAGACCGCGCGCGGCGATTGACGGTCGATTTTGCCGCCGCGCAAGGGCGGATTCGCCCTCTGCACGGCGTC
>CAYZVT010000141.1:0-9701 GCA_964481585.1 uncultured Pirellulales bacterium
GTGGGCTGTTTTCGGCCGTGATGATCGGCCTGGGACGCGCGGTGGGCGAGACGATGATCGTGCTCATGGCGGCCGGCAACACGCCGATCCGCGAATGGAATATTTTTAATGGCTTCCGCACCCTCTCGGCGACGATCGCGGTTGAACTGCCGGAAGCGGCGCGCGGCAGCACGCACTTCCGCACCTTGTTTCTCGCCGCGCTGGTGCTGTTCATGCTGACCTTTGCCGTCAACACCGTCGCCGAGATCGTGCGGCTCCGCTTCCGACGCCGGGCTTATCAGCTATGAGTTCCACTGCCTCGATCATCGGCGTCATTCCGGACAAGCCGGCCCAAAAGCCGCCCCGTCGCGGGCGCAGGATCGGCGGCGGCGCGTCGCTCGTGGCGCAGGGTGAGCCGATGGTCTGGCTCACCGGCGGCGCGCTGGTGATCGCGCTGGCGATGATCGTCGGGCTGCTGCTCTACGTGCTCTTTCAAGGCACGAGCACGTTTTGGCCCAGCTCGCTCTGGCAGGTCAAGCTGGCCGACGGCACGGTTTATCTCGGCGAAGTCACCCGCACCGATTGGTATCGTCCTGATCCGAGCACGCTGGCCGCGCTGCCGCCGGAAGCGGCCCGTGCCGCGCGGGCGGAAATGGCCGAGCATGAGGGCTACGTCCGCCGCCGCTTGCTCCGCACCGAAAACTACGAACTGACGAACACGCACTTCCACTGGATCGACGACTTCGCCCTTGCCGAGCAAACGCAGCCGCCGTGGGCCTTGCTCGTCGAGCGGATGGAGAAAGGCCGCTTTTACGGCTATCCCCAGGCCATCACGATCGACGGCGAACAGGTGACCAACGCCGCCGGCCTAGAGGGCGAAGCGCTGGCCGAAGCACGGGCGAAGATTTGGGAGCTTTACACCGCCCATCACGAGGCGGTCGTCGCGCGGCGCGAGCGGATCGAGGCGCTCAATAAACACGAGATCGGCGCGCAGAACGCCCGCGTCGAACAGGCCCGTCTCGCAATGCGGCAAGCGGAACTCGACTACGGCCAAGGCTCGCCCCAGTATCAACAGGCCGAGCAACACTACGAAGCGGTGCAGGCGGAAGTCGGCGAAGCGTACGCCCGCGTGCAGGCCGAAATCGACGAGCTACAGGCCGAGAACGACAAGTTCCAGATCACGTTCGAGACGGCCCAAGGCCAGACGCAGCAGTTGGGGCTGGCGGGCATTGTCCGCATGGTGCCGGCCAACCAGCTTGGCTGGTGGGACAAGTGGCAGGTCTACTTCTCGCGCTGGGCCGAGTTCTTGCTCGACGACCCGCGCGAGGCCAACAGCGAAGGGGGCGTCTGGCCGGCGATCGTGGGTACGGTCGTGATGACAATGATTATGGCCCTGGCCGTTGTCCCGTTTGGCGTGATGGCCGCGCTGTACTTGCGCGAATACGCCAAAGCCGGGCCGGCGATTAGTGCGGTGCGGATTGCGATCAATAACTTGGCCGGCGTGCCGAGCATCGTCTTCGGGGCCTTTGGGCTGCTCTTTTTCTGCTACATCATCGGCGGCGGCATCGACGAGATCTTCTTCGCCGCACGCACGGCCGACGGCAACCCAACCTTCGGCAAAGGCGCGCTCGTCTGGGCCTCGTTCACCTTGGCGCTGCTAACGCTTCCGGTGGTGATCGTCGCTTCGGAAGAAGCACTGGCGGCCGTGCCCAACTCGATGCGCGAAGGCTCTTACGCCTGTGGCGCGAGCAAACTGCAAACGATCCTGCGCATCGTGTTGCCGCGTGCCCTGCCGGGCATTATGACCGGAACGATTTTGGCGATGGCCCGCGGCGCGGGCGAAGTCGCGCCGCTGATGCTCGTCGGTGCGGTCAAACTCGCCCATGAGCTGCCGCTCGATGCGACGGCTCCGTTTATCCATTGGGACCGCAGCTTCATGCACCTGGGGTTCCACATTTACGACCTCGGCTTCCAGAGCCAAAACAGCGAAGCGGCCAAGCCGATGGTCTTTACCACGACACTCTTGCTGATTGCGCTGATCGCGTCGCTCAACCTGCTCGCCGTGTGGCTACGCGGACGGTTGCGGAAGCAGTTCAGCGCCGGCCAATTTTAATGCACCTTTCACAACCACTCGTAGCGGCTGGAACTGGATGGGTTCGTTCCTGCCTTTTGACAGACGGTTGTGTAAGACGTTTTAATCGTTTTGGAGAAAGCCGTTATGCGTGTTGACCAACCGGTTCCCAGCGAAGCCCCCCCTGCCCAGGCGGAGCGGCCTGCACGCGGCGACAAACCGAGTCTGGCGAAGACGCCGAAGAAGGGCAACCGGCTCGAAGCGATCCTGCGCGGCGAACAGATCGACCCGGTGATCCATACCGCTCTGACCAAAGAAGAGCATGTGCTGGAGATCGAAAAATTCAATCTCTGGTACGGCCAAAAGCAGGCGCTGTTCGACATCTCGATGGGCATCCCGCGCGGCAAAGTGACCGCCATGATCGGCCCCTCCGGCTGCGGCAAATCGACCCTGCTCCGCTGCGTCAATCGGATGAACGACCTGATTGACACCGTGCGGATCGATGGCGAGATGCGGCTCAACGGCGATTCGATCTACTCCAAAGGCGTCGACGTGATCGAGCTCCGCAAGCGGATGGGCATGGTCTTCCAAAAGCCCAACCCATTTCCGATGAGCATTTATGAGAATGTCGTCTACCCGCTACGGATCGACGGCGAGCGCGATAAGCGGGTGCTCGATGAGGTCTGCGAACAGAGTCTCCGAGGGGCCGCGCTGTGGGAGGAAGTCAAAGACCGCCTGCACGAGAGCGGTCTGAGCCTTTCCGGCGGCCAGCAACAGCGGCTGTGCATTGCCCGCGCGATCGCCAGCGAGCCGGAAGTGCTGCTGCTCGACGAGCCGTGCTCGGCGCTCGATCCGATTGCCACCGGCAAGGTCGAAGACTTGATTAAAGAACTCCGTGGCGAATACTCGGTCCTCATCGTGACGCACAATATGCAGCAAGCCTCGCGGATCAGCGACTACACCGCCTTCATGTATCTCGGCCGGCTGATCGAATACGCCGCCACGCCCGACATGTTTACCAAGCCCAAGCTCTCGGAGACGGAAGATTATGTCACGGGGCGGTTTGGGTAAGAAGGCGGAAGGCGGAGCCAAAAAGCGGAAAGCGGAAAGCGGAAAGCGGAAAGCCGGCGCGGCCAATTCCTCGTCCCTCACCCCTCGTCCCTCACCCCTTCTCTCACACATGACCAAACACTTTGACCGGCAAATAGAGAAGCTCAAGAGCATGCTGTTGGAGCTTGGCGCGCGGGTGGAGGAGAGCGTTGAGCAGGCGATTGGCGCCATCGCCAACCGCGATGCGGACCAGGCGCGGGAAGTGATTCGCGGCGATCGGCGGATCGATCTGATGGAGATCGACGTGGAGGAGGAGTGCCTGCACACGCTGGCCCTGTTCCAGCCGATGGCGGCCGATCTGCGGTTTGTGGTGTCGGTGGTGAAGATCAATAACGATCTAGAACGCATCGCCGACTTGGCCGCGAATCTGGCCGAGCAGGCGCTGTTTTTGATCGACCAGCCGCTCGTGGACGGCGTGCCGTTCGACCTGGACGAAGAGAGTCGCCGCGTGCGCTCGATGGTGAAGCAAAGCCTCGATGCGCTGGTGAACAACGATCTGCACTTGGCCGAAATGGTCCGCCACGCCGATCAGCGGGTGGACGCCATCCACCGCGCGATGTACCGCAAGGTGAAGAAGGCGATCCGCGATAACCCGGACGACGTGGATGGGCTGATCGCCTACTTCAACATCTCGCGGCACTTAGAGCGGATCGCCGACCATGCCGTGAACGTCGCCGAGGACGTGATTTACATGGTGCTCGGCGAGATCCATCGTCACGAGCGCGACATCGACGAGGACGCCGACGGACGTTCTGAGGGAACGTTCGAAAGTGTCTACGACGACGATATTTGACTGCTGGCTCGACTCGGCCATCAGACCGTGTAGCTCAGTCGCTCCGCGAACGAGACCAATACGCTTTACCGTAGGAAAAGTCGAATCCCGCCGGCAGTGGCTAGCCTAGCTGGTCCACGGAGTGAATCGGCTACACTGCCTGATGCTAAACGGCGGGGTGGCCGGGACGCTCAGATCGTGTCGCCGCGCTCCGGCTCGGGAGCGCCGAGCCGCTTTGATTCGCCGGGGCCGAGGTGGATCGTATCCCCCGCTTTGAGCTTGAGCGAGTCGCCCTCGCGCAGTTCGGTGGCGCTTTCCGGCACCGGCGAGGCGACCTCGACATCCAGCCCCAGATCGGTGATCGTGGCGCTGGGCGTTTGCAGCTCAAACCCCTTCGCCCGCTGCGGCACATGCGCGACGACTTTGCCGCGCAGGAGCGTGGCGCTGTTGCTTGTGCGCAGCTCGAACTCGGCGGGGCCTTCGAGAATCAGCACCGCGCCGCGGTCGAGACGAATTTCGGCCACCCCCTCGGTCAAAGTGAGCTTGCCGGGCTGGAGTCGCGAGTGCGGCTCGGTCGGCATGTCGCTGGGGCCCCACTGGCAGTCTTTCATGCCGATCAGCGTGCCGATTCCCTTGTGCGTGGAGCGCGTGGAGGCGAACTTGGCCGGCGTGCCCTGACGCGGCTGGGCGGCTTCGGCTTCCGGTTCGGCAGCGGTCCGGGGCGTGGCGAGATAGCCCAGCAGCAACAGCCCCCCAAAGGCGGCGACCGCCGCGACCGCCCAAATGGGCACCGTGAACCGCCGCACTTGGCGTTGCCCCAACCGGTCCCGATCCGAAGCATCGAACATGGCTGAAATACCTCTCTTTCCAAGAGTCAAGATGACGGCGCTTCAAATAAGAGCTGCGTCCCCGTTATTCGCGGATGGCGTAGAGGGCGTCGAACGTGCGAAGATAAATCGTGCCCTCGGAGATGGCCGGCGAAGCGGACATCGCTTCGGCGAGCTTGTTTTGAGCGAGAATCTCGAAGTCGCGGCCGGCTTTGACGACCGTGACCGTGCCGTTGCGGGCGGTGAGATAGATTTTGCCATCGGCGTAGACCGGCGAAGCGCGGTGGCGGTCGCGGACGGTGCGCTCCTCGTAAATCTCCTGGCCGGTTGCCGCTTCGAGCACGAGCAGATTGCCGTTTTCGCGGCAGAGATAGACCAGCCCGTCGTGGACCAGCGGCGAGGGCACATCGGGCGTGTTCTGCTCGCGGACCCACTGCAGATACTGCTTCGAGTCGGTCACATCGCCCTGCGCCGCCGGGTCGATGCCGAGCACCGGACCGTTCTTGGCGGTCGGCACCACAATCAGCCCCGGCACGGCCAGCGGCGAGGCGACAAACCGCAGCGTCGGGTTGTAATTGCCTTTGGGGTTGAGGCCCCCACAGCGCCAAATTTCGCGGCCATCGGCCAAGTCATGGGCGACGACGTAATCCGCGCCATGGGTAATCAAAAAGGCCCGCTCTCCGTCACGGTAGAGCGTCGGCGAGGCGTACGAGTGTTCGCACTCGTCGCGGCCGTCGCTGGCCCGATCGTGCTTCCAGATTTCCTTGCCGGTGTGTTTGTCGAGCGCGACGACAATCGCCTCGCGCGTCTCGGGATCGCCTTCGCCGTGGATCAGTTGCAGATACAGCCGGTCGCCGTCGAGGACCGGCGTGGAGGTCATGCCGAAGGCGATTTCAAACGCGCCGTAGCGCTCTTGAAGATCGAGCTTCCAGACCTCATTGCCGTCGAAGTCGTAGCAGGCCAGCAGCCCGTTCGCCATGAACGACCAAACATGCTCGCCGTCGGTCGAGGGCGAAGGGGCAGCCGAGTTGCCTTCATCGCCGCGCACGTCTTTGTTTCCCTGCCCGATGTTGCGCTTCCAGAGCAGCTTCCCGTCGGTGCTGACGCAGTACAGATCGAGTTGATCGCCATCGACGGTGGTGAGAAAGATATGGTCATCCCAGATCACCGGCGTTGCCCCGGCAGGGCCGGGAAGCGGCAGACGCCAGGCGACGTTTTCCGTTTTGCTCCAAGTCGTCGGCAGATTCGTCTCACGGCTGATGCCGTCGAGGCGGGCGCCACGCCACTGCGGCCAGTTTTCGGCGTGCGCGGAAGCGGCCAGGGCGAGGACGACGGCCACGGCAGAGAGCAGCGAGCGAAACGACGGACAGTTCATCAGAACGATCTCGAAAAAGGCAGGAGCATGAGAAAAACGAGCGGCAGCGCCGCTAGGGGCCAGCTTCGGCTGTCGGCTTTAGTCTGGCCGATCGCCCGCCGCCGGTCAAGAATTGCGGCTCCGGCGGCGCGGCGGTGGCGTTTGTCTCGGCTCGACCACCCAAGTACACTGAGAGGAAGGCTTTTCTCTTTTTCCTGCTCCGCCGCTCATGGTCAAAATCCCCTCCATTCCGCAAATCTACCGCCATGTGAACCGCTGGCGGGAGATTCTCACCGTGCTGAGCAAGTACGGCTTGGCGGACTGGATTTACCGGCTCGACTTCGAGTTTGCCAAAGGGCTGCTGCGCAACCGCGACGGCGAGATGCTCGCCCAATGCCCCCGCGAGCGGCGCATTCGCATGGCGATTGAGGAGCTGGGGCCGACGTTCATCAAGCTGGGGCAGATTCTCAGCACCCGTCCCGATCTGGTCGGGGTGGATCTGGCCGACGAATTGAAGCGGCTGCAAACCGAGGTGCCGGCCGATCCGCCCGCCGTCGTCCGGCAGACGATTGCCGCCGAGCTAGGCCGCCCGGTGGAAGACCTGTTCGCCGACTTTGAAGACGAGCCGCTGGCGTCGGCGTCGATCGGGCAGGTGCATCGCGCGCGGCTCCAGTCGGGCGAGCCGGTGGTGGTCAAGGTCCAGCACGCCGGCATTCGCGACGGCGTGCGCGTCGATCTCGATCTCATGGTGGGCTTGGCGCAATTGGCCGAGCGGATTCCGGAACTGGCCAGCTATCGGCCGGTGGCAATCGTGGCGGAATTCCGCCGCACGCTCCGCCGCGAACTCGACTTCGGCCGCGAATTGCGCAACTTGCAGCAGTTCCGCCACGAGTTTGGCGACGACCCGACGGTTCACATCCCTCGCCCCTTTCCGGGGCTTTCGACCCAGCGCGTGTTGACGATGGAGTTGATCGAGGGGATCAAGCTCAACGAGGCCGTTGGACTGGAACGCTGCGGGCTTGATCTGGAGGAGATCGCCCGCCGGGGGGCGAATCTGTATCTGGAGATGATCTTCATCCACGGGCTGTATCACGCTGACCCGCATCCGGGCAACATTGTCTTACTGCAAGAGAATGTGATCGGCCTGCTCGACTTCGGCATGGTCGGCCGGCTCGACGAGTCGCTCCGCGAAGAAGTGGAAGAGATGCTGATGGCGATCGTCGACCGCGACGCCCGCTATCTGTCGATGATTATCACCCGGCTCGGCGCGACGCCGCACGATTTGGACGAGGCTTCGTTCGCGCTCGATCTGGCCGACTTCGTGGACCATTACGGCACGCAGCCGATCGAGTCGTTCGACCTGAGCGGGGCGCTGCGCGAGATGGTGGCGATCATTCGCCGCTACCACATCATGTTGCCCGGCCCGGTGGCGATGCTGATCAAAGTGCTCGTCATGCTCGAAGGGACGGCGCGGCTGCTCAGCCCGCGCTTTTCGCTGCTGGAAGTGATGCAGCCCTACCGCCGCAAAATGCTCTTGCGGCGGCTTGCCCCGCGCCGGCGGCTGCGCCGCATGCAGCGCGTGCTGCGCGAGGCGGAGCAATTGGCCGAAGTGCTGCCCCGCCGGCTGAACGATATTTTGCAGCAGGTGCAGTCGGGCAAGTTCGATGTCCACCTCGACCATCGGGGGCTTGAACCGTCTGTCAACCGCCTCGTGCTGGGCATGCTCTCCAGCGCGCTGTTTCTCGGCTCGTCGATCCTGCTCAGCCGCGAAGTCGGCCCCCACCTCTACGGCATCTCCGTCGTCGGCGGGCTGGGCATCTGCCTGAGCGTCGCGCTCGGGCTGCGGCTGTTCCGCGCGATCGCCAAATCAGGAAACCTCGACCGCCGCCGGTAAGCGGCCAGCATGCTTTGTGCCCGTGGCCGCCAGGCCGGCTAGCCGTGTAGGGGCTTGAGCCAATCCCAATACGCGCTACGCGGCCTGCCGCTGAGGAATCGGAGCTGCGTCATCCGCGACCGGAGCCGGTTTGGCCGGAGCCCACTCGCGGAGCACCTGTTCAATGCGGGCGTTGAGCTGGTCGAGCTGACGAATCACGTCGTCCTGGCGCGATTCCAGTTCCGCAACACGGCTGTAGGCAGGCGGCTGCGACTCGGCGGGCATCGGGCGGGAATCCTGGCGGGACGTGCGGGGCAAGGCGGGATACCCCTAAGCCATCGACCGGCCCGCCGGGGCCGATTCAGCCGAGTTGCCCGAAAATCGCGCCCCCGGCGCGGAGCCTGGCGAAGCTGTACCGCCTGGCGCGGCGGCGCAAAAAGTGCCCGCGAAGACGAGGGGGGGCGGGGGCGCGCCGCGCGACAGCGGAAGCCCCCGAGGCGCGGAAAGCGGAGGGTGCCAAATCGCCTCGTGTGAGCGTCACGATTGTGGTCAGCCTGGATGATTCGTCCAGAAGGCTTCCTCTTGGTCTGATTGAGATCGAGGGGGCGCCCCGCCACGCCAGGTCCGGTGCCGCCTTCCGCCCTCTTGCGCTTCGGGGGCTTCCGCTGTCGCGGTGCGCCCCCGCCACCCGAAAATGTCCCCACCCGAAAATGTCCCCACAAATCGTGACGCCCGCAGAATCGCCCCTTGGTGGCAGAATCTCCCCTGGACAGAAGGGGCTAGAGACCGATAAACTTGTTGATTCCCTATGGGTTGGGGAAGACGAACAGGCATCGGCGGGTCAGCCGCCTTACCGAGCTAAAGGAGGAATTGTGGTTAAGTTGACGCTGCGGGAGAGAGAGTCGGTTCAAGAGGCGGTCCGCCGGTTTCGCAAGCTGGTCGAGCGGAGCGGCATCAAGAAAGAGATGCGGAAGCGCGAATACTACGAGAAGCCGAGCGAAACCCGCCGTCGTGCCCGCCTGCGTGCCGAGCGTCGCTCCCGCCGCACCCGGCTGCTGCAAAAGTAGCCAGGCGTCTGCTCTCCTGCGGCGCTCCCCTGCTTTCGGGAGCGCCTTCTCCGGCGACCGCGCGGCTTGCGCCTGCGCGCCGATGCCTTGCGCTAGTGTTGGGCGCTCATCGAGAAGATCGGCAGCAGCAGCGCGATGGCGATGCCGCCCACGAGCACGCCCATGCCGCAGATCATGATCGGCTCAATCAGGCTGGTCGTGGTTTTGAGCGCCATCTCGACCTCGCCATCGTAGTAGTTGCTCACCTTTTCGAGCACATAGTCGAGCTTGCCGGTTTCCTCGCCGGAGCGCATCATCTGCACCAGCATCGGCGGAAAGAGCGCATTGCCGGCGAGCGTTTCGTAAATCTGGTTGCCGGACGTGACGTGGTCGAGCACGTCGAGCCAAAGCTGCTCGTAATAATAGTTGCCCGACACTTCGGAGGAGAGCCGGATCGCGTCGAGCACCGAGACGCCGCTGGCGATGAGCGTGCCGAGGGTGCGCATGCTGCGGCTGATCGTCACCTTGCGGAACATCGGCCCGAAGACCGGCAGATTGATCTTCAGATAGTCGAAGACCTGCCGGCCGCGCTTGGTCTTGCCGCCGTAGAGCACGCCGATGATGAGCGCGACAACGCTCAGAATCCACAAGTACCAGTAGTCGATCAGG
>CAYZVT010000141.1:9711-10847 GCA_964481585.1 uncultured Pirellulales bacterium
GGGTCGCACGTGTATCGCCGGGTTGGCCTCGAGGTTGTCGATCAGGTACTTGGAGACCGACATCATCACGACCGTAATGCCGGGCAGCTTGGCGCCCTTGCGGCTAAAGAGCGGCTCGAACTTGGGCAGAATGTACGTGAGCAGAAAGATGGTCACGCCCACGGCGAGCGTGCCCATCACGACCGGATAGGCGAGCGAGGCTTTGACCTTGCCCCGCGTTTCGAGTTCCTTCCGCAGGTAGGCGGCGATGCGGTCGAGCATTTCGCCGAGCGAGCCGGTTGCTTCGCTCGCCCGCACCAGCGCGATATAGGTGCGGTCGAAGTACTTGGGATAGCGCTCCAGCGCGGTGGAAAAATCGTCGCCCCCTTCGACCGACCGCTTGAGATCAATCAAGATGCGGCGGAGCGTGGGATTTTCTTCTTGCTCGCAGATGCTCTCGAGCGCCACCGAGAGCGTGATGCCCGTATCGACCATGATCGCCAACTGGCTCGTGGCGTAGATGATCTCCGCCTTCTTCACGCGACGAGGAATGAGGCTCCCGCCGAGATCTTCTTCCAAGTGCAGCACCTGGAACCCGTCGCGGCGCAACTGCTGCTGGGCGTCCTCGACGTTTTTGGCTTCGAGCGAGCCGTGGTGTTCTTTGCCGAGCGGGTCGCGGGCCTTGTAGAGATAATTCATCGTGTCGGTCCTGTTCGACTACGCCTGCGCTTTGGCGGCGGAAGGGTCGATCGGGTCGCGCACATCGCCGGCGGCGTGCAGCACTTCTTCGACCGTGGTGATGCCTTCGCGCACCTTGCGGAACCCGTCGCGCTGCAGCGAGATCATGCCCTCGCGGAGGGCAATCTCGCGCAGCTTCGTGATCGGCGCGGCGGCCACGATCGCTTCGCGGAGCGTGTCACTGACGACGAGCAGTTCGTGAATGCCGATTCGCCCGCGAAAGCCCGTGTTGCGGCAGTTCCGGCAGCCGACGCCGCGGTAAAAGGTTTCGGTTTCGTAGCCCATCCGTTCGAGCGTTTTGCGCAGATTGCGGGGCGGCTCGTATTCCTCGCGGCATTTGGGACAAATCCGCCGTAAGAGCCGCTGGGCGAGCACCATGTTCAGTGCCGCGCCGATCAAAAAGCTCTCCACGCCCATGT
>CAYZVT010000142.1:0-10821 GCA_964481585.1 uncultured Pirellulales bacterium
CGGTCCCCTGCCGCCGTTCTTCCGCCCAGACGCCCATCGTGATGGCCGGAATGAAGACCAGCAGGATGTAGGGGAAGTACTGGTTGAGCTGGTCGAGCGTACACAGGTTCGAGTTGAAAAACTCGTGCGGCCAAAACGCCGCGAACGAGCTGAGCAGCACGAAGACGCAGATAAAGACGTACCCGGTCGGACTCGAAAAGTACGAGACGAAGTTACGCTTGAAGATGGCCGAGAAAACGCTTGCGTTCATCACTCCGATCCTGTCTGCACCAAAGCTGGCGGATGGTGTGGAAAAAAAGTTCGTGGGGGGAAAGACGACGCCTGGCGCGAAGGCCCAGGTTTGCCTAGACGGCTTGGGGCGAAGCGGTTAGCTCATGAAAATGTTCTTCGAGCGGCTTGCCGTCGGCGAGCGAATCGGCCGGGCCGTCGTAGACGAGGCGCCCTTCGTTGATAAAGACCACGCGGTCGCACATCGCTTCGACTTCTTGCAGGATGTGCGTCGAAAGCAGAATGGTTTTGCTCTCGCCGAGCGTGCGGATCATGTCTCGCACGCCGCGAATCTGGTTCGGGTCCAGCCCGGCCGTCGGCTCGTCGAGAATGAGCACGTCCGGCTCATGCAAAATCGCCTGGGCCATGCCGACACGTTGGCGAAAACCCTTGGAGAGCTTGCCGATCGGCTTGCCGATGACCGTTTCCAGGTGGCACAGATGGACCACCGCCTCGATCCGCTCGCGCTGCTGCGCGCCGGAGAGGCCACGGGCTTGGGCGAAGAAATGGAGCAGGCTGCGGGGGGTCATGTCGGGATAGAGCGGGCCGTTTTCCGGCAGATAGCCCAGACGTTTGGCCCCTTCCAGCCGATCGGCCGCCATGTCGTGCCCGGCGATGCGAGCCACGCCGGTCGACGGGGCCAGATAGCCGGTGAGCAGCTTCATGGTCGTACTTTTGCCGGCCCCATTCGGCCCCAAAAAAGCACAGACTTCGCCCTGGTTGATGCTAAAGGTGACATCGCGCGTGGCGGCGAAGTCGCCATAAAACTTCGATAGGCCGATCGCCTCGATCATGGCCGGCGGCGGTTGCATACTCATGCCCAAACCTCTCCCAAAAGCTGGCAAAACCGTGCTTTCCCGCAGCCACGCATCCAGCCGGCTCAAAGTGAACCGGGAGCGTGTTGCAGGGGAACTTCTCTCGTGCTTGGCAGGAAAGCACCGGCTGGCGCTTCGATCCACGAGCGAGAAACCAGCCCAATCCAGCCTGCTCGGCCGGTCGGACGGCACCCGTTGGCTAGCCTAAAAACCTACTGCTAGCACGCCTGGCGTGTCTAGACCTATCCTCGTACGCGGCAGGAGCCGCGTTGGATCGCCCAATTTGTCAAAAGATTAGCGGTCAGGGATCGGGGACTGGGGGACAGGGATCGGGGGACAGGGGAAATGGAACGCGCAACTTTTCTGTCGCGTGCGCTTAACCTCTTTTCGCCCACGGCCTCCAGGCCACGTTAGCCGCTCGGGCGCCATCGCTACACGCGGATTACTCTTGTCCTTCCGCCTGCGCGGGAAGGACGTGTGTTTTGCTGACCGCTGATAGCCTATAGCTAATATATCAGGCTATAGCTAAATAGCTGACCGCTCAAACCTCGATCCAGGCCCCCGACTGGCTGCGGCGGAAGCCGAGGCGGCGTCCCCAGCGCCGCTCGTCGGAGTACGGAAAATCGGTCCGCAGATGCACGCCCCGGCTTTCTTCGCGGCGGAGGGCGGCGGCGACCATGATGCGGGCCACGGTCAGCAGGTTCTGCAACTCCCAGCCCTCGGGCGTGCTGAACTGGCGGCCGAGCGCGTAACGGCTCCAGCGGTCGATGCTCGCGGCCGCCTGCTCCAGCCGGCCGCGATCGCGGCGCACGCCGGCGGCGCGCCACATCTGGCTGCGGAGCGAGTTGCGGATATCCGCCAAATCGAGCGGCTCCCCCTCGTCGTCAAGGGGCGCGTTTTGTAGCGGCAAGCCGTGGAAATCGTCGTCGATCTGCCGTGCTGCTTGCGACGCGCCGCGCCCGGCCTGCGCCCCGTAAACGAGTCCTTCGAGCAGACTGTTCGACGCGAGACGGTTGGCCCCGTGCAGACCGCTTGAGGTGACTTCGCCCGCCGCCCACAGCCCCGGCAACGTCGAACGCCCCTGGTGGTCCACCTTCACGCCGCCGATCAAGTAATGAGCACCGGGGCGGACGGGAATCCGGTCGCGGGTGATGTCGATCCCGAACTTCGAGCACGTGGCCGCGATGCCCGGAAAGCGCTTGCGGACGTGCTCCGGATTGAGATGGCTCAGGTCGAGAAAGACGTTCGGCTGGAGCGTCTTTTCCATCTGGGCCACAATCGCCTGGCTCACCACGTCGCGCGGCGCCAGCTCGGCCCGCTCATCGTAGTCGGGCATAAAGCGATGGCCGGTGTGGTCGACCAGATACGCCCCCTCGCCCCGCATCGCTTCGGTAATCAGGCTGCGGCTGCTGCCGGCGATGTAGAGTACCGTGGGATGGAACTGCATGAATTCCATGTCGAGCAGTTCTGCCCCGGCGCGAAAGGCGAGGGCTTGCCCGTCGCCGGTGGCGACCTCCGGGTTAGTCGTTTCCCGAAATGCCTGCCCGGCTCCGCCGGTGCAGAGAATCGTCTGCTTCGCCCACACGAGCGACTTGCCATGATGCGGGTTCCAGACGATCACGCCGCGGCAGATGCCCTCGCAAGTCAGCAAATCGAGCGTGAAGGTGTTTTCCCAAATCTGCACGCCCCGGCTGCAAACGCGCTGAATCACCGCGCGCATGATTTCCTTGCCGGTAGCATCGCCGAGTGCGTGGACGATGCGATGGTGGCTATGCCCCCCTTCGCGCGTCAGTTCCAGACTGCCTTGCTCGGAGTCGAACTGTGTCCCCCACTGGATCAGTTGCTCGATATGCCGCGGCGCTTCGCGCACGACGCGCTCGACGACTTCCCGATCACAGAGCGAGCCGCCAGCGGCGAGGGTATCGGCCACGTGATTTTCAAAGCGGTCATCGGGATCGAGCACGCCGGCGATGCCGCCTTGGGCGTAGCTGCTGTTGGATTGCTGGAGCTTGTCTTTTGTTATCACCAGCACCGAGAGGCGGGGATCGACCTCCATCGCCGCACGCAGTCCAGCGATGCCGCCGCCGATAATCACCACGTCGATGAAGTAGTGCGGCTGGCGTTTGGGATGGAAGGGAACGAGATAGCGCGGCGTGATGAACGTCATTCTTGCGGCGGGGAATTGAGGAGCGGCTAGGGGACGAAATCGCACTGCCTCTAACTATAGCAGGCTTGTTGTCCCCTTTTTCGCCCGCAGCCGCCAGGGGAGGATAGCGGTCAGTGGTTAGCCATCAGCCGTCAGCGGTCAGCCGGGAGGCACCGTCCTTTCCGCGCCACCCGTCATTCCCGCGCATCATGTCCTTCCCGCGCAGGCGGCAGTCCAGTGTGCAGAGTCTACCGTCTGGATTCCCGCCTGCGCGGGAAGGACGTATTCTGCTGACGGCTGATGGCTGACGGCCAGCCGCTTCGGGGGCTTCGCTTCGCGTGCGCCCCCGCCACCGGACAGCTTGCCGACTCAATCGGTGCGGGAGACTCCCTTTTGGTACGCTTTGAACTGCTCGGCGTAGTCGGCCGGCGGGGCGATGCGGTGGGTGTCGCGCAGGTTTTGCAGTTGGTCGTTCGTCTGCGCCGCTTGGCGGCGCACCTGACGCGGTTGCAGTCCCAGACTGCGAAGCGCCTCGTCGAGTTGCTGCCGCGCCGCTTCGCCTTCAGCCCCCGGAGCACGTGCGTCGCGTTTCATCTGCTGCCAGCGGTTGATGAACTTTCGCAGATCGTCTTGCGTCCAGCCGATGCGGTCGAGCATCTCCTGATCGACCTGGCCCTTCTTCATTTGGTCCTGAAGGCTTTCGAGCACCAGATCGGTCGCTTTGCGCGCGTAGTCGAGGTTCACCTCCTCGCCTTCGGTCTGCGTGCCTGCGGGCGGCGGTGCACCGGGCGCGCCGCCCCCTTGCCCACCGCCGCCCGGTTCGCTCGGGCTGCCTTCGGCGCTTTCGCCCGGCTGCGCGGTGCGTCCGTCTTGGCCGCGCTGTTGGCCGGGCTGGCCTCCTTCGCTTGGCTGCTCCCCTTCGCCCGGCTGCCCTTCGGCGGGCTGCTGGCCCTGGCCGGGGGTGCCGCCGGACTGGCCGCCGGCTTGGGGACGGGTTTGGCCGGAGCCTTGCCCCGGCTGTTTCTCGCCCGGCTGACCGCTGGCTTGGTTCGACGGGGTATCGCCGCCGGGACGGCCGGAGGTTTCGCCTTCTCCGGCGTCTTGGGCTTGGCCGGCGCCTTGGTCGGCGGCGGTGTTTTGGCCGGCACTGCCGGTTCCTTGGCGGTTGGCCTTTTGGCCGCCCCCTTGTTCGCCGCCGCCGGCCTTATCGCCCCCTTGCGATCCGTCGGAGTTCGATTCCTTCGTGCCGTGGGCAGGTGACTGGGCTTGGTCCTGAGCGCCTTGTTTGGCGGCTTGATCCGGCTGAGGCTTACTGCCTTCGCGCGGGGCCACATCGCTTTGCGGTTCGGGTGAACCGGACTGCTCGTTCGGCTGCTGGCCCGCGCCGGAGCTTCCCTGCTGACGCTGTCCTTCTCCGGCGGACGGGTCCGCGCTCGGATCACCCTGCTGGCCCTGCTGCTCGCGCTGTTGCATCGCCTGGTTCGGTTGGCCGCCCGGTTCTTGCGAACGGCCCGGTTGAGCTTCGCCCGGTTGCGGCTCGCGCTGCGCGTCCTGTTCAGTCTGGCCCGGCTGTGGCTGGCCCTCGCGCTGCGCGCCGGGTTCGCCTTGGCCGGTCCCCTGTTGGTTCTCGTTTGGCTGGCCCTCGGCCGGCCGGTCTTGGGACGCGGCCTGTCCCTGCCCGTTTTGACCCTTTGCACCGCTGCCGTCAGCGCGTTGGCTGTCGGCAGTGTTTTGGTTTTGCGATGGTTTGGAGGCGCCCTCCGCGCCTTGCTGAGCGCCGCCTTCGGCACCGGCGGCGTCCTCGGCCCCTGGCGGCGATTGCTGCGCGCCGCCACCGGCCGCTTCGCCCGGCTGGGACTGCTCGGACGGCTCGCCCTGTTGTTGCAGGTCTTTCAAGAATTGCTCAAACGCGCCGCCGTCGTCGCTGCCGTCGCTGGCGATGTCTTCACTCGGCGGCTGTCCGTCGGGCTGACCGCCACTGGGCGCAGGCTGACGCTGCTGGCCGGCTTGTCCCTCGCCCGCCTGCCCCTGCTGCGCACCCGACGGCGACTGGCCCGACTGCTGCGGCATCCCCGCGCCGTTCTCGCCTGTTTGGCCTTGGCCTTGGCCTTGCTGACCTTGGCCCTGCTGTTGGCCCTGCCCCTGTTGGCCCTGCCCCTGTTGTTGGCCCTGCCCTTGTTGGCCTTCGCCCTGCTGCCCCTGTTGCTGCGCTTGCCCCTGCTGCTGCGCTTGCCCCTGTTGGTTCTGGCCCTGTTGTTGGCCTTCGCCTTGTTGGCCTTCGCCTTGCTGGCCTTCTCCTTGCTGGCCTTGCTGCCCGCCTTCTCCCTGCTGCTGCTGGTCCTGGCCTTGGCCCTGTTGTCCTTCTGCCTGCTGACCTTCCCCTTGTTGCGGTTGGCCCTGTTGGCCTTCGCCCTGCTGCCCTTGCTGCGCTTGGGGCGGCTGGTCAGCTTGGGGCTGGTCCTGCGGTTGGGGCTGGCCTTGTTGCTCGCCGGGCTGAGGCGGCTGCTCGCCCGCTTGGGGCGGTTGTTCGGGTGCGATGATCGTCAGCCGCTGGCGACCCGTCCGCGCGGTGTTGGGCTGGGGCTGCTGATTGTCGGCGGCCGTGGCCCAGTACTCGACCACGTCGCCGACCTGCAAGTTTTCACGCCCCGGCATGAAGCGGTATTTGTGCGTGAACTGGCCGATCTGGTCCTTTTCCAGCAAGCGATGCTGCAGCCGCTCCTTGTCGTCGACGCTGCCGTGGAGCGTGACCTCGCTGAGGCGGAAGTCGGGATCGACCGCCTGAACCTCAATCACGACCATACTGTCGAGCGGCACTTCTAGCTCGCGCTCTTTTGGCGCCAGCAGCACCACTTCGGGCGGCAAATCGGGCGTCACTTCGATCGAGTGGATGACCGGCTCTTTGTTCGTGCGGCCCTCTTCGTTCGTGAACCGCAGCACGTAGCTTTCGTACTTTGGCGAAACGCCGTCGTCAGCCAGGGCGAGCGTGAAGCTAACCCACGCCTCCAAGCCCTCGTGCTTCATAAGCAGATCGGTGTTGCCGTCGTGGTCAAAATCGACCGAGGCGGACGTGATCGGCTGGTTCGCCTGGGCGCGGATCGTGACGCGTGTCCCTTCGAGCGCCTCGATGTCGCCGGTCGTGGCGACGCGCCGCGTCAGTCCCGTATAGCCGGGGTAATCGTACTCCACGTTCTGCACCATCAAGGTCGGCGCGGCGATCACCTCCGCGCGATAGGTGCGCGAGACGGCATCGCCGGCCGCGATCCAGTAGCTCAGATGGTCGTGTACGCCGGCTTCCGAGTCGGGTAGCACGGCTTGGTGCCGGTAGCCGTCGAGCGGAATTTCCATCGGCACCGGCTGTTCGACCGCTTGCCCATCGTCGGTCGTGTAGTAGAGCGTCACCGGCTCGTCGGGCCGCAGCCCTTGCACCTCGGCCGAAACCGTCAAACGATCGCCGCGCACGACCTCGACATTGCCCGGCTCGATGTCCAAAATCGCGACGCGCGTCGGCGGCAGAATGTCGGCCCAGGGAGCGACCATGCGCTGCACGCTCGTCAGCGGGTCTTTCGGCGAGACGACTTTGTAGATGGCGGCGAGCACGACCAGCGCCATGAGCACGTAGCCCAGCCGCACCAGCCGGCCGCGATCGACGGCCGCATCGACCGGCACGCCGGAGAGCCGCTGCGCGGCCTGTTGCTCAATCGCCTGATAGACCGGAACCGGAAGATTGCCGCGATCGCTGCGAAAGAGCAGGAAGTTGAGCAGGCTGTTTTTGAGGCCCGGGCTGCTCCGCTCGATCGTGTAAGCGGCATAGGCCGGATTGACGCGCCGCCACAACAGCGGCAGCACGAACCGCGCGAAGTACCAACCGCCGGCGGCGACCAGTCCCAACCAAGCCAGCGTGCGGCCGAACGTGCCCAGCCCGCCGGCCACAACCCACTGGTCGAGCACGACCAGCGCCAGCAGATAGCCTAGCGCCGCGACGACCATCGTCAGTAACGCTCCGCTCAGGTCCACGAGCTTAACGCTGGCCGAGGTTTTTTGCAGTTGGTCCTGGACGTACTGCTCGTACTGGCTCATCGGCACATGTTGCACCGGCGGCGGTTCGGGCGAGTTGGGACGTGCAGCACCGCTAGCCATGAAGCACTTTTTTCTTGATTGGGAGCGAGATTGCGATATTCGATACGACCGTCAGCGCGAGCGGTCAGCGGTCAGCGATTAGCAGTCGGCCATCAGCTATTAGCGGTCAGCGAAACACGTCCTTCCCGCGCAGGCGGGAATCCAGATATTTGGCTTTGCGTCACGGTAGATAAAAGCGGCTATCCTCCCCTGGCGGCTACGGGCGAAAAGGCTGATAGCTAACAGCTTACAGCTAATAGCCAACAGCCGCTCACCACGACACCTAATTATAGACGCTCGACCGGGAAAGCAGGTTCCCGGCGCGGCCCTTTGGCGGGAAAAGCTGGCGCGGTTAGGCGGAAAAGGCTGGCTCTAGCGGATGATTTTCGCCAGGGCCGCGCCGGCGGTTCGCTGCACCAGTTCGTTTTCGTCCTCGGTCGCTACCCGGCGCAGCCGCTCGGCGGCGGGGCGCGCCGCCGGTCCCAAGCGGCCGAGCGCGTCGGCCGCTTCCACGCGGACAAAGACCCGATCATGCTCCAGCGCTGCCAGCAACAGCGGCACCGTTAGCTCGGCCACCTGCGCGTTGCCGGGCATGATCCGCGCGAGCGACCAGGCGCTGGTCATGCGGAAGAAATCATCCTTGTCCTTCAATCCTTCCCGCAGCGCCGGCACGGCGGCCCCGGCCGGCGGACCGATCCGCCCCAGCGCAAAGACGGCCGCGTAGCGCACCTGCGAATCGTCACTCTGCAGCAGTCGCATCATCTGCGGCACGGCCGGCGCCGCCGGCGCGCCGATACTGCCCAGCGCGTAGAGCACTTCGCGCTGCGTTGCCGGCTCACTCTGCGGAAGGACCTGGACCAGCGCCGGCACGGCTTCCGCCGCCTGCGGGCCGAGCCGGCCCAGCGCGCGCGCCGCCAGCGGCCGCACTTGTTCGTACTGGAGCATCCGCCTCAGCCCCGGCACGGCCGGCGGTCCCACCAGCGCGAAGGCCTGCACCGCCTCGCGCACGCCTTCTTCCGACCCATGCTCCACCACGTCGCCAAGCAGCGGCAGGAGAACTTCGTGGTTCGGCCGTAGATCGACAATCGCCCGCGCCGCCGCGACGCGCACTTGCGGGTCTTCGGCGGTGAGCGCCTTGACGAGCATCGAGACGCTCTGCTGCTGGAGCGACTGGTCCTGCGGATTGAGATTGGCTAGTGCCCAGGCGGTGACGATGCGCAAGAACGGGTCTTCGGCCTGGAGTTGATCGCGCAGCGCGGCGCTCGCCAGCTGCGCCGCCTGGCCCATCCGGCCGAGGGCGTAGGTGGCGCTGGCGGCCAGCGCCGGATCGTCGCCGTTGAGCACTTGCAGCAGCGCGGGCACGGCGGCCTTGGCCTCCGGGCCGATGGCTCCCAGGGCCATGATGACCTCACGGCGCAGTTCCGGCTGGTCGGTGTCCATCAGTTCGATCAAGGCCGGCACGGCTTGCTGCGCACTGGGCCCCAGATCGGCAAGCACCAGCACCGCCCAATAGCGTGCCTCGGGCACTTCAAGCGCGCGGATCATATAGGGGACGGCGGCTTTGTCAAAGGTCGCCAGCAACTGCGCCGCCTGCGCCGCGACGGCCGGATCTTCATCGGCGAGCATTCGCGTCAGCGGCGGCAGCGCCAACTGCGGGTCGGGCTGAAGCTGCCGCAGCGCGATCATCGCCGCGCGGCGGACGCGGGCGTTGGGGTCCACCAGCAGCAGTCCGAGCGCCTGCTCGGTCGCCTGCGTATTGATGCCGCGTTCGCCCAACTCCAAGGCCGCCGCGGCGCGGACCTGGGGCACGTCGCTTTGCATGCGGACGAGAATTTCGGTGATCTCCTCGGCGTCTTGGGCACGGGATTCGCTGGAAAAAGTATTAACAGTGAGGACAAGAAGGCTCAAGAACCCGATCACAAGGTGGCGACGCATGGTTGGCTCCCATCGAGTGTATGCCTGCTACGGAAAGCGATCTGATCGCACCGCCCCCGCGCTTCCCTGCCCCGACCACCACGACAGGTTGTCCTCGCTGGCGTTGCGGTACCCGCTGCAAGCGCGGCCGTGAGCGGCTAGCGAAAGACGGCAGCAAATGATGTACCGCCCAACCGGAGACGAAAACATGTCCGCCAAAATGCTCCTACTGGTTGCCGTTATCTGTGGTTCATTCAGTCTTTCCACGGCACTCGCTCAAGCCCCGCGCGACGTGGGCGGCGGCGCGCCGCCGGGCGAGGTCAGCGGAGGCGGGGCCCCTGCCGGGGGGGGCGGGGGCGGCGCGCCGGCGGGCGTGGGAATCGGTGGCCTGCCGGCCGGCGTGGTGGGGGGAGGAGGAGTCGGTCCGATCCAGCCGCCGCATCGCAACGACGGCGGCTTCGACGGTCCCGATGGTCCGCTCGATCCCGACGGACCGGGCGACGAGGATTCGCTTTCCTCAGCTAGCTTGGGCTTCGTCGGTGGCTACTACGGCCCCAACTACGGCGCCTCGACCGCCTACGGAAGCTACGCACGCGGTTGGGCCGACGTGGTGCGCTCCTACGGCCAATACCATCTGCTCAACTCGCTCGCCGCCCGCAATTTCACCAAGGCGCGGAGCGAACAGATTGAAAACCGCTACAAGTACGCCCGCACTTACTTCGAGATGCGGGAAATGAACCGCGCGTACCGGGCGCAGCTGCGCGGGCCTAGGGCAACGGAAGAAGAACTGATTCGCTACGCCGCCGCCGGAGCACCCGATCGGCTCGGCCCCGAGGAGCTTGACCCCTACACCGGCGAAATCCAGTGGCCGACGCTGTTGCGCATCTCGGAGTTTGACAAGCAGCGGCAACTGATCGACCAGATCTTTGCCAACCGCGTACTCAACAGCGGCCGCATCAGCGCGGACGACTACCTGATTCTCGAAAACTCGATTGAGCAGATGAAAGCCCTGCTCAAGGAGCGGATCGAAACGGTGGACCCGAACGAGTATGTCGAAGCCAAGAGTTTCCTCGACAGCCTCGACTACGAAGCCACCGCCTAGCGCAAGTTTGAACCGCCGTGCGCATAAAACCAGGACGGCCGCCACAGGAGGGCAGTCGTCCTGGTTTTGTTTGGGGATGAGGCACCGCCGCCGACTACTGGTTCTTTTTCTTCTTCCGTACGGCGGTGAATTCTTCGAGCGAGAGGCTCTGGTCGGCGTTCGCGTCGAGCCGCTTGAACATCTTCTGCGCGGCCTCTTCCTTCTTCTTCGCTTTGAATTCTTCGTAGGTCAGCTTGCCGTCGCCGTCCTTGTCGAGCCGCTTAAAGATTTGTTCACGGCTCGGCTTCGGCTTTTTGGGATCGGCCGACGCCTCGGTGCTGCTCATCGCCACGCTGACAACTGCGACCACCATCCACGCCAGGAACTTCTTCATCGCCTTGGTCCTTTTGGTAGAGGAGAAAAACACGCCCACGCTGCCATCCCCTGGCGAGGCTCGCCTCGCCAGCGGAGCGCACCGG
>CAYZVT010000143.1:0-10803 GCA_964481585.1 uncultured Pirellulales bacterium
AAGAGAAATAGCACCGAGAAGGCCGTATACACAGGCCCGCCTGCGAGGCCGTTCCAGCCCCCCTCCGGTGTCTGCGTCGCGGCCAGGTACTTGAAGCCGTCGTTGTACCAGGACGGTTCCTTGGGACTCTTTCCCTGCGCCAGTTCGACAAAGCTCATCGCCCGCTCAAGGGCGTAGAGGTAATAGTGCGTGAACTCAGGTGGATCGATTTTGTAGTTTTCCTCAATCCAGTGCTCGCCCGCTTCGGCAGCGAGCTTGATCTGCCGCGAGTCGATCGCGCCGCTCCGGGCGCGAGCCTCTTCGGGATTCGGGATGCGCTTGAGTGCGGCGGGCAAGCCCTCGTCTTCCGGCCGCTGCATGTTCATCGCGCCGAGCAGATCGGCGCAGATGAGCGTGCTGCCCAAGCCGGCGGCGGCGAGCGAAAGCCGGATTTCGGACTGCGGGACAAGCGTCCCGTCGGTCGAGACTACGCCTTGATAGCCCCAAGCGCCGCTCGGGTCCTGCGTGCGCAAGAGCCAGTCGGCGACCTTTTCCACGGCGGCTTGCGACGTGGGGACTCCGGCTTTCGCCGCTTCCCAATGGGCGAGGGCGGCGTATTGGGTCATGGAGGTATCGCCCGTCGGCTTCTCGGGATACCCCCAACCGCCGTGCGGCTTTTGCCGCAGTTCGAGCGAGCGCAGAAACTTTTCGATTGGTTCGCGGTACTGGTGCGGATCGGCGGCACAGAGGAAGATGACGGCGATGCCCGTGCTGTAGATGTCCTCGCGGATCTGGGCCGCTTCGCCCTGGGCAGCGGCCAGACAGCTTTCGACCGCCTCCACGACCCGCGGATGCGTGGCCTCGCGGCCGGCTTTGAGCAGCGCGAGTGCGACGAGACACTTGCCTCCCAGACGACCATCATTCGGCACGGTTTCCAGATTCGTAAGGCCGCGATCGATGACCTCGCGTACTTCGCGGCTCTGCGGCGTCACGGCCGCGGCCGCGCGTGGAGCAACCACGGCGGCGACGAGTGCCAAGCCTGCGATCCAGCGAGTGGGCATGCGTCCGACCCGTACGAGGAAAATAGAAGCAGCAGCGCCGTCGCGCATGCGCGGCAGAACGAGGTGTCTGCGCACCGCCAGAGGAGAGTCCAGCGAGAAGAAAGCCTCTTCCTCACCGAGTAGTTGATCTTAAAACGCCACGCCAGCGGTGTCAAGCAACGCGAATCGTCACAAGCTGTTCCGGCATCAGAGGTTGTTGGCTTTTGGGCCGCGCGGCTCTGCCCGCGCCGAAAGCGGCCCCGCCTGCGCTGTGCGGCAGAGCAAACCGGCCGCGTTGGGCCGATCGCGCCGCGCCTGGGAGTAGCTTTCCTTTGGATCGAACGAAGCGCCGCTAGCCAATGCGGCAGCGCCACGTTGGGTCACGCCGCGCGGGACCGGCAAGCGTTGCTCGGTCCCTATTTAGCCCGCTGGCAACAGGCTGACGGGTGCCGAACAATTGGGTGGCGGGGGCGCACCGCGAGAGCGGAAGCCCCCGAATTCGCGGCCGCTCTGGTGTGAATTCCCGCCTGCGCGGGAATGACGGCAGCCTCGGGGGCTTCGCTTCGCGTGCGCCCCGCCACCCAAGGCCGTTGCTTGCGGACTAACCAGGTGCGTTGCTCGCCGGCTATTGAGTACGAGAAAGGGCAAACCGCTGTAGTCGGCACCCGTTGCCCTCGCGGCATAGCCGGCACAGGACGCGCCGGAGACGGGCGAAATGCCGGTAAATGGCACTCGGGGCTTGAATTGACAATCGCCGCGAACCGATCTACCATACTCCATCTCACGTGCCGAACCGCGTGTGCCGGTCAGGTAGCTCAGTTGGTAGAGCACTGCACTGAAAATGCAGGTGTCGCCGGTTCGATCCCGGCCCTGACCACTTCCGCAAACGATCCACGCCCGGCCGGCGTGGGTCGTTTTTTGTTTCCCGCTGCCGGACCCATTCATGGCTTCTCCGCTGCCGGTTGTCCTGGCCGATACGCCCCTGCCGCCGCTGATTCTCGAACTGCTGGCCGGGCAGGTGGAACTCTTGCCGTGGCACCGCTTGGACGAGCGAGCCGAGGCGGTGCAGGGGATCTACACCTTTGGACATCCGACGGTCGATCGGACGCTGCTCGACCGCCTGCCCCAGGTGCGGGTCATCAGCAACTTCGGAGTTGGCGTCGATCACATCGCGCTTTCCGAAGCCGCCGCGCGGGGCATCCCCATCGGCTACACGCCGGGCGTGCTCGACGGGGCGACGGCCGATATGGGCTTCGCGCTGCTGATGGCCGCAGCGCGGCGGCTGGCCGAGGGAGAGCGCTATGCGCGCGGCCCCGATTTTCTCACCTACCAGCCCGACTATATGCTCGGCCGTGAGGTTCACGACAGCACGCTGGGGATCGTTGGCATCGGCCGCATTGGGCGTCAGGTGGCGCGGCGCGCGCGTGGCTTCGATATGCGGGTGCTGTACACGGATCTGATGCCGAACCCCGAGGCCGAACAGAAGCTGAACGTCGCCTGGCGTTCGCTTGACGAACTGCTCGCCGAGGCCGATTACCTTATCCTCACGCTACCGCTTACGAGTCAGACGCGGGGCCTGATTGGCCGCGAGCAGTTTGCCCAGATGAAGCCGACGGCGACGCTCATCAACATCTCGCGCGGCCCGATTGTCGATACCGACGCACTGACCGAAGCGCTCGAGCAGCGGCGAATCTACGCCGCCGCCGTCGATGTTACCGAGCCGGAACCGCTGCCGCGCGACCACCCGCTGCTGGCGCTCGACAATCTCACGATCACGCCGCACCTGGGCAGCGCAACCGTCGAGACGCGCGCCGCGATGGCGCGGCTCTCGATTGAAAATCTTTTAGCCGGCCTGCGCGGCGAGCCGCTCCCGGTGCAGGTGCCGGCAACGCGGTAGCGGCGGGGCGGCTGCTCCAACAACAGATCGCGTGCGTCCGACACGAGGAATGAGCCATGAACGACGACCCCCCTGCCGGCGACGGCGACGCGATGGAGCAGCGGCAAACGCTCGTCGAAAGCAGCCTGCCGCAGCTTTTCGAGACGTTCGACGCCGGCTTGGAAGAGGGTTTAACCGATCCGGTCGTGGTGCTCGTCGACTGTGAAGACGCGATTGGGAGCCGCTTTGCGCGGGCGTGGGTGGGCGAGGAGGAAGTCGACGAAGCAATTCGCCAACAGCGAGCGGCCGGCGTGGAGGCGGACCTGACAGTGACGGTCGCGGTCGCGTTCGATTGGTCGGAATGTCAGCAGGAGATGCCGCAGTACTTTCCTTATCTGGCCGAGACGTTCCGCGAGCCGCCGCCGCTGGAAGGATTTCTAGCGGTGGTGATAAGTCATGGGGGCGCGGGTACGTTCACGGTTCCGTTTGAGGCGCGCTCCGGCGGCTGAACCGGGCGGCGTTGCCGCCCGGCTAGGGAAATAAAAAAACCGCTCGGCCACAATGGTTGCGGCCGAGCGGAGAAAAGCGGTGGCGGCGTTTCGGGCGGCCGGGGCGCTTAGACCATGTCTTTCAGATTCTTCAGCGGGCGTACCTTCACGACGTTCCGCGCGGGCTTAGCCTTGAAGGTGGTTTCCTCGCCCGTGAAGGGGTTGATCCCTTTGCGCGCCTTGGTGGCGGGCTTGCGTTGGACGGTGATTTTGCACAGGCCGGGGATCGAGAAGTTGCCAGCGCCACTGCGGCCGAGCGACTTCTTAATCTCGCCTTGCAGAGCCTCGAAGACGTTGGCCACGTCTTTCTTCGACAGCCCGGTCTGATCGGCAATGTTGCCAAACACTTCGCTCTTGGTCGGAGCCTTCTTGGTTGCGGCTTTCGCCATAGTACGCCACCCTCCTTGTTGATTCTGTAGGGGAGATGCGAGAAAAATAGGTCCGTTCGTCACAAGCTACGTGATGATTAAAGTCGGAAAGGGCGAAAATACAAGCCTAAATTTGCAAATCGCCCGGCCCACCTGGGCCATCGGCGGCCGCTCGTTCCGCGGCCGGCAAACGGGCCCACCCAGGCTGGCTGCCCGGCCAGCAGGCGGGACAGCGCCCCGCCTGCGGCGTTCTGGATGAGACTGGCGCGCCGGGTGAGTGGCCGCTGCACTGTCGGTCCAGATCGTATTACTTTCGGCAAAATCGGCCTTTCCGCTCCACTCGACCGAGCGGCGAAACCCCAGGCTACGCCACGACTTTGCGCGGCCCTCACGGTCCCGATTGCTTGCCGGTTCTGAAGGGGCGATGTAACATTAAGGATCATCTAGCCTTGCGCGCCCCGCAGCCGCGCGGCGGTGCGCTCTTGCCCCTGCCGCTTGCTGTCGAGCCTCACCGCACGATGAAACTTTTGCTGCCGTGACACGACTAAGAGCCTAGCGGCTCGATCTCGTCCCACGCTGGCCCGGCGCACCAATAGTTGCGCAGACGCGAGCGGAATGACTACCTCGCCCCGAGAGGCGACGATTCGCTGACCCACGTCATCCCAAGAAGGATCGCCATGGAACCGGCAACGCGGTGCATGATACGGTGGGGGGTCTTCGCACTCGCCACGCTCGTCGCGCGGCCCGACTTGCCGCCCCTTGCGGCACAGCAGCAACAGGCCGCACCCTTTGTCCAATTCGACGCGGGCGAGGGGGACGATCTGAGCAGCGTCTTTCTGCCCACCGAGCGCACCGCCAAACGCCGGCTCGATCAAGCCCGCCAGCTCATCGTCGAAAAGCGCTTTGGCGAAGCGGTGCGGATGCTCGATCTGATTCTCGAAGCCCACGAGGACTCGTTTTTCCAAGCCGACGATCAGGACTTGCACTACCGCAGCTTGAAGGCCGAGGCGCGCCGCTTGATCGGCCAACTGCCGGCCGCTGGCCGCGATGCGTATCAACTCCAGTTCGGCGTGCGTGCTCAAAAAATGCTCGAAGACGCCACCCGGGCCGGCGACATGGCCGCCATCGCGGAAGTGGCCCGCCGCTACTTCCACACCGACGCCGGATACGAAGCGACGCTACTGCTCGGGCAGCATCATCTCGATCATCAACGGCCGCTGGCCGCCGCGCTTGCCTTTCAGCAGCTTGTCGCGGCGCCGCACGCCGCGGCGCGCTTCGAGCCAGCCGTCTCGGTGCTGGCCGCCACGAGCTGGCTCCGCGCCGAAATGCCGGATAAAGCGCGGCAGACTCTCGCTCAACTCCGCGAGCGCAACCCGCAAGCGGTCGTGACGATTGCCGGAGAGGAAATGAAGCTCTTTGCCCCGCAGGTCAACGCGCTGGCTTGGCTCCAGCAGACGGTCGGCGAGGCGCAATCGCCCGCGCCGATTCGTGCCGACCAATGGACGATGTACCGGGGCAGTGGGGGCCGCAACGCGCAGTCGCAAGGAGGGCGTCCGCTGCTCTCGCCGCGCTGGCGGGTGCGGACCTCCAATGATCCGACGGTCGAGAAGCTCGTCAAGCAAATGCGCCAGTCGTACATGCGTCAGGACATCGCCGCACTGCCGAGCCTGCACCCGATCGCGGTGCAGGACGTGGTCGTGATGCGCACGGCGCAGCACTTACTCGCCGTTGATTTTAAGACCGGCAAACGGCTTTGGGAGCCGGTCGAACCGCTAGAAGACAATGATAGCTTCGAGCGGCTCATCAAGTCGGGCCGCAGCCAGACCGAGCTAGACCAGATGCCCCAGCTCGCGCTGGGCCTGGAACAGCGGATGTGGGACGACGCCGCCTATGGCACGCTCAGCAGCGACGGCGAGCGCGTCTTCGCGGTGGAAGACCTGGAGTTACTCGTCGGGCTGAGCAGCCAGCGTACTCGGATGTTGGCCATCGGCGGGGGCGTGGTCGCGGCGCAGCCGGCCGACACGGGCGGACCGAAAACGTACAACCGGCTGTGCGCCTACAGCGTTCCCGACCAGGGCAAGCTCCTGTGGAGCATCGGCGGTCCCGAGAGCGATGTGCCCGAGCTACAAGAGGCGTTCTTTCTCGGCCCGCCGCTACCGCTGGGCGGCAACCTGTATGCCCTCGCGGAGATCAAAGGGGGCATTCGGCTCGTCGTGCTCGACGCGCGCAGCGGAGCCTTGCAGTGGACGCAGCAGCTGGCCGACCTGGAGCGCAACATCCTGCAAGACCCTTTCCGCCGGCTGGCCGGCGCGGTTCCCTCATTTACCGACGGCGTGCTGGTTTGCCCGACCTCGGCCGGCGCGGTCGTGGCGGTCGATCTTTCGACGCGCTCGCTGCTTTGGGCCTACCGCTATCCGGCCAAGTCCAGCCGCCAGCGTCAGCATCTCATGATGATGATGATGCGCGGCTATCCGGCCGGGCAAATCCGCAGCAACGACGCCTGGTGCGACGCCACCGCCACGATTGTCGACCGCCGCGTTCTGCTCACGCCGACCGAGGCGGATAAGCTCTACTGCCTAAACCTGCTCGATGGCGCCGAACTTTGGCAGATTGACCGGGGCGAGAATCTTTATCTGGCTTGCGTGCATCAGGACAAGGTGATTCTTGTCGGCGTCGAGGGCGTCTCGGCCGTGAATCTGAGCGACGGCAAGCCGGCGTGGAGCCGTCCGCTCAGCCTGCCAGAGGGAAGCCTGCCGAGCGGACGCGGCTACTATAGCGGCGAGCATTACTATCTGCCGCTCACCTCGGCCGAAGTCGTCAAGATCGACCTGAACACCGGCAAGATCATCGAGCGCGCCAAGTCGCGCCAGGGGCATGTGCCTGGCAACTTGATCTGCTATCGGGGCGAGGTGATCTCCCAAGGCGTCGACTTCATTGAGACGTTTTACCAGGTTGAAGCGCTCCAGCAGCGCGTCGCGGCAGCGCTGAAGAAGAACCCAAACGATCCTGAAGCGCTGGCGCGGCTCGGCGAATTGCAGTTTGACGCGGGCAAGCTGCCCGAGTCGATCGCCAGCCTGCGCCGCTCCTTCGAGACGGACCCGAACGACCTAACGCGCGCGCTGCTCGTCCGCAGCCTGCTCGAAGGGCTGCGCGTCGACTTTACCGGCAACCGCGAATCGCTGGATGAACTGAAAAAGCTGGTCGATCAGCCCGAGCAGCAAGCCGAACTGGTGCGTTTAACGGCGGTGGGCTTGCAGCAGGCGGGCGAAATCTTGCCGGCCTTCGAGCAGTATCTCCAGTTGATCGACTTGGACGACCAGGAGGACCAGCTTGAGCCATTGGCCGACTCGGTATCGGTGCGGCGCAGTCGCTGGATTCAGGCTCAACTGGCCGCCATGAATGAGGCGGCGACAGTTCCCCAGCGCGAGGCGATGAACGCCGCTATTTCCCAGCGGCTGGACAAGCTCGGCGCCGATGCGACTCTTGCCGAGCTGCGCCGTTTTCTCGATTATTTTGGCTGCCACGCTTTCGCCGACGAGGCGCGTTTGCAGCTTGCGCGGCGGCTGATTGAAGGGGACGCGACGCTTGAGTGCGAAGCCCTGCTGCGGCAACTGGAAAAGTCCCATTCGGCCGAGTACCACCGCAGCGCCGTGGCCCTGATGGCCCAGTTGCTGGCCAAGGCCGACCGCGTGGAGCACGCGGCGCTCTATTACGCCCAACTAGCAGGCGAACTGGCGGAGGAACCGTGCCTCGATGGCAAGACGGGCCGCGAACTGCTCGGCGAACTTGCGCCCCAAAGCCCGATCCGCGCTGCGTTGGCCGGAAGCGAGAACTGGCCCCCTGGCGAGGTGAAAGTGACGACCGTCACGCCACGGGGGCACATTCGCACCCATCGGCGGATGTATCCGCTCAATCTGCGGGACACGCTCGGCCCATTCTTTAGCGATTCGAGCGTCGCGCTCGATCAAAACGGCTTGGCGATCGTAGGACAGGATGGCTACGGCCGCACGCAGTTCTACATTCCTCTGAATGAGCCGAACTCGCCCCGCCGCAGCTACGTCGTCAACCAAAGCGTCACCTACGGCAAGACGTACGGCCATCTACTCGTCATTTCGATGGGGTATCAGATTCTCGCGCTCGACACGCTGAATGCGAAGCAGGCGAGTTGGAAAAACGTCCTGTGGCGAGAAGACCTGACCGAACAGGTGCCGGGCGTCTCGTCCCATCGGCGCGTGCGGCAGGTCCGTCGCATCAACGCCGCCGGCGGCACAACGCACTGGCAGGCCTCCGACGATCAGGGCCGGCCGATCGGCACGCTCGGGCCGGTCGTTCCGCAGGGCGTGACGTTCCAGCGGCATCGCAATCTGGTGGCGCTCGACCCGCTTACGGGCAAGACGCATTGGGTGCGGCATGACCTGCCGGCCGGCTGCGACCTGTTCGGCGACGAGCACCACCTGCTCGTGGTTCCGCCGGGGGCGAACGAAGCCATCGTGCTGCGCCCGCTCGACGGCTCGCTGCTGGGCACTTGCCCTGTCCCACCGCTCGGCCAGCGGGTCGGCACCTTCGGCGCGAAGGTGCTCGTTCTGCAGACCCACTCCGGCCGCCAAGAACTTAGGCTACTTGACCCCTGGAAGCGAAAGACGGTTTGGACGCAAGAGGTCCAACCGGGCGCGAAGCTGTGTCGGCTCGACAATGAAAAGCTCGGCGTGATGCAGCCCGACGGGCGGTTTCTGCTGCTCGCGCTCGAAGACGGCCAGCCGCTCGTCGAGCAGCAGCTCCTACCCGAGCCGGAACTGAAGGAAATCTTCGTTCAGCAGTCCTCGGACAGCTACCTGCTCATCACCAACCGCGCCGCCGCGCCGCGCACCGATGGAATCCGCGTCTCGGCCGCTCCGGGCGGCTTGGACAACCCGCTCATCAGCGGCCATGTGTACTGCTTCGACCGCGCGACGGGCAAGCCGCGCTGGCCGGTGCCGGCCGCGATCGAGGAACACGGCCTGATGCTCCCGCAGCCGAGCGAGCTTCCGATGCTCGTCTTTCTGCGGCACATTATGAACCCGCACGAAAGCGGACGCCATCGCACCAGTACCTCGGTGCTGTGCCTCGACAAGCGCACGGGCCGCGCTCTATACGAAAAGGACGACTTTCATTTTGGGACCGGCTTCTTTAATCTCGAAGGCGATTCGGCGGCGGACACCGCTTCGGTGATCCTGCCGTCGCTCGTGATTAAATTGAGCTTCACCGGGGAGCCGGTTCCGCCGGAGCCTCCGCTGCAAGCGGCGCGCAAAGAGAAGCCGCGTTCCAGTTCCTTTGTCGGATCGATTTTTCGTGCCCTGCGCGATGCAGCGGGTGAGCTTCAGCAACAGCGCAACGAAGACGCCATTCCCATCGGCGAACCCGATCCGTTCGAGTAGATCGGAATACTCCCGCCGGCGGGATTCGAGAGTTCAAAGGAAACCTCAGGACACTTTTATGTTGATGTTCCCAAAACGGCTTGCCCGGACACTGGCCGGCGCGCTGCTCTTGGCCGTCGCAGCCACGGCCCAGGCCGCCGATGCGGAAAAGACGCGGATCGTGGTCGAAGGGGGACTCGATTGGCTCGCGCACACCCAGTCGCGGCTGGGGCACTGGAGCGCCAACGACGGCCGTTACCCGACTGCCATGACCGCGATGGCCGGCAACGCGCTGCTCTGCGAAGGCTCGACCACCATGCAGGGCAAGTACTCCGAAAACATTCGCCGCGCGGTCGATTACCTGCTCAGCCGCAGCAATCAAAACGGCTTGATCGGCGACCCGGCCCGCGATGACCGCTACACCTACGGCCACGGCTTTTCGATGCTCTTTCTGTCGCAAGTGCTCGGCGAGGAAGAAGACGAAGCCCGCCGCGAGGAATTGATCGACGTGCTCTCCCGCGCTGTCATCTTCACCGGCCGCGCCCAGACCGAAGCCGGCGGCTGGGGCTATGTCAGCGCCAAAGATGGCGGCGGCTTCGACGAAGGCTCGACCACCATTACCCAGGTCCAAGGCCTGCGCGGTTGCCGCAATGCCGGCATCCCCGTTCCCAAAGAAATCATCGACAAAGCCATCCAGTACATCAAAGACTGCACGACCGAGGACGGGGGCGTGCAGTACAGTTCCAAGGGCGGCGGCGGACGCCCGGCAATCACGGCGGCCGCGATCGCCTGCCTCTACAATGCCGGCGACTACGACAGCACCTATGTTCCGAAGCTGATGAACTACTGCGAAAAAAATCTCGACGACATTTCGCAGCAGGGCTTCGGCCACTGGCACTACGCCCATTACTACTACGCCCAGGTACGCTACCGAGAAGGCGAGGAGAAATGGGAGAACTACCGCGAGCGGATCTACGCTCGGCTGCTCGAAGAGGCGACCGAAGTAAAAGCCGGCGATCGAACGCTGTATTATTGGAACCCCGTTGAATTAAAGGACTACCAGCAGATGACCCACGCAGAGCAGCCCTTGTCGGAATCGAGCGCCATCAGCAAGCTCGGCCAAGCCCGGCAAGCGATTCTCGACCAGCTTTCGCAGGTGATTGTCGGGCAAGACGACGTGGTCGAACAGCTTCTGATCTCGCTGTTCAGCCGCGGCCACTGTCTGCTCGAAGGCGTTCCGGGGCTGGCGAAGACGCTGATGATCAGTACCCTCTCGCGAGCGCTGAATCTTTCGTTCAGCCGCATCCAATTCACGCCGGACCTGATGCCCGCCGACATTACCGGCACGGAAATCATCGAAGAAAACCGCAGCACCGGCGCGCGGGAGATGCGTTTCCTCGAGGGGCCGCTGTTCTCGAACGTGATCCTTGCCGACGAAATCAACCGCACGCCTCCCAAGACGCAAGCCGCGTTGCTCGAAGCGATGCAAGAACGCCAAGTCACCGTTGGCCGCGTGCGGCACCAGCTTTCGGACCCGTTCTTCGTGCTCGCCACGCAGAACCCGATCGAGCAGGAAGGCACCTACCCGCTCCCCGAAGC
>CAYZVT010000144.1:0-10767 GCA_964481585.1 uncultured Pirellulales bacterium
AGGTCGCCGCCAGGACGCCCGCGCGCCGTTCGCGCGGCGCGAAATCGCCAACCGCCTGACACCCGCGCCGGGGTCTAGCTCCGGTGCCAGATCACCGTCTTGGTCCGCGCGCATAGCGCGCATTCGGCCTTGTCGCGCTGGTATAGCAAGTCGCTCGGTGGCTCGCCGGCCAAGGCGCGCGGCACCTGGCACTGCTCGCGCGCCGCGCGCCATCGGGCGAAGCGGCCGACGCCATCGCCGAACTGGAAGCGCTCGGCGTCCAAGTCGTTCCGCTGCGCGCCGACATTAGCGACGAGGCTTCGCTGCGCGGGGCGCTCGACGAGCTTGCCCGGATGGGCGTGCCGCTGCGGGGCGTGGTCCATGCCGCCGGGGTGCTCGAGGACGGCATCCTGCTCGACATGACGCCCGACCGGCTCGCGCGCGTGCTGGCTCCCAAGATCGCAGGGGCGTGGAATCTGCATCGCGCGACAAGCGATGCGCCGCTGGAGCGGTTCGTGCTCTTTTCGTCGGTCGCGGCGCTGCTCGGCTCGCCGGGGCAGGGCAATTACGCGGCCGGCAATGCCTTCCTCGATGGCCTGGCCCACTACCGCCGCGCGCAAGGGCTGCCCGCCCTGTCGATCAACTGGGGCCCCTGGGCCGGTTCCGGCATGGCGGCTTCCGGCGAGCGGAGCGAGAACGTCGCCGCGCGCGGCATGGAACTTTTGCCCGCCGACGCGGCGCTGGAGACGCTCGGCCGACTGCTCACCGGCGATGCCGCGACGGTGGCCGTGATGGATGCCCGCTGGCCGGCGCTGGTGCGTCAACTCCCCGGCGGCACGCCGCCGCTTTTGGAATCGGTCGCTCCCGCCCAAGAAAAAACGTCGGGCGAGCGTGCAACCGAAAGCGCCTTCCGCGCGCAACTACTGCAAGTCGGGCTGGACGAACGCAAGACGATCTTGCGCGAGTACGTGACCGAAGAGCTCTCGCGGATCATCGGCATCGAGCCATCGCAGCTTGACGCCGGCCAGCCGCTCAATACGCTGGGCCTCGATTCGCTGATGGCGATGGAGCTGAAAAACAAGCTCGAAACGCAGCTTGCCTGCACCTTGCCGATGGCCAAGTTTCTCGAAGGTCCGAGTGTTGCGTCGCTCGCCGACTTTGCCGCCGGGCTGCTCTCCGGCGAAGCCGAGCCAAGCGATGCCAGCCACGAGCAGCCGGCCCGTAGCGAAAGCTGGACGCCGCTGATCGCGCTGCAAACCGCAGGGGCGCGGCCGCCGCTGTTCTGTGTTCATCCGCTCGGCGGCGACGTGCGCTGCTATGACGGCATCGCCCAGGCGATGGCGGGTGAGCGGCCGGTCTACGCCGTGCGGGCGCGCGGCAGCGAAGGCGATCTGCCGCCGCATCAGTCGATCGACGAGATGGTCCGCGACTATTTGGCTGCGATCCGCGCGGTCCAGCCCAGCGGGCCGTATCACCTCTGCGGCTGGTCCACCGGCGGCATCTACGCTTATGAAATGGCGCGGCAACTTGAAGCGGCGGGCGAGGAGCTAGGGCTGCTCGCGCTGTTCGACTCGCCGCTGCCGACGATCTGCGAAAACATCGACCTGCACGACGACACGCGGTTCTTGTTCGATCTGGTGGAGTTCACGAACCAGTTCGCTGGCGCGGCGATGCGCGTCTCGTATGAAGCCCTGCGTTCGCAGTCGTATGAGGCGAGTTTTGAGCAAGCGATGGCCGAAGCGAAGCGGCATGGCGTGGTGCCGGCCGACGTGCCGATCGCGTTCTTGCGGCGGCTGGTCGATGTGGCGAAGTCAAACGTCCGCGTGCTCCGCGATTACCAACCAGCAGCGCTGCGGCAGCCGATCCATTTGTTCCGCCCGCTGCAAGCCGGGCTGCTCGAAGAAAAGCTCGGCCCGAATATCGAAGCCGATCTCGGCTGGGGCCGCGTCGCCGGCGGGCCGGTCGAGTTGCACGAAGCCCCCGGCCACCACTTTAGCATGATGCTCGGCGAAAACGCGCAGGTGCTGAGCGAACTGCTGGCAAAGGCGGAGCGCGGAGGGCGGAAGGCGGAAGGAGGAGAGGGATGAGGGACCAGAGGATGGGGACCAGCGAAAAACTCCGCGCTACTCGGCTTTCCGCTTTCCGCTTTCCGCTTTTCTTTTTCCGCCCTCCGCCTTCCGCCTTCCGCCCCAAAACCCTCTCATGAAGCTCACCGTTCTTGGCGCTGGCGCCGTCGGCTCGATGCTGGGCGGCTTGCTCCAACAGCACAATCCGGCGATGGAGGTGACGCTGCTGGTGCGCGGCGCGCATGGCGAGGCCGTGCTGCGCGAGGGAGCGGTGCGGCTGGTTGGCCCCTGGGGAAGCCAGCGCGTGCCGGTTCGCGCTGCGACCGACGTGGCGGATCTGGCCGGCTCGGATCTGGTGCTCGTCACCGTCAAGTCGCAGGGCACTGACGCAGCGCTCGCCGCAGCCGCGCCGCATTTGGGCAAGGCGACGGTCGTCTCGATTCAAAACGGGATCAATGAAGCAGCCTTCCGCGAGTACGTGCCGAGCGAGCGGCTCGTGATGGGCATGACCGCCACGAACATGGCCGTCCTAGAGCCGGGCGTGGTGAGCCTGCAACTGGGCGGCTACACGCTCGTCGGGCCCAATCCGGCGCATAGCAACGCCGAAGCCGCGCGGCATGCCGCCGAGCTGCTGAAAACGACCGGCCTGCTAATCGCCAACCACCGCAATGTGCTCGGCGCGCGGTACAACAAGCTGGCGATCAACTGCCTCGGCTATGCCTCCTGCCTGTCGCAGTCGAATTTTATTACCGAAGCGCTTTGCGACCCGGCTTGGCGGGAGCACGTGGGACGGCCGATCGTGGAGGAATGTCTGGAGACGTTCCTCCGCGCGGGGATCGAGCTAGCCCCGATTCCGGGCCGGCCCGGCGTAGAACGCCTCCAGCGGTTGCTGGCGATGCTCGGCGCGCCGCTCCTTGGGCCGGCGATCAAGCTGGGGGCGAAGCAGATTTACAACCGTAAGCCGATTCTGTTTTCGCTCTACCAAGACCTGCTGCGCGGCAAGCCGACCGAAGTCGACTTCGTCAACGGCCACATCCTCCGTCTCGCCGCCGCCCAAGAACGCCAGGCCCCCTACAACGAACTGGTCGTGCAACTCGTCCACGAGCTTGAACGCCGCGGCGCCGGCCAGTTTTTTACCCGCGAGGAAGTTGTCGATCACTTCCGCCGCCGCGCCGAGCTGGCTCGGCGGCCTAGTCAACACCAACCCGTGTAACTCCACCTGTTAACATGAGCTAGGGTGGCGCGGCGGCGCAACAGAGGGTGGCGGGGGCGCACCGCGCAAGCGGAAGCCCCCGGAAGAAGCGGCAGAGCGAGGGCAGGATGAAACAACTTCCGATTACTCAACGAGGGCTTCCGCTTGCGCGGTGCGCCCCCGCCATCCGATTGCTCCGCGACGAAGCCCAGAGCAAGAGCAGGCCAGAAGCGAATCCGCAGCGAGAACGGGGACAGTAGGATGCTCGATCGGTACGCCTATCTCTGGTACCACTATCGCCGGCGGGTGAAGGGTTTTGTGCGCGCCGCGCAGCAATCGCGCGCACGGCAGCAGGCGACGCTGCTGGCGAAACTCCGCCGGCACGCCGAAAGCGACTTTGGCCGCGAACATGGTTTTGGCGAAATCCGCTCGGTCGCCGACTTCCGCCGCCGGGTGCCGCTGACGGATTACGAGTACCACCGCCCATACGTCGAGCGCGTGATGCGCGGCGAGCGGCAGGCGATGTTCGGCCCGGGCACCGAACTGCTGATGTTCGCGCTCACCTCCGGCACCACCGGCGAGCCGAAATACATTCCGATCACGCGCGAGTTTTTTCACGAGTACCGCCAGGGCTGGCAAATTTGGGGCGTGGCCGCCTACCACGACCACCGCGATTTGCTCCGCAAGCAGACGTTGCAACTGACGAGCGACTGGCAGCAGCATTACACCTCGGCCGGCATCCCCTGCGGCAACATCAGCGGGCTGGCCGCCGAAACGCGGCCGCTGGTAGCCCGCCGCATTTTTTTCTTGCCCCGGCATGTCACAAAAATCGCCACCGCCTCGGCGAAGCATTACACGGCGCTGCGGCTGGCGCTCGCTTCGCGGCGCGTGGGGATGGTCGTCACGGCGAACCCGACGACGCTGGTCGAGCTTGCACGCCGCGCCGACCGAGAGCGGGAACTTCTCATCCGCGATGTTTTTGATGGGACGCTCTCCGAGCATGTGGACGTTCGCGGCGAGGTTCGCGCGGCGCTTCGCCCGTGGACGCGCCGCCGGCAGCGCTCGCGGGCGCGGGAGTTGGAGCAGATCATCGAGCGCAGCGGGCATCTCTATCCGCGCGACGTGTGGCCGCAAATGACGACGCTCGCCGTCTGGACGGGCGGCGCGGTGGGCGCGTTTTTGCCGCAGGTGCGCGAGTATTACGGCGACCTGGCGGTGCGCGATCATGGCCTCTCGGCAAGCGAAGGCCGCATGACAATTCCGCTCGCCGATGGGACCAGCGCCGGGCTGCTCGACTTTGCCCATCACTTCTTCGAGTTCATCCCCGAAGCCGAGCACGGCAAGCCCGAGGCGACCGTGCTCGAAGCCCATGAACTGGTCGAGGGGGAGCGGTATTACATCGTGCTCACTACGTCGAGCGGGATGTACCGCTACGACATTCACGATGTTGTCCGCTGCGTCGGCTATGAAGGCCAAGCGCCGCTGCTGGAGTTTTTGAACAAGGGGGCGCACTTCTCGAACATGACCGGCGAGAAGCTAAGCGAGTTCCAAGCCATCACGGCGGTCAAGACCGGGCTCGCCGAACTGAAGCTGCCGGTCGAACTGTTTACGCTCGCGCCGGTCAGTCAAGCCGGCCGCTGTTACTACGCGCTGCTGCACGAGCCGGGCTTGAGCGCAGCGCAGCAGCAGCAGCTTGCCGAGCGGGTGGATGCTCAACTGGCTGAGCTGAATTGGGAGTACCGCGAGAAACGCGCTTCGGGGCGACTGGGGCCGGTCGAGTTTTGTGAAATCCCTGCCGGCACCTGGGCGCGCTTACGTGCTGGCCGCGCCGCGGCGCGGGGCAATTTTGAAGAATATAAACATCCCTGCCTCGTCGGCGACTTGCAGTTCGTCGACCGACTGCTGAATGAAGATCAGCCGGAGAGGAAACTCTATGTCTCGTGAAAAAATGCTCGTCACCGGCGCGACCGGCATGGCCGGCAGTTTTGTGGCGCGGCGGGCGGCCGAAGCAGGCTACGCCGTGCGGGCGCTGGTCCGCGCCGGGTCCGACCGCACCTTGCTTGAAGGTCTCGATATCGAGTATGTCGAGGGGGACCTGGACCGGCCCGAGTCGCTCGACGCGGCGCTGGCCGAGGTGGAAATCGTCGTCCACGCCGCCGCCCACATTGGCGACTGGGGGCCAGCCGAAAAGTACCGGGCGATTAACGTCGTCGCGCTCGAACACCTGCTCGCCGCCGCCGAGCGGCAGGGGAGTTTGAAGCGCTGGATTCAAATCAGCTCACTCGGCGTCTACCCGGCCCGCGACCATTACGGCACGGATGAAACCACGCCGCCCGACCTGGCTGGACTCGACGGCTACACGCGCACCAAAGCCGAAGCCGAACTGGTGCTCCAACGGCATCGCCAGCAGCACGGTTTGCCCTTTGTGATTTTGCGGCCCGGTTTCATCTACGGGCGCGGCGAACGGCACGTGGTTCCGCAAGTAAAAAAACGGCTCCAGCAGGGGACGATGAAGCTCATCGGCGATGGACAAAAGCTGCTCAACAATACCTACGCCGGCAACCTGGCCGATGCAGTGTTCCTGGCGATCGAAAACGACGCCGCCGTGGGCGAAACCTTTAATATTCGCGACGGCCGGCTCGTGACGCGGGTGGAGTACGTGCAGGCGATCTGCGACTATCTCGGCCGGCCGATGCCGCGCAGCGTGCCGCTCTGGCTCGCCAAACTGCTCGTCGGGCCGGTCGAAGGCTTTGCCAAGCTGGCCGGCAAACAGGAAGCGCCGATTCTCACCCGCGCGCGGATCAAGTTCATGGCGCTCAATCTCGACTACTCGATCGCCAAAGCCGAGCGCGTGCTCGGATATCGGCCGCGCGTCGATTTTCGTGAAGGGATGCAAGAGACGCTCCAGTGGGTCTGCCGCGCGGAAGCACGCCCGGCGGCGCTGGTGTAGGCGGCACACTCGAAAGGCCGCTCTTCGATGCACATCACGGAACTGACCGCCCTGACCGTTCGCTTGCCGCTGAGGCGGCAGGTGAAACATGCCTCGGCCGAGCGCCGCGAGAGCGAAAACGTCCTGGTTCGCTGCCGGCTCGCCGACGGCACGCTCGGTTGGGGCGAAGGCGTCCCGCGCTCTTACGTCACCGGCGAAACGGCAGCCGGCGCGCTGGAGCAGCTTGCGCGGACGCCGCTGGCCGAGCAGCTTTCCGGCTCCTGCAATTCTTGGCAGGAAGTGTTCGACCTTTGCGAACAGTTCCAGCCGCCGGCGGTCGCAGGAGACGAGCGCGGCTGCCGCAGCAACGCGCTGCGCTGCGCCGTGGAGCTAAGCCTGCTCGACGCCTACGGCCGGCTGTTGGGTGAGCCGCTCTCAGCCGCCGTGCGGGCGTTTCCGCCTGCGCAAGACCTCTGGCAGCCGCGCGCGCGCGTCCGCTACTCGGGCGTCATCACCGCCGAGTCGCCCCGCGCGGAACTTTTGAGCGCCGTCAAAATGCGCGCCTACGGCTTTGCGCAGTGCAAAGTGAAAGTCGGCCTGCCGGGCGTCGACGAGCGGGCACGGCTGGCGCGGCTGCGGCGCGCCGTCGGCGCGCGGATGGACCTGCGGCTCGATGCGAACGAGGCTTGGCGCGCCGAGCAGGTCGTGGCCCACATGGAGCCGCTCGTGCGCTATCGCATCACGGCGCTCGAACAGCCGGTGCCGCACGCCGAGGTCGCAGCACTGGCCGAAGTGCGGCAACAGCTTCCGGTGCCGATCATGCTCGACGAGTCGCTCACGAGCCAGTTCGACGCCGAACGGGCAATCGAGCTTGGCGCGTGCGACCTGTTTAATATCCGGCTTTCCAAGTGCGGCGGCTTTTTGAATAGCTTGCGCCTGGCGGCGCGGGCACGGGAGGCGGGGCTGGGCTATCAGCTTGGTTGCCATCCGGGCGAGTCGGCGATTCTCTCGGCCGCCGGGCGACACTGGTCGGCGGCGGTCGGCGCCGTTCGCTACCTCGAAGGCTCCTACGACCGCCATCTCTTAAAAGTGCTGCTCACGCGGGAAGACATCACCTTCGGCTACGGCGGCTGGGCACCCGCCCTGCGCGGCCCCGGACTCGGCGTGACGATTGATCCGGCCGCGCTGGCCGAGGTGCAGACTTCCGAACAGAGCTACCGGATCTAGGACGAGCGATGCACGCGGCTCCGCAAATCCGGCATGTTACCGCCCCCGATGGCTACCGGCTCGCCGTGCGTCACTGGCAAGCGGAAACGCCGGCCGTGCAGGTTGTGCTGCTGCACGGCATCCTCAGCCACGGCGGCTGGTACGCGGCCAGCTGCGCGCAGTTGGCCGCCGAGGGGGTGAGCGTGCATCTGCCCGACCGGCGGGGAGCGGGGCTGAACCTCGCCCGTCGCGGCGATGTCGAGGACTACACCACTTGGATCACCGATGTCGAAGCACTCATCGGCAGTCTCTCGCCGTCGTTGCCGACGGTATTGGCGGGGATCAGTTGGGGCGGCAAGCTCGCCGCCGCCGTCGCGCGGCGCGGGCGCGTTTCGCTGGCGGGGCTGGCGCTGCTTTGTCCAGGGCTGTTTGCCCGGCAGAACCCGAGCCGCTGGCAGCGGGCGGCCGTCGCGCTCGCCAGCGGCGTGGGGCTGGGAGGGCTGCGGGTGAGGATTCCGCTCGCAGACCCGGCGCTGTTCACCGCCGATCCGCAGTGGCAGGCGTTTTTGCGAACCGACCCACTCGCGCTGCGGCAGGTGACGCTCCGCTTCGCCGCCCAGGACCGGCGCCTGACGCACTTTGCCACGGCTGCTCCCGAGGCGATCCGAGTGCCGACGCTGCTGGTGCTGGCGGGCCAGGATGGCATCGTCGACAACCGCGCCACGCGCCGCTTTGCCACCCAGATCAGCCATCAGGACACAACCGTGCGCGAATATCCCGAGGCCGGGCACACGCTCCAGTTCGAGCCGGACGCCGCCCGCTACACCGCCGACCTGGCCGCCTGGTGCCGCAGCCGATGAAAACGGGGACGCAGCTCCGCCCCGCCAGGGCATCGCCCAAGCTGTTAGTCGCAGTGGCCCAAGGGTTTACGACCGCGAGCCAGCCGGCTCTGACAGGGCGATGGCAGGAACTTCTGTTTTTTTGACTCCAAATCAAGGGGCGGCCGACGTTGAGGGAGTATGAGTAGCCCTACTCCACGTGAACGCTTCAATCGGTTGTTTTCCGAGCACCAGCGATCCATTTATGCGCATCTGTTCGCGTTGCTGACCAACGTCCCAGATGTCGAGGAGGTGTTTCAAGCGACCTGCGTGGTGCTGCTCGACAAAGCGGACCAGTTCGAGCCGGGCACCAACTTTCGCGCCTGGGCGGTCAAGATTGCGGAGTTCGAGGCCTACAACTATCGCCGGCGGCAACGCGCCGAGCGCCAGCGGTTCAGTGACGAAATGGTCCGGATGCTGGCGGACCACCGCGCGGCGATGGCCGACGAGCTAAGTAGCCGCGCGGCTGCCTTGCGGAAGTGCGTCCAAAATCTGTCGCAGGCAGACCAGCAGCTACTCCAACAGAAATATGCCGAGGGCCTGACGGTCAAACAATTGGCGGAGCGGTTGGGGCGGTCGGTCGAAGGTCTGTACAAGTCGATCCAGCGCATTCGCAGGAGCTTGCGAAAATGTGTGGATCGCAGGGTAGCCGCAGAGGGACGCGAAATTCCATGACCGCTCGCCTCGCGCTGGAAACCTTGCTGCAACAGCTTTCGGACGACGCGCTGACCGACGCGCAGTTCGACGCCCTGGCCCAGATGCTGGAGCGTGATGAAACCGCGCGGAGGGAGTATCTCCTGTGGCGGGATCAAGAGGCCCAGCTTTACTGGGACTACTCCGGCGTCACCACGGTCGCGGCCGGGGAGGATCTTCCCGCCCCCATCGATTCCGGGAGTGGCGCCGCGGGTCGCCGGCCAGATTGGGCGGGAGCGCCGGCCGTCGTCCGCGCCTTGGTCGATCACGTGCGTCGCAGTCCAGCTTCGCTTTCGCTTTCCGTGGCGGTGGCCACGCTGGCGGCGCTGCTGCTTATCATGGCGATGGTGCCGGTCGCGACGGAGTGGAACCGCCCGGCGGCAGACCCGCAGGAGCTGCCGCGGCGCGAGGTCTACGTCGCGCGCTTTGTGAGGTCGGTTGACGCGCGATGGACCACGGCGGAGGCCTTCGCCGCTCTCGTCCGGGCCAGGCGGAACGGCGCGGCGGGCAGCGATGCGTCTCGGCTAACCGGCGAGCACCGAGGAGACGCGGGGCCGGCGCTGTTGCGCCAGGGGACGCGGTTGCGGGCGGGGCAGACGTTGTACTTGGCCGCAGGCGTGGCGGAAATCGCATTCGCCGAGGGGGCTTCCGTGATCCTCGAAGCGCCGGCGATGTTCGTCGTCCAGCAGCGCGACCGCGGCAAGCTCGTTGTGGGCCGACTGGTTGCCACGTGCTCGACCTTGCGCTCGCAAGGCTTCGAAATCATCACGCCGCTGGGGAAGCTGGTCGACCTGGGGACGGAATTCGCCGTCGCCGTTCGCCCCGACGGCCATACCCAGGTAGCGGTGTTAGAGGGCTTGGTGGCGTTCCACGCTCAAAGGGCCTCCGCGCCGCAGTCCACCTCGCTGATTCACGCGGGCGAAACCGTGTCCTGGAAGCCCAACGGCGCACGCGAAGCATCGCCGGCCATCGCGGCCACGCCGCCCACCGCTTTCGTCCGCCGGCAAGGGGGCCGGTGGACCGGCCTGAAAAACATCGTCGCTGACTATCGGCAGGACTTCAAGTTCGGCGTCCAAGGAAGTCCCACGCTATCGGGCCGTTGGCGTTATCTCTGGAACCAGCACGGACCGATTGGCAGCGCGAAGCATTACGCCGACTTGGTTTGGAATGAAAAGGGGGTGTATGCGTCCGACGCCATCGAGTACCCCGCTCCTCCACCTGCCCGCTTTGCCCGCCTTGGCCGGAAGACTGGGCATCCGGGACTGGGGGCCCAGCAGCCGGGAAGCGGCGGCATCGATCGTTTTGTGATCGCCGCTTACACCGTTGAATCGTCGGGACGCTACTCGTTGGTCAACGCCTCGGTGCGAAGGGAACCGAAAGAAAGCAACCAACACCGTGCGTTGCGGGCGCTGGTCTTCGTCGATTACCAAGCGCCGGTTTTCGACGCGACCATCCCGCCGGCGACAAAGAGGTCGCTCGATGATTTACGTCGCGGTTGGGCCGGAAGGCGATGCAGGCAACGATACGTTCTCCATCAACTTCAGTATCATCCGCAGCGGTTCCACTCGCTGAGCGAGCCTTATGATTCGAAGTGGTTTTAGTACTGGAAGGCGAGTATTGTGGTAAGTAGCTGTTGGCTGCTAGCTGTTAAGCCGTTAAGCCGTTAGCTGTCAGGCGCCAAGTCCATCGAGGGCGTTGGTGGCATGAAGCGGTTCCTGGAGCGTCTGTTTTACTGATCGCGCACCGCAGGCTATGAACCTGCGGCTATTTGCTAACAGCTAACAGCTAATTCCCCGGCACGATGTTTATCCAAGATCCTTCTAA
>CAYZVT010000145.1:0-10737 GCA_964481585.1 uncultured Pirellulales bacterium
GGCGAGTTTGCTCACGCCCGCCGCGAGCGGCTGCCGGGCTTCATCATCAAAGACGATCTGCTTTGCCACAGTCGATTCCTCCTGTCAGGCTGTCTTGAACCGAATAAGGTGCGAATGAATTTTCTTGGTCGGGAGCTTCATTGGCGGCGCTTCGCTGGCGAGGCTGCCACGGCGGGATCGAGAGAGAGACCCTCTCCACAGAAAATGGCAGCCGGCCGCCACGCATTCCGCCCTGTGATGCAAGGGTTGTGCCAACCGGCCAGTTCGCACCGCAACATCAAGCACCACAAGAAGATACAAAACCGCAGCAAGCGCCGCTGCATTTTTACCCGCCCCGGAGGCCGGGAGACCTGGTGCCATTTTGGCAGTTGCTATCATGCCTGCCTTCCCGGCGATCCGGCACCGCTGGCGCTGGCGGACGTTGGCTTTTCTTTGCTCGCCGATTCGCAATACTAAAGCGGTCTGATCCCGCTTCCGATCTGCCCTGAAAGCTCGCATGAACCTTCGACTCGTTTGCGCTCTGCTGATGGCCGGAGCGGCGCTTGGCTGTCAGCGTGCGGCTGTGGAGAACCTAATGGCTGATCGAACGCCCCAAGTGCTCGTGCAGATGCCCGGCACGAGTTTTCAGGGGCCGCTGCCCAAGCTGTCCGAGGAGCAGATCCGCCTGCGCGACAGTTTCCGCAGGCATGTCGAGAAGCTGGCCGGCGAGATCGGCGAGCGCAACGTCGCCCGTCGGCCTCAGCAGCTTCAGCAAGCCGCCGACTATATCGAACAGCAGTTTCAGGATGCAGGGCTGGCCGTCGAACGGCAGACCTTCCCCGTCCACGGCCAGCCGTGCCACAACCTCATCGCCGAGATTCGCGGCGCACGTTTGCCCGATGAGGTGCTCGTCGTCGGTGCCCACTATGACACGGTTGGCGACTGCGCGGGAGCCAATGACAACGGTTCGGGCGTGGCGGCGCTGCTCACGCTCGCAAAGCAGTGGGCGGAGGCCAAGCCGGGGCGAACGCTGCGTCTGGTCGCCTTCGCCAATGAAGAATCACCTTACTTCGGCACGCAGCACATGGGCTCGTGGCGCTACGCCACGGCCTGCCGAGAGCGCGGCGATAAGCTCATCGGCATGCTGAGTCTCGAAACGATCGGCTACTACTCGGACGCCCCCGGCAGCCAGCACTATCCGCCGCCGTTTAACCAGTATTATCCCTCGACCGGCAACTTCGTCGGCTTTGTCGGCAATCCGGCGAGTGCCGATCTCGTGCAGCGCGCAGTGGTGTCGTTCCGCAAGCACGCGCAGTTCCCGAGCGAAGGCGGCGCACTGCCCGAGCAAGTGGACGGCGTCGGCTGGAGCGATCACTGGGCGTTTTGGAAAGAAGGCTACCCGGCGCTGATGGTCACGGATACCGCTCCCTTTCGCTATCCGCACTACCACCGGCCGACCGACACGCCCGACAAGCTCGACTACGACAACGTCGCCCGCGTGCTGGCGGGGCTAGAACAAGTCGTGCTCGATCTCGCCCGCTAAAAGCAGGCTTTCTTGGCGATGGGTGGCGGGGGCGCACCGCGACAGCGGAAGCCCCCGTCAAGCAACAAGAAGGCTAGGACTTGCCGGTAGTTCGCGGAAGCCTTGGACTCGGGCGCGGCTGAGTTGCCCTTCGCGCTTCGGGGGCGCAGGTCTTCATGCCGAACGGGCGTCCAGCGGATGGTTTCCCCCGCCTCTGCCCGGCTCGGAGGCTTCCGCTGTCGCCGTGCGCCCCCGCCACCCCCCTGCCGCTGAAAGCACACCGATCGCAGGCACACTCCGCTTACGGGGTAAAGTCGGCGTCTTTTGCCAGACTCATGGCGAAGCCGGCGAGGAGATCGGCGGCGCGGTCGATGTCGTCGAACGAAATCAGTTCCACCGCGCTGTGCATGTAGCGGTTCGGGATGCTCACCAGCCCAGTGGCGACGCCCGCGCGGTTGATCTGCAGCGCATTGGCATCGGTGCCGGTCCCGCGTCCGATTGCCTGCAACTGGTAGGGCATTTCCTTCGACTTGGCGGTCTTAATCAGCCCTTCGACGACCTTGTGGTTCATGTTCGGCCCGCGCGAAATGACCGGCCCGCCGCCAAGTTTAATGTCCCCTTCCTGCTTCTTGTCGATCGTGGGGCAGTCGGTGGCGTGCGTCACGTCGACCGCGATCCCAATATGCGGATCGACGCCAAAGGCGCTGGTCCGCGCGCCGCGCAGACCGATTTCTTCCTGCACGGTCGCTACCGCGTAGAGAGCGACGTTCAGCCCCTTTTTCTCGACGCGGCGCAGCGCCTCGAAGCAGACCCACAAGCCGGTCTTGTCATCCATGCCCGGCGCGTTGGCCAGGTTGTTGCGCATCTCCTGCATGCCCAACTCCAGCGTCACCGGATCGCCGACACGGACGACTTCGAGCACCTCGTCCTTCTTCTTGGCCCCCATATCGAGCCAGAGATCCTTCGACTTCATCACCTGCTTGCGCTCGTCGTCCTCAAGCAGATGGATCGGCTTGCGGGCAATCACCGCCGGCACCGGGCCGGACTCGGTCCAGATTGTCATCCGCTGGCCGATCAGCTGCTGCGGGTCCCAGCCGCCAATCGCTTGCGTATAAATAAAACCGTCGTTGTCGACGTGGCTCACCAACAGCCCGATCTGGTCGGCATGCCCTGCTAGCATGATCCGCAGCGGCGCGCCAGGATTGCGGCAGGCAATGACGTTGCCGTGCAGGTCGGTCGAGACTTCGTCGGCAAAGTCGGCGGCGTACTGCCGGACCAGCTTCTGCACCGGCTCCTCGTAGCCCGAAGGGCTTGGCGTCTCCAAAATCTTCTTCAAAAACTCACGGGCGTGGGTTTCCATCCCAAAAATCCTTTCCTCAGACAGGGCACGCGCGAGGCGGCGTAAGCGGTTCTGTTCCTACTTCGGCAACGCCGCGAGTGCCCCGTGTGAATGGCAGCGGAGGCAGATAGTAAAAAGCTGAAAGGCAGCTCAGCCATTTTCTTAAGTATCCGCCTCCCTTCCGTCGTAGCAAGCGCAAAATCACGCCGCCCACGGCAGCTTGACGGCACGCGACGCCGCACTCTACGATGTGAGGTTTGCCGCCCCTGTTTTTGCTAGCACTTACGGCATTGTCATGGAAAAAACCAAGGTCGCCATCATCGGATGCGGGACGGTCGGATCGGGCGTCGCTCGGCTGCTGCTCGATTACGGCGACCGCACCGCCCGGCATGCGGGGCGGACACTTTGGCTCCAGCGGGTGGCGGTCCGTAATTTGGCGAAGGCCCGCGACTGCGAACTGCCCGAGGGCGTGCTGACCGAGTCGCTCGAAGCGGTGACGCGCGACCCGGAAATCAAGGTCGTGGCGCAACTAATCGGCGGCCTGGAACCGGCCCGGACGATCATGCTCCAGCTGCTCGAAAGCGGCAAGGATGTGGTCACGGCCAACAAAGCGCTGCTCGCCGAGCATGGTCCCGAGCTGTTCGACCGTGCCCGCGAACTGGGCCGCTCGATCGCCTTCGAGGCCTCAGTCGCCGGCGGCATCCCGATCGTGGCGAACATCAGCCAGTGTCTTTCGGCGAACCAGATCGAATCGCTGCAAGGCATCCTCAACGGCACGAGCAACTTCATTCTCACCCGTATGGAGCGCGGCGCCGACTATCAAGAAGCCTTGGCCGAAGCGCAGCGGCTCGGCTATGCCGAAGCCGATCCGACGATGGACGTGGACGGCACCGACGCGGCGCAGAAGCTGGCGATTCTGGCTCACCTTGCCTTTGGAGCGCGCGTTCACTGGAAGGATATTCCCCGCACCGGCATTGATCAGCTCGAACTAGCCGACATCCAGTACGCAAGTGAACTCGGCTACCGCGTCAAGCTCTTGGCCGTCGCTCAGCTGGTCGACGAAGGGCTGGAACTGCATGTCTCGCCGACGCTCGTCAAAAAAGGAAGCCCGCTCGCCGAGGTGCAAGAAGCCTACAACGCCATTAGCGTCGTCGGCGACGCGGTGGGCCGGCTGTTCTTCCACGGACTTGGCGCGGGGCAGATGCCGACCGCCTCGGCGGTCGTGGCGGACATCATCGACACGGCCGTCGGTCGCACTGCGATTACTTTCCGCACGCTCGAACTCTGGTCGCAGCGCGCGGCTCGCGTTGCGGCAAGTGATTTTGCCGACACGGCGAGCCGCTTTTATATTCGCGCGAATGTCGAGGATCGGCCCGGCGTGCTGGGCGAGATTACGAGCATTCTCGGCAAGCACAACATCTCGATTGCCTCGGTCCTACAGCGCGAGCCGAGCGAGGACGGGGCGCAGCATGTGCCGCTAGTGGTGATGACCCATCACACGACCGAAGGCGCCGCCGCAGCCGCCTGTGCCGAGATTGGCCGGCTCAATCGCGTCGCGGCCGAGAGCGTGCGGATGCGGGTCAAGGATTAGGGAAGGCGGAAATCAAAAGCGGAAAGCGGAAAGCGGAGGAATGCAGCCTGTAATCCGTCCTTCCCGCGCAGGCGGGAATCTAGGAGGAAAGCTGAATGGTCTAGATTCCCGCCTGCGCGGGAAGGACGTTGCCGAGCTTCCTCACCCCTCGTCCCTCACCCCTGACAGCCCACAGCCCCTAACCACCCCATGAAGTACGCGATCGTCATTCCCGACGGCTGTGCCGACGAACCGCAGGAAGCAGTCGGCGGCAAAACACCGCTGCAAGCGGCGCAGACGCCCGCGATGGACGCGATTGCCGCGCGGGGGGTCGTCGGCCGCGCGAACCACGTACCCGCGCATCTGCCGCCGGGGTCGGACGTGGCGAACATGAGCCTGCTGGGCTACGACCCCAACGAAAACTTTACCGGCCGCGCGCCGCTGGAAGCCGCCGCGCAAGGCATCGAGCTAGGCCCGGCCGATTGGGCAGTACGCTGCAATTTGGTCACGATCCAAGACCAGATCATGCGCAGCTTCACGGCCGACCATATCTCGACCGAGGAGGCTACGGCGCTGCTCCGCACGGCGCAAGAACGGCTCGGTGTGCCGAACCTGGAGTTTGTGCCCGGCGTGAGCTATCGCAACCTGCTGCTCTATCGGGGTGGGGATCAGGCCGCGCCGTTTTCGACCGATACGCGCACGACTCCGCCGCACGACCTGACCGACAAGCCGGTGACGGAAGACTACCCACGCGGCCCGGGGAGCGATCTGCTGAGTCAGATCATGACCGACAGCGTCGGCTGGTTCGCTGATCATCCGATCAACAGTGCCCGCCAGACAAAAGGCCGCTTGCCGGCCACGAACGTTTGGCTCTGGGGGCTGGGCCGCACGCCGTCGCTGGCGCCGTTTCAGCAGGTCTACGGCAAGCGCGGCGCGATGATCACGGCGGTCGATCTGCTGCGCGGGCTGGCGGCAATCCTCGGTTGGAAGCGGATCGAAGTCCCCGGCGCGACCGGCTATCTCGATACCGACTACGCCGCCAAAGGCCGCTACGCGATCGAAGCGCTCGCCGACACCGACATCATTTGCGTCCACGTCGAGGCGACCGATGAAGCCTCGCACGAAGGCCGCGTCGATGAAAAAATCAAAGCCTTGGAAGCAATCGACCGGCATATCGTCGGCCCGCTGCACGAAGCGCTTGCCGCGCAGGGCGAGTACCGCATCCTCGTGACGCCCGACCACCCCACGCCCGTTCGCACGAAAACCCACAGCCACGGCATCGTCCCCTTCACCATCGCCGGCACCGGCGTCAAACCGAATGCCGGCCAGACCTATGACGAGCTGACCGCCGGCGAAAGCGAGTTGGCCTTTCCCGAAGGGCACAAGCTGATGCGGTACTTTCTCGGCTAGCTCGCTGCGGCCCGAGCAAAAGCAGGCATTCACCCTCTCCACGTAATCCTCTCTCTTGCGTCTCCACCCATGTCTCTGATCGTTCAAAAATTTGGCGGCACGAGCGTCGCCGACGCGGAAAAAATCTTGGCGGCCGCGCGCAAGGCGGTGCGTGCCCAACAGGACGGCCATCAGGTCGTGATGGTGGTCAGCGCCATGGGCCATAACACCGATATGCTCGTCGATCTGGCGGGCCAAATCTGTGATTCGCCGCCGGCCCGCGAGATGGACATGCTGCTCTCGACCGGCGAACAGGTGAGCGTCGCGCTGATGGCGATGGCGATTCACTCGCTCGGCTCCAAGGCCATCAGCCTTACCGGCGCCCAGATCGGCATCAAGACCGACAGCACGCACACCAAAGCCCGCATTCGCTCAATCTCGACTGAGCGAATGCAAAAGCTGCTCGACGAGGGGAACATCGTCATCGCCGCCGGATTCCAAGGCATTGACGAAGATTTCAACATCACCACGCTTGGGCGGGGCGGGAGCGACACCACCGCCGTGGCACTGGCCGCCGTGCTGCGGGCGGACTCCTGCGAGATTTACACCGACGTCGATGGCGTCTATACGACCGACCCCCGGCTGCTCCTCGAAGCGCGCCACATGAAGCGCGTCAGCTATGAGGAAATGCTCGAATTGGCAAGTCTTGGCGCGGGCGTGATGCATAGCCGGTCGATCGAGTTCGCCAAAAAGTTCTCGGTGCCGATCCACGTGCGCAGCAGCTTTTCCGATGTCCCCGGCACGGTAATCGGCCGGCTCCCCGAGTCGCGCAAACGGCCGGTCAGCGGTGCGACGCTCACCCGCGACGAAGCCCGCATTACGCTCGAAGGCGTGCCCGATCGCCCCGGCACGAGCTTGGAGGTCTTCGCCAAGGTCGCGGCCCGCAACATCCCGGTCGATATGATCGTCCAGAACGTCGGCAGCGAGGGGAAAGCCAACATCTCCTTTACGGTCCTGCGCGGCGACCTGCCGACAACGCTGCAAGCGGTGGGCGATGCGGCCGAGCAACTCGGCGCAGCCCGCGTCACGCACGACGATCAAGTGGCCAAAGTCTCGGTCGTCGGGCTGGGCATGGCGCAGCAGACGGGCGTGGCGGAAAAGATGTTCCGCGCCCTGTCGGACGCGGGGATCAACATCCTGGCCATCACCACGAGCGAAATCAAAATCTCGGCACTCGTCACGAAGGAACAAGCCCGCGAGGCGCTGCGCGTGGTGCATCAGGCTTTCGAGCTTGACCAGCACCCGGCCGACGCCGGCGCTGCGCAGACCGCTCGCGGCGGCGAGGCCCCTTCCGCCAGCGACGCCGCCGATTTGCTCGCACGGTTGCAAGGGATGGAAGCCCTCACGATCGAAAACATTCAGCTCGACGATACCCAGGCCCGTGCGACGATCTCGGGCGTGCCCGACCAGCCGGGCATCGCGGCTCACGTCTTTGAACAAGTCGCGGCGGCGGGCATTTTCGTCGATATGATCGTGCAAAGCATCGCCCGCGATGGCAAAGCGAATCTGAGCTTCACCGTGCCGCGCAAGGATCTAGAACGGACGCTCGAAGTGGCCGGGCAAATCGCCAAGCAACTCGGCGGCGAAAACGTCACCCACAGCAGCCACGTGGCGAAGCTCTCGGTCTCGGGCATCGGCATGCGCAGCCACACCGGCGTCGCCATCCGCATGTTCCGCGCGCTGGCCGAGGAAGGCATCAACGTCGCCATGATTAACACGAGCGAAGTGCGCGTGAACGTCGTCGTCGATGGCGCCGCCGGCCGCCGAGGACTGGCCTGTCTCGAACGCGCCTTCGCCGGCGATCGGATCTAAGCCGATCGGCAACAAAAAAGACGCGGCGTCGCCAGGATTACCCGCGACGCCGCGTTTTGTGTTTCAAATTACTCGTCGAAGCGTGGCCTACTTCGCGGCCAGCGCCGCGCGGCGCGGGCGGCCGTTGCGGTGAAAGCCGATCGACTCCAGCGCCTTGTAGACTTCTTCGAGCGTCTTTTCGCCAAAGTTGGAGATGCTCAGCAGGTCTTCCCGCGTGCAATGCAGCAGGTCGTTGACCGTGAAGATGCCTCGCTCTTCCAAGCAGTTCGTAGTTCGCACCGTAAGGCCAATTTCGGCCGTGCTCATATCGAGCCGATCCATCATTCCTTGATTTTCTTCGTGCGAACGATTCAGCGGAATGCGCGTCATGGGTTCCCTCCCACCAAAACGAACATGGTTCACGATTGGCCGGGCCTCAACCAAGGCTCGGGCGGCACCCTAGACATGGGGCGCGTGGCGGTAAGTATAGCAACTCTCCCGATTTTGCGGACGAGGTTTTTTTGGGCCCTGCAAGAAAAAATTCCCCCCTGCTAGCACCTAAGCCTCACCGCCCCCAACCGGGCGCGATTTTGTATATTGAGGATGGCAAACACCCCTTTTCCGCCCCTGCTCCCCGCCTACAGCTTCTAGCCCGCAGCCCGCAGCCCACCCAGGACGCTCGACGTTGAACCCCCTGCTCCACGCTCTGACTCCCGCCCAGCAGGAAGCCGTCACGCACGTGCACGGCCCGCTCTTGATCTTGGCCGGGCCGGGGAGCGGTAAAACGCGCGTCGTGACGCATCGCGTGGCGTATCTGTTGCAACAGGGGCTCCCGGCGCGGCAGATTTTGGCGCTGACGTTTACCAACAAGGCGGCCGACGAGATGCGGAACCGCCTGGCGCTGCTTGCGCCGGGCGAGCCGGTCTGGATGAGCACGTTCCATCGCTTCTGTGCTCGGCTGCTGCGCAACCACGCATCGCTGGTGGGACTGTCCGAGAACTTCACGATCTACGATAGCGACGACAGCCGCCGAGTGTTGCAGCGGACGCTGGAAGAGCAGCATCTCGATACGCTCCACTTTACGCCCGACCGCATCGCCGCCGCGATCAGTTCGGCGAAGAACCGGCTGATTACCGCCGAGCGGTTCCAGCCCCAGCCGGGGCATCCGCTCGACGCAATCGTGGCGAAGGTGTACGCGCCTTATCAACAGCGGCTCCTCAAATCGTCGGCGGCCGATTTTGATGATCTGCTGCTTCATGTGGCGCATCTGCTTCGCGAGAACCCGGAGGTCCGCGAGACGCTCGACGCCCGTTATCGGTACATCATGGTGGATGAGTACCAGGACACGAATCTGGTGCAGTACGCCATCGTGCGAGCGTTGTCGATCAATCACCCGAATCTCGCCGTGACGGGCGACCCGGATCAGTCGATCTATGGCTGGCGGGGAGCGAACATCAACAACATTCTCAACTTCGAGTCTGACTATCCCGGCGTCAAAGTCGTGCGGCTCGAACAGAATTGGCGCAGCACGAAGCGCATCCTGCGGGTCGCCGACTCGCTCATCAAGCACAACCAACAGCGCAAGCCAAAGGATCTCTATACCGACAACGACGAAGGCCCGCCGGTGCGGCTGATCGCCTTCGAGAACCAGACGGTCGAGGCCGAGAGCATCGCCGCGCAGATTACCGCCCAAATCCGCAGCGGCCGGCGACGGCCGAGCGATTTTGCCATCTTTTACCGGGTGAACGCGCTCTCTCGCGCGCTGGAGTTCGCGCTCCGTGACCACGGTATTCCGTTTCAGATGGTGCGGGGGCTGGAGTTTTATCAGCGGAAAGAGATCAAGGACATTCTCAGCTTCTTGCAGCTTATCAACAACCCGAATGACGACGTGGCGCTACTGCGGATCATTAACACGCCGCCGCGCGGAATCGGCCGCACAACAATCGCTCGTCTGCGTGAGCATGCCGACCGCTATGGTCTGACGCTGCTCGAAGCGGCGCGCGAATGCGGCCTCATTGAGAAGCTCAGCAAGCGGGCGGCGACGCAGGTGATGAAATTCGTCGCCATGACCGACCGCCTCCGCGAGAAAGCCCTCGCCCCGGTCGAGGAAATTTTGGGACATGTGCTCGAAGAGTCGGGCTATCAGAAGGCGCTGGAAGACTCGGAGCTGGAAGAGGACCTCGACCGCCTGGCGAACATTCAAGAATTGCTCACCGACGCCCGCCAATTCGACGAGCAGAACCCGGGCCAGGGGCATCTCGAAGCGTATCTGGAAAAAACCTCGCTCGTCAACGATACCGACGACTGGGATACGGAAACGGAAAAGGTCACGCTGATGACCTTGCACGCGGCCAAAGGGCTGGAGTTCCCGGTCGTGTACATCATCGCAGTCGAGGATGGGCTGATTCCGCACGAGCGCAGCCGCGACGTGCCCGCTCAGTTGGAAGAAGAACGCCGGCTGCTGTTCGTCGGCATCACGCGCGCGGAGGAGCAACTTCAGCTTTCGATGGCGACGTACCGCGAGTTTCGCGGGCAGCGGCGGATGACCGTGCCCAGCCAGTTCTTCATGGAACTGCCGCGCGAGGAAATGGAGATCGTCGAGCCAAGCTACTCCGCCTCGTGGCACAGCGCGCCGATGCAGACTTATGTGCCGCCGCGCCGGCCGCGAACCGCCACAGCCCCGCCGGCAACGTCGGTCACGACGGCCGCGCAGCTTGCCGGCTCAGCACCCGAGTCGGCCTCCACGGCGTCGGCCGAGGAGTTTTATCAGGGGTTGGTGGTGACGCACCCGGAGTATGGGCCGGGCAAGGTGATCGCGCTGAGCGGCAGCGGCGACCGCCGCACCGCCACCGTGGCATTCGCCACGGCGGGCGAGAAGAAGTTCGTCATCGAGAAAAGCCCACTCCGGCCGATCCACAACGGCCACCGCTAGGAACGAACAACAGGTGGCGGGGGCGCACCGCGCTAGCGGAAGTCCCCGAAGGGCAGGAAGGCGGAAAGGGAGAGGGGGCGTTTGTCGCCCTGCCCGTCATTCCCGCGCAGGCGGGAATCCAGACCAGAGCGGCCGGGGGCGTCCGCGGTCGCGGT
>CAYZVT010000146.1:0-10698 GCA_964481585.1 uncultured Pirellulales bacterium
CTGGTTCTCTCATGCCGGTCCCACCGCGAACGCGCCGAACGACACGCTTTGGCTCTAGTTATGTGTGCCACTGCTGGCTTGCCCAGCAGTGTCTTCAAGCGATGCTGCTTGCCAGACGATTCGCTTCCTCGATAAGCCGCCGAGCAAGTGGCGGCCTCGCGCGACAACGCCTCTCTAGATTCGCGGCTCCGCGACAGAATCGGAAGATGACGAGCGCCAAGGAGAGTGCACTGCTGGAGGGGCCAGCAGTGGCACCCGGTTTTACGCTCGTTGAGTCGCTCGTTGCGCTGACGATCGCCGTGACGGCCTGTAGTGCGCTGGCGCTGAGCTTGACGGCGTCGCTCCAGCACACCGACGCTACGCTCGACGGGACCATTGCGCGCGGGCTGGCCGAGCAGTTGGTGGATGAAGTGCTCGGCCAGCGCTACACCGGCGATGACCCTTATTCGACCGTCTTTGGCCCCGATAGTTGGGAGCAGGCCGGTGCCGCCCGCGAGCGCTATAACGACACCGACGATTACCACGGCGTCCGCAGTTCGCCTCCAACCGATGCGTGGGGCGTGGCACTCGGCAGCGACGACGGAGAAGGGGGGACGCGCCACCCGAGCTTTACCGTGCCGGTCGGCCTGCTCAACCGCTGGAGCGCCCGCCTGGAGGTCTATTACGTGAGCGACAGCGACCCGTCGGTTCGGCTCCCGGCGGGGCAGGCGAGCAGCCTCCGCGCGGTGGAAGCGACCGTTTACGAGAGCAACGCGGCCGGGGGCGAGCAACTTCTCGCCCGCGTGCGCCGCGTGGTCAGTTACGTCCCCGGTTACTAATCCCGTCATATGAGGAAGCTCCGCATGAGCCTCATCCGGGTCGCAAACGGCCGGCGAGCACGGCGCGGCTTTACGATGATCGAGCTTTTGATCGCGGCGGCGATTATGAGCGTGCTGGTGCTCGGTTTGGCGGCGATGGCCGACGCCGTGCATCGCGGCAACGAGCATAGCACCGGCTACGGATTGGCCGTTCAGCATGCGCGGGTTGTGCTAGAGCGCATCGCGCGCCACGTCGAACGGGCAACCGCCAGCGAGGAGTTTCCGGGCGTACTCGTCGTTTCCGAAACGGTCGACTCCTATACCTTTCCCGACACGCTCGTCGTCTGGTCCCCGGACGGCGCGGCGAGCGCTCCCGACGGAGCGCCGCGCGTCGGCGAACTGGTGATTTACACAACCAACCCGACCCAGCCGAATGAGCTTTGGGAACTGACCGACCGCGACAGCACCAGCGCCGCGCCGGCGGTGACGGACGCCTCGGCCTGGCGGTCGCTCGTCAGCATGCTGCGGACGAGCAACACGAGCGAAAAGGTACTGCTAACCGACCTGGTACGGGTTGCTCAGGTGCGGTCCAGCGATGTATCGACGCGACGGCCGGCGATTCGTTTTGCTCACCGTTTGACCCCTTCGCAGACGCAGTGGAGCGAGTACCGCGGCGGCACGCGAAGCTGGGAGAATCTCGACTGGGCGCAGGGCATCGGCGGCGCGAGCACGGGCTTACGGCAATCGTGGGTGCGGTACGAATTGCAACTTGAGCCGGGCGAGCCGCCGAGTGCCAACAACGCCGGCGCGATGCCCGCCTATCCCTTTTTTGGTTCAGCCGCGCTCTACTACCCCCTCCAAAAGTAGCCGCCGCCGATATTCGTCTTGCCACGATCGCGGCCCGGCACGATCCTCCCATTTGGCGCAGGCCGGTTCTGCGCCCGAACCGCTTCCATCCGCACACGGAGAGTCACGATGTCGCCTTGGTTCACCAATCGCTGGAGCTATTTGGTTGGCGCGAATGTGTTGTTTTGCTGCGTGCTAGGTTTTTATCAGAACACGATCGCCGCTCCCGGGGGAGCGGGGGAACCGTTCGCCAACAGTGTCCAGCAGCGGGCCGAGATGGTGGCCGAACTGAAGAAAATCAGCGGTCTGCTGCAAGAACAAAACGCGCTGCTCCGCAGCGGCAAACTGCGAGTGGTCGTAGGCCAGTAGAACCTATGCTTCGACGGACGCAGACGCGCGGCGTCACGCTGATTGAGCTGCTGATTGTGATTTCGCTGCTGAGCATCCTGGCGGCGGCCGTGATGCCGTCGTCCACGCCCGGCGTGCGAGAACAGCTCACGGCGGCCACGCAGCGGGTGGCCGCCGACTTGGGTTACTGCCGATCGCTGGCGATTACGAACAACAGCCGATACCACCTCAAATTCGAGACGGGCAATAACCGCTACATCCTTGAACATACCGGGGGAAGATCAGCGCTCGACGTGCTGCCGCTTACGCCGCACCGCGCGGCGAGCGATCCGGCGGACCAACAAATCGTCAACTTGGCAAACTCGCCGCTGAGCGATTCGACCGTGCGACTGGTGGCGATCCTGGCAGGCACGAGTCCGCCGCAAACAATCGACGCGGTGGAGTTCAAGCCGCTCGGGGAGACGACGCGAGCAGAAGAAACCACCGTCTGGCTCACTGCGGGACGCGGTGAGGACCAACTCTATCAGGCAATTCGCATCAACCCCGTGACTGGCTTGACCTGGATCGATCCGGTTCAAAAAACTTTTCAGTAGCTGTTCGCTATTAGCTATTAAGCTCTTAGCTGTTGTTGGCGTCACCCCTTTTCGGCAAGTGGGAAAGTCGAACGAGAACCTGGAAGCTGACCACCGATCGCTGAGACTTTGCCCACTGGATTCCCGCCCACGCGGGAATGGCGGTTTATGGTCCTGTCCCAATCCCCCGATCCCCAATCCGCAGTCCCGCAATCCCCAATCCCTGAAAGCTCAACAGCTTAACGGCTAACAGCTCATAGCTAATAGCCCACAGCTAACAGCTAATACAAAGGCCCTGCGATGGTAGGTTTCCTGCCCCACAAGCGCTACAGCCCGATCGGCGTGGACTTAGGTAGCCGTTCGGTGAAGCTGCTGCAATTTGACAGCGCGCGGCAGCGGCTGATTGAAGCGGTGCGCTGGGATCTTCCGCAAGAGCCAGAGCAGAAGGACGAGCTAGAACTGGAGAAGCCGCCGGCGGCCGTCGAGCCGCACCGCGAGGAACTGGCGCGACTGATTAAGACCGCGCGCGAGGGGCGCGCCTTTCGCGGCCGCGACGCGGTGCTGTGCCTGGGAGGCGGGAACCTGCATGTGCAAAACTTGCGCGTGCCGAAAGGAGACGACCAGGATTTGCAGCGGCTGGTCTATCGCGAAGCGGCGGCGCGGCTCCCGTTTGCCATCGAGCAGGCCGAGTTGCGGTTCGTCGAGGCGGGCGAAGTGCGGCAAGGAACCGGCGTGCGCCGCGAGGTGATCGTGCTGGCCGTCCACCGCGCGGTGCTCGAACGCCAGCTTCAAACGGTCATTGCCGCGGGCCTGCGCCCCGTGGCGGTCGACGCCGAGCCGCTCGCGCTGCTGCGCTGCTACATCCACCAGTTCCGCCGCGAGGAAGATCGCCAGCAGCGGGCCATGTTCGTTCATCTTGGCGCGACGCAGACGCTGGTGGTGATTGCCAAGGGCGCGGAGATCCTGTTCATCAAGTACATCGACATCGGCGGCCGGCATCTGGACGAGGCGGTAAGCCAAGCTCTGCAAATCGGGCTGGCCGAAGCGGCCGCGCTGCGGCGGCACAACGGCGACCGGCGAGCCGATCAACAAGATCCGGAAGTGACGCGGAGCGTCGGCGAAGCGACGCGGCCGGTCGTCGATCAGCTTCTCGGTGAACTCGCGATGTGCGGACGCTACCATAGCGTCACGTTTCGCGGCGACCCGCTCGCGCGGCTCGTGCTGAGCGGCGGCGAAGCGAATGCGACCTTGCTCGAAGCGCTCACGAGCAACTTGAATCTCAAAGGCGAACTTGGCAGCCCGTTGCGTGCCTACGACGCGACGCTGCCCGGCGGACGGCCGGGGCAGTGGGACGTGGTAACGGGACTGGCCCTGCGGCAGGTGAACTAACGTCATGCCAAACACAAAGCCGCCCGTTCTGATCGACCTCGACTTCTTGCCCCAGAAGTACCGCGAGGAAAACGCGCGCCGCCGCGCCCATGCCGCACGCCTGGCGGTCGTGGGGCTGCTGGCCGGCCTGGTGCTGCTAGCCGGCTGGATGCAGCGGCGGACGCGGCTGGCGCTGGAAAGCGAGATGCAATTGGTCGATCAGCAGCATGCCGCCGCCCAAGCGCGGGTCGATCGCCTCACCGAACTGCAACGGCAGCTTGTCGAGCGGACGGCGCGGGCGGAGTTGATCACGCTCTTGCGCCACCCCTGGCCTCGCAGCCAGGTGCTGGCGGCGGTCGTGGAGCCGCTGCCGCAAGCGATTCGGCTCGATGAGATTCGCTTGGCGCAGGAAACGAACCTGCAACGGCCCTCGCCGTCCGACCGCGCCGCGCCGACAAAGAAGAAAACCGACGAGCAGCCCGAAGCGCTCGACCCCGCCAAGCAGGATCTCAAAACGCTCCGTGCCGAGCAGCAAGACAAAGTGCTTGTCGTTTTGCTCGGCGGTGAGACGAGCGACGTGGCCGCGCTCCACTTTTATCTGGCCCGGCTGGCCAAGCATCGGCTGATTGCCAAAGCCGAGCTGCGCTCGCTGGAGCGCGCCAATGGGCAAGACACCAAGAGCGCATTTCGGGCCAGGCTGCTCGTGCGCACGCCCTACGGCTGGCCTGGCGGGCCGACGCCCGGTGCCGAGCCGGCAACCGGAAAACTTGCCGCCCACAACGCAACGCAGCAGGAGGTGGCTCCATGAGCATCAGCAAAGCGAAGTTCAATCGCGGAAGCTGGATCGTGACGCTGCCGTTGGTGGCCGGCGTGGGCCTGTTCTTCGTCTTCGTCTTTCTCCCCACCAAACAAACAATCGCCGAGCTGCGCGAGACGCTGAAGCAAAAGCGACAGTTCATCGAAAGCACCGCCGGGCTGCCGCACCAGATCGGCGAGGCCGAACAGAAGCTCCGCAAGTGTGCGACCTACGACGACGACTGGAAAGCGTCGGCCGGCGATCCGCACCAGATTCCGGAAGTGTTCGCCGAGATCAACGAACTGGCCCGCTCGGCCGGCGCCGTGACGACGCGGTTCGACCCGCTGCAAGAAGTGCCGCTCGACTCGCTGGCCAAGTTCCCGGTGTCGCTTGGCGTGTCGGGCAATTTTGACCAGATATTTGAGTTTCTGACGCAATTGGAACGGCTGCCCCAGGCAATTTGGGTGGATGATTTGCATCTGGAAGCGCCGGGGAAAACTAGAGAAGAAATCCGCTGCTCGGCAAAGCTGGTGATTTTTGCCGACAATTCCAAAAATTCCGATTAGGTGCTCCCGAACGACTAGCCGATAAACAAGGAGCCGCCTCAAAAACCGCAGCCGAAGCTGCCGGCGGCAGAAACCGTGAATCTTCAGCAATTTCAACAACGTCTGCAGCGCGACCTGAAACGCAACCCGAAGCAAGCCGCCGCGCTGGGCCTGCTGCTGGTGGTGGCGGCTTGGTTTTGGGCGCCGCTCGTTTGGGGCTGGCTGCCGAAAGGCTCGCCGGCGGCTCCGCAGGCGGCAAGTCCGAGCTTGGCGGCAGCAACTGCCGCCGGCGCACCCCAGGCCGCCGATGCCCCGGCCTCGGAGCGGCTGCCGAGTTGGTCCGAACTGGTCGACTGGATGAAAAACGATCCGCTCATGGCCCCCGCCACGCACTTGCCGCACGACCGCAACCCCTTCGCGTCGCCGATGGTGGCCGCGCAGGAAGCGGAGCAGTCGGCGTCCCGCGCGGCGCTCGCCTGGACGCCCGAACAAGCGGGGCTGGTGCTCAGCAGCACCATCGTCGGCCCCACGCGGCGCACGGCGCTGATTAACGGCCGCGCCTATGCGCAGGGCCGGCAAATCGTGCAGATGCACGGCCAGGAGCCGATCGTGTTCCAACTAGCTGAGGTACACCCGAAACATGTGGTTCTAGTGCGAGACGATCAGCGCTACAAGCTAAAGCTGGCGGAGGATGCGGCCCTGTCGGCCGTGGTCGTCGCGCCGGCTGCCAGCCCCTGAACCGCCTCCTTCGCGCGTCAAGGATGACCGATGAGCACGCTCTTTCGCTTCACCTTCTTTGGAATCTGCGCGGCCGTGGGCGTGGCCGTGGCGATTGGACTGGCGACGCGCGCGCCGGCCCAAGCGAAGCCGGCCGCACCGCCGAGGGTGGCGACGAAGGCAGCGCCGCAAGCAGAGCCTCAGGCCCGAGCGCCGCAGGCCACGATGCCGGCCGAGCTGCAACTGCGGCCAAGCCAGCCGGCCGTCGCGCAGCAATCGCCGGCCATCGCCGAACCGCCGCTGGGCCAGCCGCCCTCGGCAGAAGAATTTTTGCGCTGGGCGGGAGCGGTGATGCAGCAGACCGCCGCGCAAGGCAGCGGGCCACCGGCGTTGCCGACGCTGCCCAGCCCACTGCCACCAGCCGACGTGGCCCCGGCCGCCCAGCCGGAGCCGCAGCCGCCGAAGACGACGATCAGCAAGCACGAAGGCGAAGGGGACGACCGGCTTTCGATCACGATCCAGGGCGAAGACATTCGCCGCGTGCTAGAACTGCTGAGCGAGCAGGGGGGGCTGAACATCCTGCCGAGCAAAAGCGTCACCGGCCCCGTAACCGCGTCGCTCAAGGGGGTGAGCATTGAAGCGGCGCTCGACGCGATTCTCAAATCGACCGGCTTTGTCTGGCGGCGCGACGGCGATTTCATCTACGTCGGCACGCCGCAGGACTTCGACATGATGCAGCAGGCCGCCGATCGCATCGGCACGCGGCTCTATCGCCCGAATTACATCCGCGCGGCTGATCTGCAAGCCATTATCACGCCGTTGCTCACGCCGAGCATCGGCACCGTGAGCGTGACGGCCGCCGCCGAAGTCGGCATTACCTCCGATGGCAACTCCGCCGGGGGCGACGCCTATGCAGGCCAAGAGGCGCTCTTGGTGCGCGACTACGAAGCGGTCCTGATCGAGGTGGACCATGTGATCCAACAGCTCGATTGCCGCCCCTCGCAGGTCGCCATCGAAGCGATGGTGTTGAGCGTCGCGCTCGACGACAGCAATGAAATCGGCGTCGATTTTGAGGTGCTGCGCGACCGAACACATCTGCGGATTGTCGACGGTTCGCCCCTGTCGGACGTGGCGAGCCTCGACATGACAAAAGGGGGCCTGAAGATCGGCTTTCTCGATAGCAGCCTCTCGGCGTTCGTCAACGCGCTGGAAACCGTCGGCGATACGAACGTGATCGCCACGCCGCGGCTGATGTGTCTCAACAAGCACCGCGCGGAGATTTTGATCGGCGAGCAGTTGGGCTATGTCAGCACGACGCAGACCGAAACGAGCACCACCCAAAGCGTTGAGTTTCTCGAAGTCGGCACGCAGCTTCGCATCCGCCCTTTTATCTCTAGCGACGGCCTGATTCGGATGGAGGTTCATCCCGAACTTTCGACCGGCAACGTGCGGATCGAGGGCGGCTTTACGCTGCCCAACAAGGAAGTCACCCAGGTCACGACGAATGTCATGGTCCGCGATGGCTGCACGGTGATCATCGGTGGACTGCTCCGCGACGAGTTGACGAACGACACCTCGCAAATCCCGCTGCTGGGCAGCCTGCCGGTCATCGGGCCGGTCTTTCGGCACAAATCGGAGCAAACCGAACGGCGGGAAATCCTCGTGCTGCTGACGCCGCGCATTGTGTTCGATGCTCCCGCCGCGCACGAGGGGGACGCGGCCGCGAGCGAGTTCCATCATCGGCACCAGAACTTCGCCGATCAAATGATGCCGGTCGGCAAGCGCTACATCGGCCGCAAGTATTTCCGTCAGGCTCAGAAGGCTTGGGCGGCCGGTAATCGGACCGAAGCCCTGCGGCTGGTGAATCTGTCGCTCCACTTCGACCCGCTCAGCCGCGCGGCGCTCGACCTGCGAACCGACATCGTGACCGGCACGCCGGTCGGCGACCATACGGCTCCGCTGCCGGGCGAGGGTCCGGCGCTGCCGCTGGGGGCTGCACTGCCGGCCGAGCCGCACCTGCCGCCGTGGGTGCTCGAGCGGCTCGAAGCGCGCAGCGAACTGCCCCTGCCGGGGCCGCAGGTCACGGTGGAACCCGCCGGTCCGGCCCTGGCGCCCGTGGAGCTGCCGCAATGATCCGCTTGCCACGTCCCTTCCTCATCCTGCTCGCTCCCGTGCTGCTGGCCGGCTGCGCCAAACTCGGGGTCGCGCCGCAGGCTCCGCCCGTGCCGACCATGCGCGAGGCGATGGACCAGCAGCAGGCGGTCGAGCAATATGAAGCCAAGCGCGATGCGGCGCTGATGGAAGCCGCCCGCTCGCGGCTCAATCAGGGAGACGAGCCAGGCTGCCGAATGCTCGTCGACCAGTTGCTCGCGCGCTCGCCGCAAAACCGTGCGGCGCTGCTGCTGTCGGCCGACTTGCATCTGCTCCAAAGCCGGCCCGACCTGGCACAGCCACAGCTGGAAGCGATTTTGGCCCAAGAGCCGACCTCGGCCGCCGCGCTGCACGCGCTGGGCATTGTGCTGGAAATGCAAGGCCAGAGCGCAGCGGCCCGCGCGCATTTTGCCCGCGCGGCCGAGGCGGAGCCGACCAGCGCGATTTACAAACTGAGCTACCAGCACAGCCTGGACAGCCCTGGCGCGGCGACGCAGCCGCTCGCTAGCGCGACGCTCGCCCAAACGGCGCAATCGCCAGCCGCGAGGCAGGCGACGCAGCGCGGCGCGGCGGCACTGGCCGCGGGCCAGCCGGACGCGGCGATCCCAGCGCTGCTGGAGGCGATTCGCGCCGAGCCGCAAAACTGGCAACTTGCGCACCAGCTTGCCCTGGCGGCGCTGCGTCAACACCAGCCGGCCATAGCGCGGCAGGTTTTGGGCGAGGCGGTTTCCCATCACCCCAACTCGTTCCCGCTGCGGCAGACGCAAGGCATCGTGCTCTATCAATGCGGCCAGTACGCCGACGCCCAACAAGCCCTGCAACAAGCCCTCACGCTCCATCCCCACGACGGGCTGACGCATCTCTACCTAGCCCAATCTCTCCAGCGCCAGGGCCAAACCGAAGCCGCCGCCCACCACGCCGCCCAAGCCCACCAGCTCGATCCCTCCCTCCGCCGCTAAGCGGACTGGGGATTTTGGATTTCGGGTTTTGGATTTTGAATGTTGATTTGGGGCCGCGCTGGCTTTCGGCTTTCTTGCGTCTCGGGGACTTCCGCTCCTCGCGGAGCGCCCCCGCCACTCCCTGTGCTTTCCGCCCTCCGCCCTCCGCCTTCCCTTCGCCCTCCGCCTTCCGTTCGCACCAATTCTGCCGGTCCTAACGCTCGTGCCACGCAGGGGCTTGTTGCCGCGTCTTTGGCTCGGGCAGGTCGGAGCGCAAACCGCACGCTAGACTTGCGCACGGAAGCGTTGAACCGGCGTTTCGCGGCGTGGGCGAAGGGTGAAATCTATGCGGGAACAATTCCAGGGAAGTCCAGTGAAGGTGCTCTTCGCCGCGCTGGCGGTCATCGGCGGCTTCGCTTGGCTCGCCGCCTGGCTGACGGGGCTGGCGGTCGATCCCGGCTCGTGGCCGCTGCGCTATACGCTGCACGGCATCGGCTTTCTATTCATTCAGCTCTGCGTGCTTCTCTGGCTGCGCTCGGTCGCGGCGGAGCAAAAGGTGGCGCAGCGCTACATCGAAATGCTCAGCCGGCTCGATGCGCGGGATTTGACGGCCGATGTCGAGGCCGCCGATCTGCCGCTGCTGCCGCAAAACAACCCCTGGTACAACTCCGCGCATCGTCTGCGCGATGTCTTTGCCGAAAACGCGCGCCGTGCCCAACAGGCCGAACACGCCCGCGCCGCCGTCGAGGCCCGCGTGCAGCGACTGCGCGGCGAGCGGGACCAGATCAAAGCGATTCTCGACGGGCTGGCCGAGCCGGTGGTGGCAATTGACGCTTTCGATGAAGTCGTGCTGGCGAACCCGAGCGCGGAGGCCCTGTTTGCGCTCGAAGGCAACGCCGAGAAACGGATGCTGTCGAATCTCGATCGCTGCGAAAAGCTGGTCGAGATTCTCACCGACACCCGCCGCCGCAAGACGCCGACGCAGCGGATGGGCGAGATCGAAATCAAGGGCGAGACGGGCGAAGGGCACTGGTACAGCGTCGCGGCGCGCAGCATCCCCAGCGGCGCGGTCGTCGCCGCCGACGATACGCGCTCGCACGGCGCGGTCGCCGTGCTCCGCGACATCAGCGGCCACAAAGCCGCCCAGAAGCGCAACGCCGAATTTGTCTCGGCCGTGAGCCACGAAATGAAAACGCCGCTGGCCGGCATCAAGGCTTACGTGGAGCTATTGGCCGACGGCGATGCCGAGGACGAACAGACCCGCGAAGAGTTTTTGAACGTCATCAACACCCAGACCGACCGCCTGCAACGGCTGATCGACAACTTGCTCAACTTGGCGCGAATTGAAGCCGGCGTGGTGAACGTCAGCAAGCAGACCCGCTCGCTGAACGAACTGCTCGAAGAGGCGTTCCATGTCGTTTACCCGGCCGCGGAACAAAAGAAGATCCAGCTCAAGACCGATCTCAGCCCGATGTATCTGGGCGTGCTGGCCGATCGCGACATGATTTTGCAAGCGGCAATCAATCTGCTTTCCAACGCGATCAAGTACACGCCCGAAGGGGGCACCGTCACGCTGCGCAGCCGGATGAAAGACAGCGAAGTCCAGTTCGAGGTCGAGGA
>CAYZVT010000147.1:0-10580 GCA_964481585.1 uncultured Pirellulales bacterium
ATCAAGCAGTCCTTGCGCCTGATCCTTATTGAAGTACGAGATATTGCCCAACTGCTTGTCGAGCAGCAGCATTCGGCAGTAGGCGTCGAGAATCTCGGTCCACCAGTACGCGCGCTCGACGTTTTCGCCATAGCTGACCGTGCCGTGGTTGGCGAGGATGATCACGTTCGTCTTCTGCACAAACGGCAAGACCGTTTCGGCGAACGGCTTGCCGCCAGGAATTTCGTAACGGGTGATCGGCACGTCGCCCAAAAAGACTTCTACTTCCGGCAGAACGCACTGCGGAATCGGCTCGCGTGCAATCGCAAATGCCGTCGCGTGCGGCGGGTGGCAATGCACGACGCTTTTGATCTCGGGGCGGGCCTTCATGATCTCCAGATGCAGCAGCGCCTCGCTGCTCCGCTTCTTGATGCCGGCGATCTGGTTCCCCTCCATATCGACCGTGCAAATGTCTTCCGGCTTCAAAAAGCCTTTGCAGTGCATCGTCGGCGTGCAGAGCACTTCGTTGTCGCTGATGCGATAGGTGATGTTGCCATCGTTGGCCGCCGCGAAGCCCTTTTTGTACAGGCGATCGCCGATTTCGCAGATTTCCTGCTTCATCCGATGCACATTGACTGCCATAAAGCGGGTTCCTTTCGTCGAATCAAAAAGCGGTATTTTTGAAATCACCGCGAGCATTGCTCGGGCGTGGGTTTACTTCTGAAGTTCAATGCGGTCGAGGATCGCGGCGTTGTAGGCATCGACCGGCTTCACGGCGGGGCGAAACGGGGCGGCGGCTTCGGCGCTCTCGCTCAGCGCGATCCGCGAGCCAATGCCCGCTCCAAGCTGATCGACCGCCACCAGCGGTTCGGCCGTCGGCTCTCGATCGTTTTGCAGATCATCCAGCCCCAGCGGCACGACCAGCCGGAGCGGCAGCCCGGCGAGCGACGGATGCGCCCGGTTGAGCGTCACGGTGCCGATCACCTGTGCGATTCGCATGTCGTGTTGCCCTTGTGCTTAAAGCAGTTGTTTCCACCGCGCGGGTGCCGGAGAAACGCCGTCCCGGCAGAACTCGCTCAGCATCTGTTTCAGTTCGGCAGTGCTCTTGCCGCTTGGGTTGACGACGAGCAGGTTCACGCCGAGTTGCTTTTTTGCGTTCTGAACACCTTTCACACAACCGGCCCAGGCCGCGCGAGCGCCGGGCTTGCGGTTTGCCAAGCAAACGCCCACCAGCGGTTCGCTCGTCAGCAGTAGCCCTAGGCTCCCGCCCTTGCAAACTTCCTCCGCGACTTCCTCCAAAATGCTCGCCATACCGCTCCGCGCGAGCTGGGCAACGTGAACGCCCGTCGCACGCAGGCCCTGTACGACTTCAGCCGGACAGGCGGCGTTCTCGGCCGCACCGATTACGAGCGAAATATCCGCACCGGAACGGGTCGCAGCATCGCCTGCGGTCTTCTCTAGCTCGATCTTCTTCTCACGCAGCAAGTCCCGCACAGCCGGCGTGACGACCGCCTTACTGCTAACCTTGAGCCGGCGAATCCCATTTAGTCGGCCGTCAAGCTGCGCGACCGTCAGCAGCCGATCTTCCAGCACCAGCGTGCCGGAGGGCTGCGGCGGTTGCGGTTGTTTGCCGCGCACCGCGCCGTTGTTCTGCGCATGCCCGCCCTGCTCTTGCGCGAGGCGCCGGAGCACCTCACGAACGATCTGGTCGATGTCGAGCGTGGAATGCATGCTTGCCAAATTCTCGTTCCCGCAAGGAAAACCCCTGCGGCTCAATCACGGATGCCGAGGACGGTCCAGCGAATCGGGGTTTTGTCATTTTTCACCAGATCGCGTGCCGCGCGGCCGTCGCTGGTGATGACGATCCAATCGCCGCGCCGCGCCCCTTGCGAATCGACCGCCAACAGCGGGTCGCCGTCGGGCGTCTTGCCGTCTTGCAGGTACGGCTGGACCACGAGCAGCCGCCATCCTTCCAGCGAAGGATGCTTCACCGTCGCGGTCGCCGTTCCCAAAACTTCTGCCAGCAGCATCAGCGGTTAACTTGTTCTGTTGTGGGTTTCAATCTGCCGCCGCTCATGCGCGGCCGAGGATGTACAGGTCGTCGATCAGCGAGCAGCGGCGTTCGCGGGTAAAGGTCAGCGGCGTCGTGACCCCTTCGCCGGTCGGCGTGGCGATCGAGAAGGAGATATAGCCCTCGCCGCCCAGTCCCAAGCCGGCCATGCAAGGGCCGTTTTTGATGAACAGCGTCGTGTCGAGCGCCCGGCCCATCTTCGTCATGTTCGACACGTTGGTCGTGTGGATGATCGCCGTGTGGCGATAGCCGTGCTCGTACTGCTTCGCCTTGGCGATCGCCTCGTCCACGTTGCGGACGCGCACGAAGGGCAAAAACGGCATCATCTGCTCGACCGGCACGAACGGGTTGTGCTCGTCCGTCTCGCCAACCAATAGCTCGGTGCCCGCCGGAACGCGGCGTCCGACCGCGTCGGCCAGCACGGCGGCGTCCTTGCCGATGAAGTCTTTGTTCGCCACGTCATGGCGATGCTCGCCCTCGCCGGTTTGCGTGATCGCCTGCTGCGTAAGCTGATCGACCTCGCGCTCGCTCAGTCGCACGGCGCCGGCCTTTTCCATCTCCTGCATCAGTTGGTCAAAGACCGAGGCAACAACAAAGACCTCTTTTTCCGAGATGCAGAGCAGATTGTTGTCATACGCACCGCCGCGTATCAGGCTGCGCGCGGCGTTGGCGAGATCGGCGGTCTCGTCCACCACGACCGGCGGATTGCCCGGCCCGGCGACGACGGCCCGCTTGCCGCTATTGAGCGCCGCCCGCGCCACGGCAGGACCGCCGGTGACGCAGATCATGTTCACGCCGCGATGGCCAAAGATCGCGTTGGCCGATTCGAGCGTCGGCTCGGCGATGAGGCAAATCAGGTTGTCGATTCCCAGGTCTTGGTAGATCGCCTGGTTGAAGCGCCGCACGCCCTCGGCCGCGACGTTTTTGCCCGACGGATGCGGATTGACAACGAGCGTGTTTCCGCCGGCGATCATGTTCACCGCATTGCCCGTAATCGTCGGCAGCGAGTGCGTGACCGGCGTGATCGCGCCAATCACGCCAAATGGCGCGTGCTCAATGACGCACAGCCCATGATCGCCGCTGTACACCTGGCTCTGCAAAAACTCGACGCCGGGCGTGCGCTCGCCGAGAACGCGGAGCTTCTCGATCTTGTGATCGAGCCGCCCGATCTTCGTTTCCTCCATCTCCATCGTGCCCAGTTCGACCGACTGGTCGATCGAAATGCGGCGGATGTGCTGGATGATTCGCTTGCGATCCTCGATCGGCCGCCGGGAAAGCTCCTCGAACGCTTCATTGGCGGCTTCGACCGCTTCGTTCACGTCGGTAAAGATGCCGTAGCGGCCGGCGTAGCCGTTGGAGACGGGCGGAATGGTGCCGATCTCGGCGAGCACTTGTTGCACGACGCTGCGAATCAGATTTTCAGTAGCTTGCATGGCAGTCTTTGTATCGGGATGCGGGGTTAACGGTTTTTGATTTGGCTCGGCAAATCTACTGCGGTGCCTGCTACTGAGCCGCTTGTTTCTCGCGGTCGAAGACGCAGGCATGGTCAACATGAACGGTGTCGACGATGCCGACGACGACCGTGTCGATCGGCAACTCTTTCGTTTCGGGGGTAAGCCGGGCACTGGAGCCTTGGGTGATGAGCACGAACTCGCCCAAGCCGGCCCCGAGCGAATCGACCGCCACGAACGTGCGGCCGGTCGTGGTGAGGCTGCCGCGCTCGTTCGGCTCAAGCCGGTACGGCTCGACGATCAACAGCTTGTAGCCCTGCATGCTCTTCACCTTATGGGAAGAGACGAGCGAACCGGTAACTTTGGCAATGAACATCCGACTACCCTTCCAGCGTTTGCTTCGCCTGCCGGGCGACAATGAGTTCTTCGTTTGTCGGGACCACCCACACTTGCACGCGGCTGCCCAGCGTGCTGATGCAGCCTTCGGAGCGCGCTTCGGCGTTGCGTGCTCCATCGAGTTCAATTCCCAGTGCTTCGAGTCCTTGGCAAACCGCTTGGCGAATCTGCGGGCCATTTTCACCGATGCCGCCGGTAAAGCTGATCACATCGGCTCCACCGAGTTCGACCAAGTAGGCCCCGAGGTAATGGCGAACCGAGGACACGTACACGTCCAGCGCCAGCTTTGCCCGCTCGTTTCCTTGGGCGGCTGCTTCTTCCACGTCCCGCATGTCGCCGCTGATGCCGGACAGCCCCAACAGTCCGCCCTGTTCGCCGAGTTGCTCCAACACTTGATCGAGCGAACGGCCGCTGCGCTCCATCACGACCGCCAGCGCGAAGGGGTCGATATCGCCGACACGGTTGTTTTGCGGCAGCCCCGATTGCGGGCTCATGCCCATCGAGGTCGCCACGCTCTGTCCCTTGCGAATCGCGCAGAGGCTGCTCGATCCGCCAAGATGACAGGAAATCACTCGCAGATCGTCGCGTCCGAGCAACTGCGCCGTGCGTGTGGCGACGAAGCGGTGGCTCGCACCGTGAAAGCCCCACCGCTTGATCTGATACTGCTCGGCCCATTCGTACGGAGCGGCATAGAACTTCAGGCGGTCGGGAATCGATTGGTGAAAGCCGGTTTCAAAGGCGGCGATCAGCGGGATCTCCGGCAGCTTCTCGCTCAATAGCCGCATGGCCGTGATGTACGGCGGGTTGTGGGCCGGCGCGACCTGGTTCATCTCCTCCATCGCTGCGAGCAGTTCGGGGCGAACCCGTTGCACTCCGCTAAACCGCCCCCCATGCACGGCCTTGAAACCAATCGCCGCGACCTCGGAAGCCTCCTCCAGGCAGCCCGTTTCCGGGTCCGTCAACTGCGCAAGGCACTGACGCACCGCCACGGCGTGGTCCGGCACAGCCGCTTTTAACTCGCGGCGCTGTCCGCCGATCTCGACAAAGCACGCGCTTTCGCTCGCGCCGATTCGCTCGACCCCGCCGCGCGCCAGTTGGCGCTCGTCGTTCATGTCGAACAGCCGGTACTTAAAGCTCGTCGAGCCGAGATTAGCTACCAGGATCTTCATGATCGCTCGTCCTTGCTTTCGTCACGAGGAATTGCCTCCGGTCTCTGCCTTAGCATTGCCGGGGCGGTTGCACGGCCGGCTTGGTTCGGCAGAGCATTCCGCTCGCGTTAGGCCAGGTACGCCTCGAACAGCCCTTCGGCCGGACGGGGAATGATGTGGCTCGACACGAGTTCGCCGACTTGCGTCGCCGCCGAGGCGCCAGCTTCGACCGCTGCCCGCACGCTGCCCACGTCGCCGCTGACGACGGTGGCGACCAGGCCGCCGCCGATCGAGACGCGCTTGACGATCTTCACGTTGGCCGCCTTGGCCATCGCGTCGGTCGCTTCGACCAAGCCGATCAGGCCTTTGGTTTCAATCAGTCCAATGGCTTCTTGCATTGCAGTAGATCCTTATATCTGAAGTGAGAAGGAGAACGGGAGGAAGCTCACTTGGCGGCGGCCGATTTCTTCACCGGAGCCGGAATGACCGAAACAACGTCTTCGTGCGGACGCGGAATGACCTGCACGCTGACCACTTCGCCGATCCGTCCGGCCGCATTCGCGCCAGCGTCGGTGGCGGCCTTGACCGCAGCCACATCGCCCGTGACAAACGCCGTCACCAAGCCCGAACCCACTTTGTCCCAGCCATGAAACTCCACATTGGCGGCTTTCAACATTGCGTCGGTCGCTTCGACCAGGGCAACAAAGCCCTTGGTTTCAATCATGCCGAGCGCTTCCATCTCTCTTGCCATAATGACGATCTCCGAAAGAGTGAAACGAAAAAGAAGCGATCCGCCCTTTGGGCGGGAACCTTTTGCCTTGCGAGCGCTGCACTAGGCAGCGCGGCAGACTTTCCGCTGCGGTGCGAACCTTACTTGTGGCCTCCACAGCCGCAGCTTTTTGCTTTGATTAATTCCACGTGGTTTGCGTGATCCAGATCGGCGGCGTTGCCTTCGTCGGTGTCCAGATGCACCTCAAGTTTGCTCGCCTCGTCAGCCCGCACGAGCAAATCTTCAAAAGTCGTCGTGCAGCTTCCGACGATGCGGAGATTCATGCGGTCGCCATTTTTGACGCCGTACTGCTTAGCGTGCTCGTGATTCATGTGGACGTGCCGCTCCGCCCGAATCACCCCCTGCTTCAGTTCGACCACGCCCTTCGGGCCGACAAGCACGCAACCGGGCGTGCCGTCGATCTTGCCGCTCGCCCGCACGGGCAAGTCGATACCGAGCGAAATGCCGTCGGTGAAGGCGAGTTCCACTTGGCTCGCCGGGCGCGTCGGACCGAGAATCCGCACCGACGGAAGCATGCGCTTCCGTGGGCCGACGACCATCACCGTTTCTTCCGCCGCGTAGAAGCCGTCCTGGTAAAGGTCCTTCATCGGCGTCAGCTTGCTGCCGGGGCCGAACAGAATTTCCACCTGCTCGTCGGTCAGATGCACATGCCGCGCGGAGACGCTCACGACGAGCTTCGGTTCGGCGGGCTTGCGTCCGTTGCTGCCGACTTGCTGCAACACAACTTGCCGCACGATCCGCTCGATGGTGCTACGATCCAAGGGCGTAGTGATGATGCTCATGAAGATTTCAGAACTGAAAGGTTCGGTTTAGGAGTGGAAAGAGAGAGAGCCTCAGCCGTTGTCGGTTTCGCCAGCCACGATTAGCTTCACGCCCGCCGCCAGGATTTTGCTCCGCCAGTCTTCGCTGATTTCGTTGTCGACGACGAGATAGTCCACGCGGTCCCAATCGCACAGATGCGTCAGGCTCTTGTGGCCGAACTTCGTGCTGTCGGCGACGACGATCACTTCGTCGGCGGCGTTCATCACCGCCCGCTTCATCTCCACCAGCAGCAGGTTGCTGTTGTAAAAACCTCCGTCGCTAATGGCCGCCACGCTCAGCAACGCCTTTTGCACGTTCAGGTCACTCAACATCCGCAAGGCGTATGGCCCCACGAGCACGCCGGTGCGGGTGTGCAGGTAGCCGCCAATCACGACGAGGTCGGAGTTGATGCTCGACATGAACAAGTTGGCGACCGGCAAGGCGCTGGTGACGACCTGCAGCGGACGCCCCACCAGCAGCCGCGCCACCTCGTACGTCGTGCTCCCCCCGTCAAGCAGCAGCGTATCGCCGTCGTGGATCAGTTCGGCCGCGCGGCGGGCAATCGCCTGTTTCTTCTCTGACTCGATCGACTGCCGCTGATCGAGATGCCCCATCGCCGGCGCGGCACCGGTGTAATACACGCCGCCGTGGGTCCGCTTGGCGACGCCCGACTCTTCGAGCTGCCCCAGATCGCGGCGGATCGTGGACTCGGAGACGCTGAACTGATTGGCCAGTTCATCGAGAGAAATGAACCCCCGTCCCCGCACCACCTCCAGCAGCCGGCCTCGTCGTTCGTCCGCAGGCATGTCGCTTGGCTCCGTCCGCTTCGGCCCCACTGGGATCAACTTCCATCAATATGATCGGCGGCGCGGTAGATTTCAATCACCACGCCCGTCAAATTTGGAACTTTTCGCGCACTTCTTCCACTACTCGCCCGCAGTGGTGACGGAACTCTGGCATTCCTGCCACTCCACGGCAGATTTCGGCAATAACGGCCCGCTATCAGCTCCTGGACCCTGAGGCGTGTACAATGCCGCCGACTGAGCAGTGCCGCAAGCGGTAGTGTGGCGAAGATGGGAAAACAGATCCGTCGGAAGAGTCTAGCATGAATTCCGTGGTCCAGCTCTGCCGGGAGCTGAAAAATCGGCCCCATCCCCTACTAGCAGAAGGGGTTGCGCTGCGGACCTTCGCCGGTCGTGCGGATATTGCCGCTTGGCTGGCGGTACGCGAGCAGGCGTTTGCGCGCGAGAAGCTGGGGGTGCGACGCTGGGACGCGAGAGATTTCGAGCAAGAGTTTTTGCTCAAGTCCTGGTGGCGGCCAGACCGGCTGTGGATCGCCGAGGCGGCCGGCGAGCCGGTCGGCACGGTGGCGATGGCGCTGCGTGGAACCGGAGCGCATGCCGTGCCGGCAGTTCACTGGCTGGCGGTCGTTCCAGCGTGGCGCCGCCGGGGAGTGGGGCGGCTGTTGACCGAAACGCTCGAAGCCGCCGCCTGGGACGCGGGCCACCGAACGGTGTGGCTGGAGACGCACGCCAAATGGGAGCGGGCACTGGCCTTCTATCGCGCCTTGGGCTATGTGCCCTCGGGGGCTGCGCCCTAGCGCGTGCGGAGCGAGAAGGGCAGCACTATCGGATTTGAACCTGCCGGTCGTGCACCTGGACGCGCCCTTCGGCGAGCAACTGCACCGCTTCGGGCAGGGCTTCTTTCTCGGCGGCAAAGACGCGGTCCGCCAGCCGCTCCGGCGTGTCCCCTTCTTCGACCGCCACGATGCGCTGCAAGATGATCGGCCCGTGGTCGTATTGGTTATCGACGAAGTGGACGGTACAGCCGCTGATCTTCGCCCCGTACTCGATCACCGCTTCATGCACGAAATGGCCGTAGAGCCCCCTGCCACAGAACGAGGGAATCAATGCCGGGTGAATATTAATCACCCGATTCTCGAAGTCGGGCGGAATCGGCAGGAACTTCATAAAGCCCGCCAACACGACGATTTTCGCGCCCGCTTCGCGCACGGCGGCGAAGATGTGCTCGCTAAACTCGGCATCGCTTGGGCACTGGTTGCGCCGCACGACTTGCGTCGGGATTCCCGCCGCGCGGGCGAAGTCGAGTCCGCCCGCCGTCGAATTGCTCGCCACCACCAAACGAATCTCGGCATCCAGCCGCCCTGCTCCGATGCGTTCAATCAGGTTCTGCAGCGAACGCCCGGTGCCGGAAATCAAGACAGCAATGGGAAGCGGCACGGGCATGGGCAAGCGGCAGATTAGGGAGCAACTAATTTAAAACACGACAAGCGCGACGGCACAGCGGCGCGGCTTAGGTCGCGGCCTCGGCAGCCGGTTCGACTTTTACGTAGAGCGTCAGTGAATCTTCGCCGGCCCGCGTCACCACGCCTTCGGTGCCGGCGAGCGGCTCGTCGCGCAGCTCGACCGCCAGCGTTTCGCTCTGCACGAAATCCGCGAACGAGCGAACCGCGGCGCGAAGCGTTTCCGAATCGGTGACAAGCCCGACGCGAATACGGTCGGTATACTGGCAGCCGATTTCCTTGCGGCGTTCTTGCACGACCCGCACGACCTCACGGGCCAAGCCTTCCTGGATCAGCTCGTCCGTCAGTTCGGTCGCCAGCACGACGACGCACTGCGGCCCTTGAGCCGCCGCCCAGCCTTCTTTGGCTTGCAAGCGCACCTGCACGTCATCGTTATCCAGCGTGACCTGCCCCTCAGGCAGATCGAGCGTGACCTCCCCTTTCGCGCGCAGCTCGGCCAAGAGTTTCGCGGCGTCCGCTTCCTGAAGCGCCTTCTTTACCGCCGGCATCTGCCTGCCAACGCGCGGGCCGAGCCGTTTAAAATCGGGCAGCACGGTGTAGGTGATGTACTGCTCGGCCTGTTCGGTGAATTCAACCTGCTTGACGTTCAGTTCGTCGCGAATCAGCGCGTCATGCTCGCCGAGCCAAGCGGTGTGCTCCGGCGCGGCGAGAATCACCTCGACCTTCGAGAGCGGCTGCCGCACCTTGAGGTTTGCACCCATCCGCGCAGCCCGGCCGAGCGAAGCGATTTCGCGCATCAGGCTCATCCGCTGCGAAAGCAACGTGTCGACCGCCGCCGCATCGCCCGTCGGGTAGTCGCACAGATGCACGCTTTCGGTCGCTCGCTCGCCAAATGGCGTTCGCACCAGGTTTTGCCAAAATGCTTCCGCCAAAAACGGCACGAACGGCGCGATCAGCTTGCTCGTCGTGAGCAAACACTCGTACAGCGTCCAGTACGCGTCGAGCTTCTCCTGGGAGTCCTTCTCGCCGCTCCAAAAGCGGTCGCGGCTGCGGCGCACGTACCAGTTGCTCAGCGCATCGACAAACGCGGTGATCTGCTGGCACGCGGCGAAGTTATCGTAGGCGTCCATCCGCTCGGTCACGGCCTGCGCGGTGCGGCTCAGTTCGCTGACAATCCAGCGGTCGAGTTCTCCCCGCTCGGCGACGGGCTGGAAGGATTCGGCCCCAGCCAACGTCGCGGCGTCGAGATCGCCGACCTCGCCCGACAAGCCCGCCGCCGGGTCGAAGCTGTCGATATTGGCGTAGATCACGAAGAAGCTGTAGACGTTCCACAGGCGGAGCAAAAACTCAGGAATGCTGTCCTTGATCGCCTGTTCGCTGTAACGGATCGACGTCCACGGCGGCTGATTGGCGAAGAAGTACCATCGCAGCGCATCGGCTCCGTAACGGTCAAAGATTTCATTCGGCTCGCGGTAGTTCCGCTTGCTCTTGGACATTTTTTGCCCGTCCTCGCCGAGCATCAGTCCCAGCACGATGCAGTTGCGGTACGGATGCGGGAAGGGCTGCGGCGGGGCAAATGGGTCGCGGTGGCCGCGCTGCTGAACTTCCTCGGGACCAAACAGGAGCGTGCTGATCGCCAGTTGGCTGTAGAACCAGCCGCGGGTTTGGTCGATCGCCTCAC
>CAYZVT010000148.1:0-10544 GCA_964481585.1 uncultured Pirellulales bacterium
AACTGTGGCCCTTATGCGGAGAACTTCAGTCTCGATCTCTCCGAACACTTTCGTCAGTTGGCGATTCCGTCCGTCCGGGTGCATGCTCCGCACGCCCCGGGAATCGACTGTGGTTCGATCCAGACGATCTTTCGCAACTTTGACGCCGACGCCGACGACCCGGCGAACTACGATTTTCGCCTGACCGATGAATATCTCCGCGCCATTCTCGAAGTCGGGGCCGAGCCGATTTTTAACCTGGCGAATTTTGACATCAAGCGGCGGGCGATCGACGGCAAGTATCGGATTGGAGCCATCCCGCCGCGCGACGCTCAGAAGTGGGCCAAGATTTGCCTCAACATCGTGCGGCATTACAACGACGGCTGGGCGGACGGATACCGTTGGAACATTCGCTACTGGGAAGTCTGGAACGAGCCGGACGCGCCAAAGGGATGGGACGGCACGCTCGAACAGTACGTCGATCTGTACGAAGCGGTTGCCCTGGCGATTAAGAAGCACGACCCCGAGCTGAAAGTAGGCGGCCCCGCCGCCTGCCAATACACGTCGTTCTTGCAGAGATTCGTCCGCCGCTGCGCGGAGCGCAAGCTGCCGCTCGATTTCTGCTCCTGGCATTGTTACCACGCCGATCCGGCGGAAATCGTGCGCCGCGCCGCGCAGGTGGAACAACTGCTCCACGCACATGGCTATAGCGAGACGGAAAACCACGTGAACGAGTGGAGTCCCACGCCGCTTCCGTTTGGCACTATGCGCAAAGACCCACGGGTGGCGAAAGAATTTTTCCGCCGTACGGGGAGCGCCGAGGGCGGAGCGTATGATGTCGCCGTGCTCTGCTACTTGCAGGATAGCCCGGTGGATGTGGCGAACTTTTATTCCGGCGATACGCTGAAGTGGAGCTTCATCGACCGCTACGGCGTTCCCAAGCGGTCGTTCGATGCCTTTCAAGCGTTTTCCCGCCTGCTGCGCGAGACGCCGCTGCGCGTCGAGGCCAGCGGCGCGGATCAAAAGTGCGGTTTGGCCGTGCTGGCCGGCATCGCGGAAGATCAGAAACAGGCCGGCGTGCTGGTGAGCAATCACGGCTGTACGCAGCGGGAGTTCAGCCTGTCCCTAAAAAACATCCCCTGGAAGGGCAAGACGCGCTACCAGAAATATCTGGTGGATGACCGCCACGCGCTCGAACTGGTCGACGAGCGCGAGCTAACCGCCGACGAGGCGGCAGCGCGCATCGAGACGATCGCCGCGCCGTCGGTCGTCTACCTCCGCCTTTCTCCGGCGAAGGAGTGAGACGGGCCGGGCCGCCCATTCTGTCACGCCAATTCCAAGGGAAAATCGGTCAGCAATTCGACGCCGGACTCGGTGACGAGGTAGTTCTGTTCGAGCCGGATGCCGTGCTTGAGGTCGTCGTGGTACAAGCCCGGCTCGGCGGTGAAGACGTCGCCGACTTCGAACTGGTCGTCCCAATTCGGGTTCAGGTGGGGCGCTTCGTGCGGGTACAGGCCGACGCCGTGCCCCAGATGGTGGTCGAACTTCCAGGGGAGCATCTCGTCGAGAATCGCTTGGGCCTGGTTGAAGACCTCTTGGCAGCGGACGCCAGGCTCGACGGTCGTTTCGATCATCTGGAAGACCTTGACGATTTGGGCCCAGGCGCGCTCTTGGCGGTCGGTCGGCATGCGGTCGACGGCGATCGTCCGCGCGTTGTCGGAGAAGTAGCCCCGGAAGCCGGCTCCGAGATCGAGGATGTATAGTTCGCCTGCCTGAGCGGCGCGGTCGCGCGGCGGGCCGCCGCGCGCGTTGCATTGGAAGTCCTGGCCGAAGTAGGTCAGCGGCTCGCCGAGCGTCTGCACGGCGGTCGCGTGCAGTTGGCTGTAGACATCCAGTTCATTGATGCCGGGGCGGATGATCTGACGGGCGGTCTGGTACATCGCCCGCGTGGCGTCGATCGCTTTGCGCATCATCCGCAGTTCATCGGCATCCTTGCGGCGGCGGAGATAATAAAGCGTCGGCTCCAGGTCGATCAGTTGCGCCGCGAGCGGCTGGGCCAGGTACTGCGGAAAGGTGCCGTACTCGACGCCGATCCGTTCGGGCCGCTCTTTTAGCGTTTCCAGCAGCACGGCGCTGCTCGCCTCGCGCTGGTCGTTGCGGAGGGTCGAGTGCAACTGGGCTTCGTAGGGCACGACTTCATCAGCGGCGTAGCCCTCCGGCACCGCGCGGCCTTTGCGGCCGGGGACGACGAGCGTCGCGCGGCCGTCGGCCGAGAGGGCGGCGACGGGCTGAAAGGTCGGGGCGAACCGTGCGCCGGTGAGCCACTGGATATGCTCCATCTGCGTCACGATCGCCAGTTCGAGCTGCAGCTCCTGCATCTTCTCGATCAGCCGCCCTTGACGGCCCCGGCAGGCGGCCAGGTCGATCGCCAGTTCGCTCATGATTCGGTTCCACCCTTGGTTGTGCGAGCGTTGCGGAAAACTGCTCCTCTGCTGCGTGCCGCAATCGTAGCACCACCCAGCTGACAGGGACAACCCCCGCTCCCTGCCCGCGAGCGGCCCGTTCGCCCGCGTTCGGGGCACGTGTGAGCGCGCTTTGCCGGCCCCTATCTCTGACTGCACAAGCTGCTACAATAAAATTTTCCCGTGGCCCCGCTGGGGCGGCCCGGTTTTTGTCACTGTTTCGGTAACGATCTGCTGATGAGCGCTTCGACCCCACCCCGCACGCTGTTTGAGAAGATTTGGGACCACCACGTCGTCTACGCCGAGCCTGGCCGGCAGACGATCCTCTACATCGACCACCAACTGGTCCACGAAGTCACTAGCCCTCAGGCGTTCGAGGGCTTGCGGCTCGCCGGGCGGCCGGTGCGCCGGCCTGAGCGGACCACCGCCACCTGCGACCACAACATTCCCACGACCGATCGGGGACTGCCGATCGCCGATCCGATCTCGAAGCAGCAGGTTGATACGCTCCGCCAGAACTGCGCCGAGTTCGGCGTCCGCTACTACGATCTCGACAACCCGCAGCAGGGTATCGTCCACATCATCGGTCCCGAGTTGGGCATCACGCAGCCGGGCATGACGATCGTCTGCGGCGACAGCCACACCTCGACCCACGGTGCGTTCGGCGCGCTCGCCTTCGGCATCGGCACGAGCGAAGTCGAGCACGTGCTCGCCACGCAAACGCTCTTGCAGTACAAGCCCAAGACGCTGGAACTGCGGGTTGATGGCAAGCTCGCTCCTGGCGTGACGGCCAAGGACGTGATTCTGTACCTGATTGGTCAGATCACCACCGACGGCGGGACCGGCTACTGCATCGAGTATACCGGCGAAGTGATCCGCGCGATGAGCATGGAAGAGCGAATGACCGTCTGCAACATGACGATCGAAGCCGGCGCGCGGGCCGGCATGATCGCCCCGGACGAAAAGACGTTCGAGTACCTGCGCGGCCGCGAGTTCGCGCCAAAGGATTTTGACGCCGCCGTCGAGCGCTGGAAGCAGCTTCCCTCCGATCCAGGGGCACGCTACGACAAGTCGCTCGTCTTCCGGGGCGAAGACGTGGCGCCGCAAATCACCTGGGGAACCAACCCCGGCCAAGTGGCGGCGGTCACGGACCAAGTGCCCGATCCAGCCTCGTTCAAAACCGAAGTGGACCGCAAGAGTGCCGCCCGCGCGCTGGAGTACATGGGCCTGCGCGCTGGACAACCGCTGAGCGAAGTGACGGTCGAGCGCGTCTTTATCGGCTCTTGCACGAACGCACGGATCGAAGATCTGCGAGCCGCCGCGGCGGTCGTGAAAGGTTATCACGTCTCGGATCGCGTCAGCGCGATGGTTGTTCCCGGCAGCGGCCAAGTGAAGCAGCAGGCGGAAGCCGAAGGGCTCGACCAGATCTTTTCGGCCGCTGGGTTCGAGTGGCGCGAAGCCGGATGCAGCATGTGTTTGGCGATGAACCCCGACAAGCTCTCGGTCGGCGAGCGCTGCGCCTCGACGAGCAACCGCAACTTTGAAGGCCGGCAAGGCAAAGGCGGACGCACCCATCTGGTCAGCCCCGCCATGGCCGCCGCCGCCGCCATCGAAGGCCATTTCGCCGACGTTCGTAACTGGCAATATAAATGAGTTCGGAATCAAGGCCGCCTCATGAGCCACCGACCTTCTATCGGTCGATGCTCGCTGAGGGGGATAAGCCCATGGTGGGACCGAACAAGAAAATGCTGGGCGCGAAGATTGGTAGCGAAAAACAAGACGACTTGGCGGCGGATGAAAGCGGTTCTGTGCAGTCCGGCCAAGGGGGAATGTCCGTCGCTCGAAATTGGCGCGATCTCCCCTTTCACCGAATCCCCAAGCGGCTTGACCGAAAAGTGCCGGAGGCAAAGGGGAGCAATAGCCTCAAGTGTTGGAAATTGGGGGTCGGTAGTTTTCTGGAACACGCGGTTTCGGATCAGCTATTTCTGAGAATTGATCGAGCACCTCACGCAGTTGTAGAACCATCTCGCAAAATGCTGGCGGAAGAGTATCAGACTGCCTTAGCCGCTACTCGCGATGGAGGGGTGGTCGATGAGGAATGAGCCATGATTAGCAGCCAAATCGTCGAAAACTCGCCCTACAGAGAATACATCAACCTGTTATTGCGTCTCCACGACTTGATTTGTGAGGGAAAGGGAGAGTCCGACGAGGCCGAGGCGGTCCGAGATCAGATGGATGTTCCCTGGACCAGAATGAACGCTGAGCAGCTTGCGAGAGTGCGAGGAATATCAGCCGATCTAGCCACACTGGAGCCCGATCCTCCAATTCAGCACGCAGATGATCCTCGTGTCTTTGATGATGCTTTAGCGGTTGGGCTACAGCTTTTGTGGAAGGCGGATCAACACGAAAAGATTCTTGCACTTCTACGTCAGAAACCGGAATTGGTTTCGAGCTACCGGGCTGCCAGGCTGCGGGGCAGGGCATATGAGTTGTTGGGAGAACTTGCCGTTGCCGAGCGGTTTTATGAATCCGCGTGGAAGAGCAATTCCCAGGAGGTGATAGCAGCATTCGAGGTGGCTCTCGTTAAGCTACGCCTCCAGCGCTTTGATGAAGTTGTGGAAATCGTGGGTAGAGTCTCCGGTGGCTCGGAAAAACTGACGCCGATGGTTACCAACGCCCTGGCGACCATGCTCTTTCTCGCGTCTCAATCCATTCCTGGGCGAGAGCAAGAACTCTTGCTGCAAGCCGTCTCGCTATACGAGTTGGTTGACCAGCAACTACGTCGCTTTTTGTCGTCGAAGTCCAGTTTGCAACGTGACCAGGTGTTTAGTCTCATTGGCCGTGGAATATGTTGGTTACGGCTGGGGGACAGCGACAAGGCGGAAATATTCTTTAGTGAGGCATTGGAAGTCGATCCTGAGAATGCGGATGCGGCCGTATTTCGAGGAATGGTGCGGCTGGAGGAAAACCGTGACCAGGCGCTAGAGGATTTTGAGTCAGCCGTAAAACATGGTGCAGCAGTCATCTGGCCATTCTACTATCTCGCTCATGCCGCGCTTGAGCATGGAGATTATGTTCGATGCGTGGAGTTATGTGCACGAGGACGCACGTTCTTACAGGATCATTCCTTGCTTTCCCAAATGCTCCAGTGGAACGCCATTGCCTCGGCATTTCTGGAAGCTCCGGTTCAAGAGGTACTGTACTTATTCCGGGAAGCTCTCGACTTGTCCCCGTCCGATAGCAATCTTGCTCGAATGGTTTCACTGCTTGAGCATGCAATTGCAATGGATGAAGAGATCAAAAATCAACTTATTGTGGACACAGTCCCAGAGCCTCCTGGCATTGACCGCTTCGCGAGTTCATTCTTTGACGCTTCTTCGCTAGTCGGATCGCATTGAAACCCAACCAATCGAGATTACGATGCAGCCCTTTATCACGCACACCGGCCTGGTCGCCACGATGGACCGGGCGAATGTTGATACCGATCAGATCATTCCCAAGCAGTTTTTGAAGCGGATCGAGCGGACCGGCTTCGGCCAATATCTGTTCTTCGATTGGCGGTTCAACGACGAAGGCACGGAGAATCCCGATTTCGAGCTGAACCAGCCCGAGCTGCGCGGGGCGAGCGTGCTCGTGGCGCGGCAGAACTTTGGCAGCGGTTCGAGCCGCGAGCATGCCCCCTGGGCGCTGGAGGATTACGGCTTTCGCGTGCTGATCGCACCGAGCTTCGCCGACATTTTTTATAACAACTGCTTCAAGAACGGGATGCTGCCGATCCGGCTGGACGAAAAAATCGTCGATGAGCTTTTTCAGCGTGCGGCGCAGCATTCCGGCTATCGGCTGACCGCCGATCTGGAAAGCTGCACGCTCTCGGACGAGCATGGGCTGCGTGTCAAGTTCGAGGTCGAGCCGTTCCGCCGCGAGTGTCTGCTCGGCGGGCTTGACGACATTGGCCTGACACTCCAGCACCAAGACGCGATCTCGGCTTACGAGAAGGCGCACGGGCTGGTGTAGAAGCCACTCTCTTGGAGTAGGACGCATTTCGGCGATCCCACGCGGGTTGCGAGCGCGTCGGGCATCGGCAACAATGGGGGCGAGTTTCCCATCACCGATGCCCCGCCTGTGATCGACCGCTGGGAGGTCCTGCCGATGCGCGCTGCTCTCGTTTCGTGCCTGCTGCTGGCTTGCGGCATCTTGCATGCCGAGGAGTACAAGCTGTCAACGCCGCTCGGCCTCCAGCCGCAGCGCGTTCCGGCCGACAATCCGCTCACGGCGGCGAAGATCGAGCTGGGCAAGCAGCTCTTTTTTGATCCGCGTCTGTCCTCGGACAACTCCATCAGCTGCGCGAGCTGCCATGATCCGCAGCACGGCTGGTCCAACGGCGAGCGCTTCGCCACCGGCGTGCGCGGCCAAAAAGGCGGCCGCAGCGCGCCGTCGATCATCAACGCCGGCTACTTCTATTTCCAATTCTGGGATGGCCGGGCGCAGCACGTCGAAGGCCAGGCACTCGGGCCGATCGAAAATCCGATCGAGATGGACCTAAAGCTGCCGCAACTGGTGGAAAAGCTCAACGCCATTCCCGGCTACCGCGAGCAATTTCAAGCGGTCTTTGGCAGCGATGCCACGGCGGAATATATCGCCCAGGCGATCGGCGCTTTCGAGCGCACGATCGTCTCGGGCAACGCTCCTTACGACCGCTTCCAGGCTGGCGACAAAACCGCCCTTTCCGAGGCCGCACAGCGCGGCATGGACGTCTTCTTCAATGCCGGGCACTGTAGCGCTTGCCATAGCGGGCCGACTTTCTCGGACGGCGCGTTTCATAACCTCGGAATCAGCATCCATGCTTCGGAGCCAGATTTGGGCCGCTACGCAATTAGCAAACTCGGCGGCGATCGCGGCGCTTTCAAGACGCCCGGCTTGCGAGAGATTGCCCGCACCGCGCCGTACATGCACGACGGTAGCTTGGCGACGCTCGAAGACGTGATCGACTACTACGACCAAGGGGGCACGGCGAACGAGCATTTGGACGAAGAAATCTACCCGCTCAATCTGACGGAGCAGCAGAAGGCGGACTTGATCGTCTTTCTGAAGGAAGGACTCAGCAGCGACGAGTACCCGCTCGTCGCGCCGCCGCCGCTGCCGGAGTAGCGCGGTCGTTGTGAAGGAATCCACACCTCGTTGAACCTATTAGGAGAACCCACGAATGAAGCTCATGCGACTTTTCAGCCCTGCTTTGCTCGCGCTGCTGCTTGCGCCGCCGGCCGTGGCCCAAGACGCGCCGCAGTCGGAGAATGCCCCTGCCAACCAGCCGGCGGTTGTCGAGGAAGCTGCCGAGCAGCCCGCCGAAGCGGCTGCCGAACCGGCAGAGGCGGAAGCGCCCGCCACCGAGCCGGCGGCGACCGCGCAGCCGCAGATTCCGGTGCAGGTCGAGACGGTGGTTTCCGGCCTGACCAATCCATCGGGCGTTGCCGTGCAGCCGCGCGACGATCAACAGACGCAGGTCTACGTTTCCGACAGCGGCGCGCAGCGGGTCGTGAAGTTCGACGCGCAAAACCCCTCCGAGGTGCAGCCGGTCATCACCGATTTCCCAAAAGACATCTACGGCAAGGGACCGAAGTACGACATCGGCCCGCTCGGTCTGGCGTTTATCAACCAGGACACGCTCGTCGTCGGCGGCGGCGGCCAGCCCGACGGCGAGGAACTGCTCCGCGTTTACGCGCTGCCGCAGAATGGCGGGCCGATCAAGGCCGAGGACATGAAGACCGCGCTCGGCCCGATCAAGCCCGGCGAGCAGAGCAAGAGCGGCGAAGGCAACTTTTATGGGGTCGCGGTTACGCCGCAGGCGATCTACGTCACCTCCAACGGCGATGACACCAAAGGTTGGGTGGCCAAGGCCGAACTGACCGGCGACACCGCTAGCAGCTATGGTCCCTACATCGCCACGAAGGAAGCCACGGGCGTCGATGCGCCAGTCGGTGTGGCGATCAACCGCAAGGGGCATATCGTCATCGGCCAGATGGGCGAGATCAGCCTCCCCGGCGACAGCCTGCTCACGTTCTACAGCCCCAAAACCGGCAAGATGCTGATGAATCTGGAGACGGGTTTGCATGACATCGTCGCGCTCGCCTACAGCCCGACCGGCCGGCTCTACGCGCTCGACTTCGCCTGGCTCGACACGAAGCAAGGGGCGCTCTACCGGCTCGACGACGACGGGATGGGCGGCGTCCGCACGGTGAAAGTGACCGATCTCGATAAGCCCACCGCAATGGCCTTCGCTCCCGACGGCACGCTCTACGTCACCGTCTTCGGCACCGCCGACGACGGCTCGACGCAAGGCTCCGGTCAGGTGCTCAAAATCACCGGCAAACTCTAACGTAGTGCTGGTAGTAAGTAAAACTCGCCCGGCCCTCGGTCCATCTTCGGCCGAGGGTCGGGCTTTTTTAGGAATCCTCTCATGGCCTCTCGGCGCGAAAAGATTGAAGCCATGCTGGCCGACGAGCCGGGCGATACGTTCTTGCGTTACAGCCTCGCGTTGGAACTAGAAAAAGAAGGCGAGCACGACCGCAGCTTGCTACTCCTCAGCGAGCTAGCCCGCGAGACGCCGCCGTACATTCCCGCCTATTTCATGGCCGGTCAACAACTCGCGCGGCTCGGCCGCACGTCCGCAGCCCGCGCCGTGCTCCGCGACGGGATCGAAGCCGCCCGCCAAAGCGGCGACCCCCACGCCGCCGGAGAAATGAGCGAGTTCCTCGCCTCGCTCGGCGCGCTAGGGGAGTGAGAGAGCTACGAGCCACAGGCTGCGAGCTACGAGCTATAAGCTGCGAGCTGTAAGCTGTAGGCCACGAATTAAGAATCATCCGCTTTCCGCTTTTTACTTCCGCCCTCCGCCCTCCGCCTTCCTAACGCCGACGAATGCTCCCGCGCCTCGGCCTGATACAGTTGCCGTAGCGCGGCGATCTGCTGCTCGTAGCGGGCGTCTGCCGCGAGATTCTGCTCCTCATAGGGATCGGACGGCAGATGGAAGACCTGCTCGTAGAGCGGCTGTTCGAGATCGTAGCTCGTGGGTGGGTAGTAGGCGATGTATTTCCAGTCGCTGGTGCGGACCCCCTCGCAGCGCGGAATCAGCCCGTGGTGCGAGAAGTGGTGCTCGTAATAGAAGTGGGTGCGCCAGGATGGCGGCTGCTGACTGCGGAGGAACGGTTTTAAGCTGCGGCCGTCAGCGGTGGAGGGAACTTGCATCCCGGCCAGATCGAGAATTGTCGGCCCCAGGTCGATGCTCAGCGCCAGCGCGTCGATCTTTTGGCCGCGCAGGTTCGCCGGCAGACGCGGGTCGCGGACGATCAGCGGAACGCGGATCGATTCCTCGTACATCAGCCACTTGCCCGACAGGCCGTGCTCGCCGAGAAAGAATCCGTGGTCCGAAGTGTAGATGACGACCGTGTTGTCGCTCAGCTTTAGCTCGTCGAGCACATCGAGTATCCGGCCGACCGAGGCATCAATGCTCGCCACGCAGCCGAGATATTTTTTGAGGAACTCTTGGTAAGCCGGATCGGTCGGGTGGCGGCGGTTGAGCCGCGCGCGGCCCTCGGAGGTTTGAATGAACTCCGGCTGCGACTGAAAATCTTCTGCGGTGTACGTCTTGGGCTTGGCGAACGTCGCGCCGGCGAACAGGCCGCCCAGCTCCGGGTCAGGCTCGAACGGTTCGTGCGGACTTTTGTAGCAGACGGTCAGGCAAAACGGCACGTCCGGCTTGAGATTGCGTAAGAACTTCTCCGCCTCGTCGGCGAGGTAGCGCGAGTTGTGGACCCGCTTGCCATCGACGACATGAAAGTAGCTCCCCTGCCCTGACCAAGCGTTCCAGTAGTCGAATTTCAGTTCGGGCACCAGGCCCATGCCCCACTTGCCGAGCATCCCGACGCGGTAGCCGGCCTTGCGGAGCAGTTGCGGATAACTGCCGGCGATCGTTTCGGCGCTCGGTCGCTCGTTGAAGGCGAGTACGCCGTGCTGCTTGGCATAGGAGCCGGTCAGCTTGTCAGCGCGCGACGTGCAGCAGATGGCGGTCGTGACGATTGCGTGGGTGAACTGCACGCCCTGCTGCGCGAG
>CAYZVT010000149.1:0-10542 GCA_964481585.1 uncultured Pirellulales bacterium
CGAAGCGGAGATGGCGCGCGTTTATGCCGAATATGGCTTTGTGCCGAAGCGGATCGAGCAGCTTCAAAATCCGCAGCTTCTGATTGAGGTGAACGTCGATCCGCGCGTCGAGGAGGACGAGCACGCCGGGCCGTCGCCCGAGGTGGTCCAGCTGCCGCCCGAGCGCAATGACATCCTGCTCTCGATGCTGACGATGATGTTCCTGCACGGCGGCTGGCTGCATCTGGTCGGCAATATGTGGTTCCTCTGGATCTTCGGCAATAACGTCGAAGACCGGCTGGGGCATTTGTTGTATGTAGTTTTCTATCTCGTCGGCGGCCTCAGCGCGCTGGCCGTTCACTGGCTGACCGCCGCCGGCAGCACGGTGCCGGTCATCGGTGCGAGCGGCGCGGTCGCGGCGGTGCTGGGAGCCTACGCGGTGACGTATCCGCACGCGCGGGTGCGGACCTTGATCTTCCTGGTGATCTTCGTCACGATTGTCGATCTGCCGGCGCTGCTCGTCTTGGCCTTGTGGTTCGTCCAGCAACTCATCGCGGCGATGAACGTCTTCGGCGGCGTCGATCTCGGCGGTGGCGTGGCTTGGTGGGCGCACGTGGGCGGCTTCATCGCCGGAGCGGTGCTGATGCCGATCCTCGCTTCGATGGTCTCGCCCCCGGGCGATGAAGGTCGGGAGGGCGAAGCGCAGGGACCGTTTAGCTAGTCGCGGCGCGACATCACCCGGAAGGCGGAAGGCGGAAAGGACTGGGCTGCGGGCTGCAAGCTGCGAGCTTCAAGCTTTCCGCCTGTAGCTCGTAGCTCGTAGCCTGCGGCTTTTCTCCGCCCTCCGCCTTCGAATACTCACTTTACTCCAGATCTCTATCGAAGGACTGCCTTGCTCATGGCGCGTCGCGCACTGCCCAAGATCGACTCGGAGCTTGATCTGTCCCGCCATCTCAAGACGGTCGAGGATCTCCCTGCGCCGTGGGATGATGGGGCGCTGTTCGGCCGGCAAGCGCCGCTGGAAGTGGAGATCGGCAGCGGCAAGGGACTGTTTTTGCAATCGGCCGGCAAGCAGCGGCCGGAGCACAACTTTCTCGGCATCGAGATCGCCAAAAAGTTCGCCCGCTTTACGGCCGGGCGCTGTGTGCGTCATGGGCTGGACAACGTGGTCGTCGTCGCGGGCGATGGGCTGCGCGTCTTCCGCGAGCTGCTCCCCGAGCGGCACGTCGCCGCCGTGCATGTTTACTTTCCCGATCCGTGGTGGAAAAAACGCCACCGCAAGCGACGGGTGATGACCGAGTCGTTCATCCACGACATCGAGCGCGTGCTCGTCAACGACGGCCGGCTGCACTTTTGGACCGACGTGGAAGAGTACTTTCAGACGACACTCGAAATGCTCGCCCAGCACAGCCAACTCGAAGGACCGCTGCCGGTCGCCGAGCAACAGCCCGAACACGACCTCGACTACCGCACCCATTTTGAACGCCGCATGCGCCTCAGCGGCGAGCCGGTCTATCGCAGCGAGTTTCGCAAGGTAGCCGGCGCGCGTTGAGCTGAATGCAACGCTCGCGACACGGAATCGCCTTTTAGCCCGTGGCCTCCAGGCCGGCTAGCCGCTTCAGTGCGCTCTTAAGATTAAGAATCGCCTAACCAATAGCAGCCCAGAGCGTCTAACCTCGCTAGGGCGAGCGGGCGAAAAGGGAAGTCGCTTTGGATCGACGATCTGCGCCGGCTGCCTTACCGCACCGTGCCGAGCACTTCGTAGGTACGGCGGGATTCGTCGCCGCTGCGGTGGTTGTCGAGGGCGACTTGATAGAGCTTCTGGCCCCACTCGGTGGGATAGCGGCCGGTGATGCAAGCTTGGCAGAGTTTGCCGGAGTCTTTGTTGATCGCGCGGGCGATTGACGCGACTGGCAGATAGCGGAGCGAATCGGCCCCGAGCGCTGCGGCCATCTTGGCGAACGTCTCCTCGGTCGGCTCGCCCGTGCCGGGCATGAACTGCGGGGCGAACAGTTCGCTGACCGTCGACATGTCGATGCCGTAGAAGCACGGCGCGATGATCGGAGGGCAAGCCACGCGGACATGCACTTCGCGGGCGCGGCCGATCTCGCGAATCCGGTCGAGCAGCACTTTCATCGTCGTCGAGCGCACGATGGAATCTTCGACGAGCAGCACCCGTTTGCCTTCGAGCACTTCGCGGAGCGGCGTGTATTTGCTTTGCACTTTGGCGACGCGGCCTTTGCCCCCTTCGATAAACGTGCGGCCAGAGTAGCGGTTGCGGATCAGCCCTTCGACCGACGGGATGCGCAGCTTGTAGGCCATCGCGTCGGCCGCCGCTTTGCTCGTGTCGGGAACCGGCACGACGACCGTCTCCTCGTCGATCGGCAGCGTTTCGAGCCGGGCCAGTTCTTCGCCGAGGGCTTTGCGCGATAGATACACACTCCGCTCGTCCATCGTGCTCGCCACGTTGGCGAAGTAGATCCACTCGAAGAAGCAGTGCGCGCGGTTGGGACTGGGAGCGAACTGATGAATCTCGACCTGATCGTTCGACACCACCAGCGCATGCCCCGGCGGCAGCGAATGAATGTTTTCGGGGTCGAAGCCGAGATTCAGCAGCGCCACGCTCTCGCTCGCGGCGGCCACCAGCGGCCCTTCGATCGCGTAGCACATCGGCTTGATCCCGAGCGGATCGCGGGCCACGAGCATCTCGCCGAGCGCGTTGAGCAGCACCAGACTGTACGCGCCGTCGAACCGCGTGCTGACGTTCCTGATCACCTCCAGCAGCGACGGCCGGGACTCACCCGACAGCTCGCGGCTGATTTCGTGCATGATGATTTCGGTGTCGGTCTCGCGGGCCAAGTGGTGGTCGTTGTCGGCCAGCAGTCGGTCGCGCAGGTCGGCGTAGTTCGCCAGTTGGCCGTTGAAGGCAAAGCTGAACCACTTGTGCTTTTGCAGATGATGCCGTTCAAACGGCTGAGCGTAGGAGCGGTCTTCCTGGCCGCAGGTCGCATAGCGCACATGGCCAATCGCGGCGCGGCCGGCGTACTCGCGCATCAGGCTCTCGGCCTTGGCGCGGTGGCTGAGCCGAAAGACCTCGTTCACGTTGCCCAGCTCTTTGTAGGTGTCGATGAGCTGGTTGCGGTGGGGATTGTAGCTCGTCATGCCGGCCGACAGTTGGCCGCGATTTTGGATGTCGAGCAGCATCCGCGGGATCAGCCGCGAGACTTCTTCCGGCCCCTGGCTTGGGCAGAGTGGACTCGTTTCGCCGGTGGCGAGGTGGTAGACCGCGGCCACGCCACATTCGTGGAACAGTTCGCTCATACGGGTCCAGATGCTTTCCGCACTCGGCAGCGAGGGGCGGTGGGGGGAAGAGGAGGCGCCAGCGGCGAGGTGGCCGGGGAGAAGCCCGCATCGGGGCACGGGTCCAATTTAGGCTCTCCGGAGCAATTTCACAACCACCCCGGCCAGGCGGTGCCGGCGACGCGGCAAACGCGCGTTTGCCCGCAATTCCGCAGAATTTTAGCCCCAAACACAGCCGGGGCAAGGCACACGGGAAGGACGTGGCGCGGCTAGAGCGCCCGGCCTTTAACCGTAGCGCCCACGGGCTGCCCTTTCTCACCCAAAGCCGCCAAGCCGGATAGCCCGTCTGACGCTACCGTGAGGCAAAGCCAAATGTCTGGATTCCCGCCCGCACGGGAAGGACGCGCGCCGGAGGCCCGGCGACGCATCCGATGGCGGCGAAACATCTTTCCAGCTTTGAAGTCCCCTGCTACGCTGCTCGTGGGGCCGACGCCACAGGGACGGACGGCCAAGCTAGGCTGCAAAATGGGAAATACGAATGATCTACGTGCTTGCCACGATTGAGGTCGCGCCGGGAAAACGGGAGGCGTTTTTGGAGGCGTTTCGGCAACTGGTGCCGAAGGTCCGCGCCGAGGTCGGCTGCCTGGAGTACGTGCTGACGGTCGATGTCGACACCAATATCTCCGCCCAGGGCGAAGCCCGGCCGAACGTCGTGACGGTCATCGAGCGTTGGGAGTCGATCGACGCGCTCCAAGACCACCTGATCGCGCCGCACATGCTGGAGTTCCGTGCCCAGGTGAAGGAAATCACGGTCGGCACGTCGCTGCAAATCGTGACGCCGGCCGAGTAGGGAAGGCGGAGGGCGGAAGTCGGAAAGCGGAAGCATCAGGGCGACGGGCGATGGCTGATTTAGTGCGCCAGGAAATAGCGACCACGGCCGATACGGTTGTCGTGAAGGTCGGTTCGCGGGTGCTCACGCGCAGCGATGGGCTGCTCAACACCGAGCGAATCGACGCGCTGGCGGCCGAGCTGGCCGGGTTGGTCGATCGCGGCCGCCGCATTGTGCTCGTCAGCAGCGGCGCCGTCGCGGCGGGAATGGGGCAGCTGGGCCTCTCGCGGCGTCCGCGCGATCTGGCCCATCTGCAGGCGGTTGCCGCCATCGGCCAAAGCCATTTGATCCAGGCCTACGACCGAGCGCTGCGCGCCTATGGTCGCCATGCTGCCCAGATTCTCCTTACCGCAGATGGGATCGACCACCGCACGCGGTACCTGAACACCCGTAATACACTGCTGACGCTGCTAGAATACGGGGCGATCCCGATCGTCAACGAGAACGACACCGTGTCGGTCGAGGAGCTGCAAATCAGCTTCGGCGATAACGACCGGCTGGCGGCGATGGTCACGAATTTAATCCGTGCTCCGCTATTGATTCTGCTCTCGGATGTCGATGGTCTCTATACGGATGATCCGAAAAATCCGAATGCAACGATTATTCCACTAGTGACGGCACTCGATGAGTCGATCTTTGCCCTAGTCCGCGATGAACTGACCGGACTGAGCAAGGGCGGCATGGCGAGCACGCTGGAAGCGGCGCGGATCGCAACCGCCGCCGGCGAGAATGTCATCATTGCGAGCGGCACACGGCCGGGCGTGGTGGAGGAAATTTTGGCCGGCAAGAACGTCGGCACCTTGTTCCTTCCCCGAGGCCAGACCGTCGGGTCGCGCAAACGCTGGATCGGCTACGCTGCCCAGCCGCGGGGGACGCTCGTCGTCGACGCGGGGGCGGAGCGGGCGATTCGCCAGCAGGGGCGGAGCCTGCTCGCTATCGGGATCGTCGAAGTTCGAGGACAATTCGGCAAAGGGGATGTCGTAGCACTGCAAGGCCCGCACGCTGCGGAGTTCGCGCGGGGACTGAGCAACTACACCGCGGATGAGATCGCCCAAATTAAGGGCATGAAAACCGAGCAGATTGCTTCCACTCTGGGACACTGTCCCTACGATGAGGTCATCCATCGTGATAACTTGACCTCGTCTGAGAGGTTTGGGTAAAATTTAGGGGCGCGCATGGATTCTGTGCCGATGATTGGTGGCTTGCCGAAGGAGTCGGATTTCGGCCACTCCTACGACGCTGCGGTAGTTCCTTCCCCCCCTGCCGAAGTGCGGCCTGTTCGTTCTCGGCCGCAGCGAGGGTCTTTCGACAAGGATGCTGTCGTGGCCGCTGCCTCCTCGACGTTACCGCCCCAACAGTCCTCTCGGATGCCGATCACTCACGGCAGTCTGCTCGACTTCCCCCGCGATCCAGTGGCCTGCATGCGTCGCCTCTACCGCGCGCATGGCGATCTGGCTGCCCTGCAAGAGGGGAATCAGCGAATCGTCTTTTCCTTCAGCCCGCGCTACAACCAGCAGGTGCTCACGGAAACGGATGTCTACCACTCGCGGTTTTTCAGTATTCGCGGCCCCAAGAACTCAGCTCAGCGGCGGCTGACCTGTGGGCTGTTGAGCATGAATGGCAACGACCATCGGCGGCATCGCCGGATGGTCATGGGGCCGTTTTCCAAACGGGCTATCGAAGGCTACTGCGGCGCGCTCGGCGAACTGACCGAGGAAATGCTCGCCGATTGGCAAGTCGGCCAGACCCGCGATATCTTCCCCGATATGACCCGCCTGATGCTCCGCATCACCAGCACGATCCTGTTCGGCTTCGATCAAAAAGAACTGGCGATCTCGATCGGCAAAAAGCTCGAACGCTGGGTCGAGATGAACCACGAATTGGGCATCGGCGCGCTGCTGCCGACCGATACCTTTACCGAGAAATACGAGGACCTGCTGCAACTAGGTGAGGAGTTAGAGGGCGAAATCCGCAAGATGATCGATCTGCGGCGCTCCAGCACGGGGGAAGCCTGCGACGTGCTCTCGATCCTCGTCCGTTCGCACGACGACCAGGGGGGCATGACCGACGAAGAGTTGATCGGCCAAGCGGCGATTCTCTTTGGCGCGGCGCATCTGACCACGGCCAACACGCTCGCCTGGACGCTGTTCCTGCTGGCCCAGCACCCGACGGTGCTGGGCCGGTTGATGAGCGAGATCGACGGCGTGCTCGATGGCGCGGCGCCGCGACTGGAACAGCTTGACGAACTGCGGATGATGGAGCGGGTGATTAAAGAGAGCATGCGCGTCATGCCGGCTTCGTCCTACTCGCAGCGGGTGACGAACGAGCGGACGACGCTCGGGCCGTTCGATCTGCCGCGCGGGACGGTGGTGATCTTTAGCCAGTTCATCACCCACCATCGCGAAGACCTGTACGACGAGCCGGAGGTGTTCAACCCCGACCGCTGGCTGTCGATCAAGCCGTCGCCGTACGAGTACCTGCCCTTCGCGGCGGGGCCGCGGATGTGCATCGGCACGTCGCTGGCGATGATGACGCTCAAGATCGCCCTGCCGACGATTTTGCAGCGGTTCCGCATGACGGTCGTGCCGCACTCGGAAATCAGCGGGCTAGTCACCTCGACGATGCTCACGCCCACCACGCCGATCCCGATGCAGCTTGCCACGCACGACGGCGGCTTCACGGCCGTCCCGGTCACGGGCAACGTCCACGAGATGGTCGATCTGCGCGAAGTGCCGCGCTAGAGCGTGCGGCAGTTTGGGTGGCGGGGGCGCACGCGAAGCGAAGCCCCCGAGGGGCCAGCTATCAGACGTCAGTGCTCAGCAGTCCGCGATCACCCTCCCGCAGCAGAACACGTCATTCCCGCGCAGGCGGCAGTCCGTCAGCGCGGTTGCTCGACGGGGGCTTCCGCTCGCGCGGTGCGCGCCCGCCACCCCTTCGCTAGTGCGCCGTGCGCCACCCTTTTTCGCTGACCGCTGATCGCTGACCGCTCACTTGAGCCTCCGCTCGCCGGCAATTACTCTGGAACAAGGACGTTGATCGACTCCTTGTTTTCGGAGGCTCCCGCGCATGCCGATCCGAGTTTGGCGGCTGTCGCTTCTTACGGCGTTCTGGCTTTTGGCCGCGTGCTTGCCCGCCGGGGCGGAAGAACTGGCCACGGACCTCGTTGCGGCGCAGCGTGCGCTGGAAGTGGCCGAGCTGCGCCAGCGGCGTTACGAGCAGCTTGAATACCCGCTCGCCCTGCGGCGGCTTGAGTCAGCGATCACGCTCACCAAAGCCGAGATGGCCGCGTTGGAGGCAAGCCTAGCCGAGTACGAGCAGTTCGACAAATTCACCGGCTCCTCGCCGCTGTTTCACACCTTGCAGCGCACGCGGCTGGCGCTGGTGGAAGCCCGCCTGCGGCTGGACGACTTGCAGGAAGAAAAGCGGCTGCGGATGCGGCTGCACGGCGACCAATGCCGGCTGCATGAACTGGAAGTCGAAGCCGCCCGCGCGCGTCTTGCCGCCCTGCAAGCTCCGATTGCGCAGCGCTAGCGTGCGCCGGGGTGGGGGCGCCACGCACGCGACCGGGCGCCGCTTACGCAGCCCGCCGCGGCGGCCGTAGACGCCGGCCGCTGGGCGTGGCATACTGATTGGTTCGGTTCACCCTCTCCTCCTGCTGTGAGTGCGCGTCTATGAGTGCTCCGGTCCTTCCCAGTTCGGCATCCACGCCCTCGGCATCGACCACCTCGGCCGCGCGGCCTTTGGCCGGCACCGCCATCCCGTGCTACGTCTTTGACTCGAACCGAGAGTTGGCTAAACGAGTCGCCTCGACCGTGGCCTCGGTCATCCGCGAACGCAATGCGCTGGGGCAGATGGCCGTCTTGGGACTGCCCACCGGCAGCACGCCCGTCGGGGTCTACCGGGAGCTGATTCGGATGCACCACGAGGAAGGCCTCGACTTCTCGCGCGTCGTGACCTTCAATCTCGATGAGTATTACGGTATCGAACCGGATCGGCTGCAGAGCTACCACCGCTGGATGGCCGATCACTTTTTCAATCACGTCAACATCCCGCCGCAGAACGTCCACATCCCTGACGGCAGTGTGCCGCCCGAGCAGGTCGACGCCCACTGCCGCGAGTACGAAGCCGCGATTCAGCGGGCGGGCGGCATCGACATTCAACTGCTCGGCGTCGGCCGCAATGGGCACATCGGCTTTAACGAACCGTTCAGCGTGCCGAACAGCCGCACGCGGCTGGCGACGCTCGACCCGATCACGCGCCGCGATGCGTCGAGCGATTTTTTCAGCGAAGAGAACGTGCCGCTGCAAGCGATTACGATGGGCCTGGCGACGATCCTGGAAGCCCGCAAGATCATCGTCATGGCGCTCGGCGAGCACAAAGCCAACATTATCCGCGAGGCGGCCGAGGGTCCGCGCACCGAAGGCGTGCCGGCGAGTCTCTTGCGGAAGCATCCCGACTGCGTGATGCTGCTCGACCAGGCGGCGGCGAGTGAACTGACCGCCGAAAAGACGCCCTGGGTGCTCGGCAACATCGACTGGACCGAAGGCCGCATCAAGCAGGCCGTGCTCTGGCTCTGCTCGACCACGAATAAACCGCTGCTGAAACTCGACGACGACGATTTCCGCGACCACAACCTGCACCAGCTGCTCCGGCACCACGGGCCGGCGCAGAAAGTCGCCCATCAGGTCTTTCGCTGGATGATGGACACGATCGAATACCATCCTTCGGGGCGAACGCCGAAACGGGTCATTTGCTTCAGCCCCCACCCGGATGACGACGTGATCAGCATGGGCGGCACCTTGATTCGGCTCGTCGAAGATGGACATGAGGTGCATATCGCCTACATGACCAGCGGCAACATCGCCGTCTTCGACCACGACGCGATGCGGCTGGTCGATCAGATGACCGAGTTCAACCGCCTCTTCGGCATCGAGCAAGAGAAGTCGCAAGCCCTGCGCGGCAAAGTGATGCGCGCGGTCGAAAACAAGCAGCCGGGCGAGCCGGACTGTGAAGAAGTGCTCAACATCAAAAGCCTCATCCGTTGGGCCGAAGCCAAAGCCGGCGCGCTGGTCTGCGGCTGCAAAGAGGAGCATCTGCACTTCTTGGACTTGCCGTTCTACCGCACCGGCACGATCGACAAGAAGCCGGTGGGCGATGAAGACGTACAGATCATCCGCGAGCTGATCGAGCGGATTGACCCGGCCGACATTTACTTTGCCGGCGATCTGTCCGACCCGCACGGAACGCACCGCGTCTGTGCCGAGGCGATTTTGCGGGCGCTCTTAGAGATCGAAGAAGCCAGCGGCAGCCGGCCGCAAGCGCTGATGTACCGCGGCGCGTGGCAGGAATGGCCGCCGCATGAGATTCAGCTTGCCGTGCCGCTCAGCCCGCAGGATTTGGAACGCAAGCGGGTGGCGATCTTTCGCCATGAGTCGCAAAAGGACACGGCGATGTTCGCCGGCAGCGACCAGCGCGAATTCTGGCAGCGCGCCGAAGACCGCAATCGCGGCACCGCCGCCGCCTACAACCAGTTCGGCCTGCCGGAGTACTATGCGCTCGAAGGGCTGGTGTCTTGGAATGGCGTGCCGCTTTGAGGGCGGAAGGCAGAGGGCGGAGGGCGGAGGGCGGAAAAGTAAAAGCGCCAGGTGGCGGGGGCGCACCGCGAGGAGCGAAAGCCCCCGGAGCACAAGACAGCGGACAGCGGAAAGCTGGCCTGGCGGCGATAGCGGAGGTGTTGGTAACTGCTGACGGCTAATAGCTAATAGCCATTAGCTAACAGCCATCGCTGGCCGCTCTAATGCTGTAAATCGAACGCGCCGCGGTCGCCGACTTTGACGGTGATGCGGAGGACTTCGCCGTCGCGGAAGAGGACGATCGGCACTTCGCGTCCGACTTCGGTGAGGCCGACGAGGTTGACCAGATGATTATCGTCCTCGATCGTGACGCCGTTGAATTGAAGCACGACGTCGTCGACTTGCAGCTTCGCCTCGGCAGCGGGGGAGCCGAACGTGATGGCGTTGATCCGCGCTCCGATCGGTCGCGGCAGGCCCATTTTCGTGGCGACGGTGGAGTCGAATTTGGAGTCGAGCACCACGCCCAGGAACGCGCGCGAGACGGTGCCGCGTTCGATCAGTTGGCTGGCGATATTGCGGACCATGTTGATCGGGATGGAAAAACCGATCCCCTCGTTGCCGCCCGAGCTACTGGCGATGGCCGTGTTGAGGCCGACCAGTTCGCCGCGCAGATTCAGCAGCGGCCCGCCGCTGTTGCCGGGGTTGATGGCGGCGTCGGTCTGCAAGAAGTTCTGGAACCGCACGCCTTCATCGCCCAATTCCAGATCGCGCCGCCCCGTGGCGCTGATGATCCCATAGGTG
>CAYZVT010000150.1:0-10484 GCA_964481585.1 uncultured Pirellulales bacterium
ATCTTGCCCGCCGCAGGAAAAGGGAGCCGCCCATTCTCGTGCTCAATAGCCGGCGAGCAATGCTCGCCGGACCTGATTCGCCCGCAAGCACGGATTGGGTGGCGGGGGCGCACGCGAAGCGAAGCCCCCGAAAGCCCCGCGTGAGGCCGTCATTCTCGCAGATTCAGCGGTCAGCATAACACGTCCTTCCCGCGCAGGCGGGAAGGACAAAGCGTGCGAGCTTGTCCCATTAGATTCCCCGCCTGCGCGGGAAGGACGTTTTCGTGGGCACAACGGGGGCTTCCGCTAGCGCGGTGCGCCCCCGCCACCCCTAGCCAACAGCCACCGGCTCCTCGGCCGGCTCGACTTCTGTAACCGGCTCTCGCTCAGACGGGGCCGGCGTGGCGGGGACTGAATCGTGCCGGCTGATCCAGGCCAGCAGCGCCGGTAGCGGCACGAGCGACATGAACAGGCAGCAGGCCACCCCAAGCGTCAGCACCCGCCCCAGGCTTTCCAGCCCACGGTGATCGGCAATCATCATGCTCCCAAAGCCGACCATCGTGGTAAGCGACGTGATGACGACGGCCGTGGCGGTGGATCGGCTCAGCCGGTAGCGTCCCTGCTGGCGGCGGAAGTCGTGGAGCACATGCACCCCATCATCCAGCCCAATCCCCAAAATCAGTGGCAGCACGATCATGTTGGCCGGATTGAGCGGAATCCCCAGCAGCCCCAAGAGGCCGAACATCTGGAGCATCCCTAACCCAACGGGAAACAGTGCCAGGAGCGAATAGCGAATACTGCGAAAGTCGATCACCAGCACCATTGAGACCGCGATCAGCGCGTAAAGCGCCGCGTGAACGTAGCTCCGCTGCATCTGCCGCGAAGCCTCATACGTCTGCAGCGGCTGGCCCGTCGCGCGCGGATCAACCGACCGCACTTCGCGGACAAACTCGCGCAGCGCGTCCATGTCCCAGATATCGGCCTTGCTGTAGACCTTCAATAAATAACGTCCCGATCCGCCCACAAAGCGGTCCACCAGGCTTTCGGGCAAGTCTTCGAGCGACGGTCCACTCGGATTGCTCGCCGCGCGCAGCCCCTGTAGCCGGTGCAGCAAGTCGTGCGTGAGCCGCGTCTGATACGCGGTGAGCGCCCGGTAGCACTCGGGGAGCGGTTGCCGCCCGAGCGTCTGCACGACCTGCGACCACTTTTGCTGAAGCGGCGAGCCGGGTGCAAGATTGAACTGCGACTGTGCGGCGGCAAGCCGGTGGGCGAGTTCGGCCGGCGCGTCGAGCGGAATCTGCGGCGGCCGGTCGGGCAAGGCCGCGAGTTGCTGCCCGATCCGCGCGATGCGCTCGGCCTTCACGGGGTCGTCGCTAGGCAGCAGCGAGGCGATTTCTTCGGTGCGCTCGACCGAGTCGAGCTGCATGAAGCGCGCCTTGCGCGCGAGCAGTTCTTCGCGGGTATTGCAGAGCGAGATGGCGAACCACACGCTCTGGTCGGTTTCTTCGAGCAGCCGCTGCTCAAGCTGCACGCTTTCCAGCCCTGTCGGCTGAAGATTGAGCAAGTTGTGGTCGTACCATAAGTGCTTCAGCCCCAGGCAAGAAATTCCCACCACCCCCAGCGACACAACGAGCGTCGTAATCGGCAGCAGCGCAGCGAAGCCGAACCAGCGATGCATGCCGAGCAAGCGCGGCTGATGGGCCGTGCGGCGGTTGCCGTCGCTGAGCTGAATCATTGCCGGCAGCACGAACATCGCCCCGGTCAGGCAGAGCAAAATCCCCCCGCCCGCAATCACGCCCAGTTCCGCAACGCCCGTAAAGTCGGTCAATCCAGCGGCAAAGAAGGCAATCGCCGTGGTCACGCCGCCGGTCACCACGCCCGGCCCCACGGCGTCGGCCGTCGCGACGAGCGCCGAGGCGGTATCGCGGTTCGTCTGCCGCTCATGCAGGTAACGGGCGACGTAATGAATGCCAAAATCAATCCCCAGCCCGATCAAGATGATGCCGAACGACATGCTGAGGATGTTCAAATGTCCGATCGTGGCGACGATGTAAGCGAAACACCAGCAAAGCGCCAGCACGAGCGTCGCCACGGTCAACAGCGGATGCCGCAGGCCGCCGAAGCCGACCATGAACAGCACGGCGACGCCAACGAGGCTGACGACGCTGGCTTCGATCGTGCAGCGCTCGCTGGCGCGCATCTCGTCGTTTTCCATCACCGGCAGCCCGGTCAGCCCGATTTGGACCTCCGGGTGTTGCTCGTCGATGTCGGCGAGCAGTTTGCGCAGGTGGTCGATCGCCGCCGTGCCCCGATCGAACGATCCGCTGTCGATCGCCAGCCGAAGGAGAACCAGCCCGATGCGGCCATCGTCCGTGAGCAGATATTGCGTTTTGAACGGGTCGTCCGCGCTCTCCAGGGACATCGCTCCCCAGGGTGAAGCATAGCCGTCGCCGCCGTGCAGCGCTTGATGCAAGTTCTCGACGTGCTGCGCGAGCGTGCTCTGCGCATGCTGCCGCATCTGCGGATCGGGGCTGGCGCTGGCGCGGCCAAGCCCTTCGACTAGCCGGCTAAGCTGAAGCGACGACCAATCGCCGGCGGCGATCGGCTGGACTTGAAAAAGAAACTGTTCCAGCTGGCCGAGTTGCTGCGGGTCGAGATAGTGGAGCCGCTTCGCGCGGAGCGTACTCAGATCGACCTTGTCGAGCACGCTGCGAAAGTGCCGCTCGTCGCGGCGCAGATGCTCGCCGACCGCTTCGAGCGCTGGGAGCACTTCCTCGCGGCTGGCTCCCTGCACGACAACCACGGCGTCGTCATCACCGCCGAACTCTTCGATGTACTCAAGCCAGAGCTTGTTGTAGGGGCTGTGGGGGTTGAGCAGATCGAGGCGGCTGGTGTGCATCTCCAGCCGCGTCACGCCCAAGCTCACCGACACCACGGCCAAGACCACCGCCGCCAGCAGCGTCGCCCGCGGCGCGCGCACCACCAACCCGGTCAACAAGCCGAGCGGGTGAGCGAGAAACGACCGCTCCTCAAAAGGCGTGCCGGCTGCGGGCATGGCGGACTGACAGAGGCGGAAAAAGGGCAAGCGCGCACGCGCGAAAAAATACCTCGAACCGCAGCCGAGGTGCGACGACGGGCGGTATTCTAGTCAGGTTGCCCCAGAGCCACAACAGCAACCAAAGTGCGGTAAACGGCTTCGCTGCAACCGCTTAGGACATACCCGCCAGGGCCGAGGGCGGAAAGCCAGGAGGCGGCAAGCTACGGACCACGGGCTACGAGCTACGGCCTGCAAAAGTTTGGCCGTGCGACAGGGTGGCTCGTCGCTTGCAGCCTGCAGCGTGCAGCCTTTCCCGATCCCCAATCCCGCCTCACGGCGCGGCATGGGATTTTTCCGCAAGGCGCGCGAGCAACTCGGCGGCCGCATGCGAATCAATCGCCTCGGCGGCGCGGCGCGCGGCGGCCGTCGGCCCGTCGGCAACGCCGGCCGCCAACAGCGCGGCGGCGGCGTTGAGGACCACAATAGCGCGGGCTGGGCCGCGCTCGCCGGCGAGCACCGCGCGGATCATCGCCGCGCTGCCGGCGGAGCCTTCGACCTGGAGCGCGTCGAGCGGCGCCGGCTCGATGCCAAAATCGCGCGGCGACCAGGTAAACTCGCGCAGCCCCTGGGGCGTGACTTCCATCACCTGCGTCGTCGTGGCGAGCGTCACTTCGTCGAGGCCATCGTCGCCGCAGACGACAAACGAGCGCACGGTGCCGAGCTTGCCGAGCGCCGCCGCCAAGAGCGGGCGAAGTTCCGGGCGTCCAACTCCGAGCAGTTGATGCGGAGCACCCGCCGGATTGGTGAGCGGGCCGAGCAGATTAAACAGCGTCGGTACGCCCAGCTCCTTGCGCACGGCCGCGACCTGTTTCATCGCCGGGTGCATCAGCGGCGCGAAGCAAAAGCAGATGCCCAGCTCATCGAGACACGCTTCGACTTGGGCGACGCTCGCTTCGACGTTCACGCCGAGTTCTGCCAAAACATCGGCCGAGCCGGAGCGGCTGCTAACTTTGCGATTGCCGTGCTTGGCGACCGGTACGCCGGCGGCCGCCGTGACGAGCGCCGCGGCGGTGCTGATGTTAAAGGTGCCCGACCCGTCGCCGCCGGTTCCGCAAGTGTCGAGCAACACCGGATGCCGGCTGCGGATCGGGACCATGTGCCGCCGCAAGGAGACAGCCGCGCCGGCCACTTCGTCGACGGTTTCGCCCTTGGCCCGCAGCGCCATCAGCAACAGCGCAATCTCTCCGTGGCGCGCTTCGCCCTGCATGATGTGGTCGATCGCCGTCGTCATCTCGTCCCTCGACAGACTCTCGCCTGCGGAGAGCCGTCCTAAGAGCGCTTCGATCATTCCACCGTACTCCTCAGTCTGCCAGGTCTGGCGGGCGGCCCACTGTCTGCGATTGTAACGGCGGCAGCGCATCGCGGGTAGGCGGAGCAAGCCGCGCGTGATGCGCGGGCTTCGTGGGTGGAGGCGGCGAAAACGTGCTTGTTCGTCCCCTGGTTGGCTTCTACAATCGCATGCGCGGCATGAAGTTGCGAATCCGACACCTTGGGAACCGCCACGGGAAGCAGCATGGCCAGGAAGGTAATTCTCGACGTCGATCCCGGCATTGATGACGCCGTGGCGTTGGCCCTGGCGCTGTTCGATCCGCGTTTGGAAGTCCTGGCGGTGACGGCCAGCGGCGGCAACGTACCGCCCCAACAGGCGACGCGCAACGTTCAGACGATTATCGAGCAACTCGACCCGCCCCGCTGGCCGCGGATCGGCGCGGCGCCGCAGGACGTGAGTCTGCCATGCGACAACCGCCGTCTGCACGGCCCCGACGGGTTGGGCGACGCGAATTTTTCCGTCGCCGAATTGCACCATCAGCATCCGGCGGACAAGGTGATCGGCGACGAGGTCCGCGCGGCGCCCGATCTGGTGACGATCGTCTGTCTCGCGCCGCTGACGAATCTCGCCGCCGCCCTGCAGCGCGATCCCGATCTGGTGAATCTGATCGGTCAAGTCATCATTCGCGGCGGCACCTACAGCGGGCCGGGCAACGCCACGCCCGCCGCCGAGTTCAACATCTACTGCAACCCGCTCGCCGCCGACATCGTCTTTCGCTCGCCGATCACCAAAACACTCGTGCCGCTCGACGTGACGAGCCAACTGGTGATGACCTACAACCAGTCGGATCTGTTGCCAGGCGAGGACACGCGAACCGGCGCGTTTCTGGACAAGATTTTGCCGTATGCGTTTCGCTCGCACCACCAACTGCTCGGCCAAGAAGGGATTCAGCTCCACGACGCGGTGGGGCTGATTGCCGCGCTCGAACCGGAACTATTTGAAATGGTCGGCAGCGCCGGCGAGGTCGAAACCTCCGGCTATCTCACGGCCGGGGCGACGGTGTTCGACCGCCGGCCGCTACCCGAGTCGCAGGCGAACATGGATGTCGCCGTCACGATGGACGTGGCCGCCGTCACCGACCGCCTGATGCGCGGCCTCGCCCGCGGCGGTTAAGGGCTGCGGGCTGTAGGCTGTGGGCTGCAGGCTACGGGCCACCGCTTTGAGGCTCGCCTGCGCGGGAATGACGAAGGCGCGCCACTCGTCGGATGCCTACAGCCTGTAGCCTGTAGCATGTAGCTTGTAGCTTGTAGCCCGCAGCCTACCGCCGCAGTCGCTCCACGACTTGCTTCACTTCGCCGGCGGGAATGGCAAAGCTCTCGGTGCGGCCGGCACGGGCGACGTTGATGCCGAGCATTTCGCCGTCGAGGTTCACCAGCGGTCCGCCGCAGTCGCTGGGGCGGAGCACGGTATCGTGCTGCAAAGCGAGCGGAAAGCCGCTACGGCGTTCGCTCAGTTCGCTCCCCATGCTGTTTTGAATCTCGCGGCGGCGGAGCATCGGGTTGATCGGCTCGCTGGTGAGCGTCGCGGCAATGCGGAGCGGTTCACCGTCGCGGCGGACGCGCAGCTTCAGTTCATCGCCCGGCGAGAATTGCCGCACGGTTTCGATGAGCTTCTCACGGCTTTCGGTTCGCGTGTCGTTGCAGTGCGTGACGATGTCGCCCACCTGCAAGCCCGCGTGCGCGGCGCCGCTGTCGGGGAGCACATGGACAATCAGCGGCCCGGCGTCGCCTTCTTCGAGGACGATGCCCAGAATGCCGCTCGGCTTGGCGATCGGCCGGGCGAGCACGCTCACCACGCCGATTGCGATCGGGTCGCGCCCGGTGCCCGGCGTGACGGCCCACTGGCCGACCTGGGTTTCGGAATCGTCCGCCCACCGCGCGACCGGCAGCCCCTTTGCCGGGACTTTAAGCAGCGCCAGATCGTACTCCTCGTCGGCCTTCACTTGCTCCGCGCGAAGCTGACGCCCGTTGTGCAGCCGCACGGTGAGATTGCCGTGTAGCTGGCTCGCCTTGGTCAAAATCCAACCGTCGGTCGCGACAAGCGTGCCGAGCGCGACTTGCTCGCCATCGGCCAGGACGCGGCACGTCCAGCGGCTCGGCTCGGCCACAACTTCACGAAAGGCCGAGCGCACCTGTGGGCTGTCGGTGAGGACCGACTTGGGGACGATGATCCGCTGCACCGTCTCCTTCATAAGCTGCGCGGCGCCGTCGAACGAATCCTGAGCGCGCACCGCCGGCGACGCCAAAAGCATCAGCAGCAGCGCGGCGGTACAGTTCTGCGTCCACAGGCGCCACGGTCTGCCGCTGCCGATCTGGTGCCGTGTCTTCATCATGAACCTCTTGTTGAACTTGCTACCTTTTCTTGGGCACGAGCGCAGCCGCGTTAGTCCTGGCCCCCCGGCAGGCGACGCGCGAGCGAGCCGAGCATCACGTCGACGCGCAGCACGTGCTCGCCACGTCGCAATTCGATCGGGACTTCAACGCCCGGGCGACGCTTGTTGACGTGAATCGCCAGCTCATGGAAGTTATCAACCGCGATGCCGTCGAACTTGGTGATAATGTCGCCGACCTCGATGCCGGCCTTTTCGGCGGGAGAGCCGGGAAAGACTTGGCTCACTTCGCACGGCGCGCCGCGGCGATTGCCGGCCACGCCGATCAGCGGCCGCGCGCGGGTCACGACGGCTCCTTCCAGGCCATGCCCCCACATCTCGCCGGCGGCGAGCCGGTCCCAGGTGTCGCGGTAGGTGGCAATCGGCACATGAAAATTTGTGGTGATTTGCAGACCAATGCGGCTGTGGATGCCGATCACTTCGCCCTCAAGATTAAAGAGCGGTCCGCCCGAGTCGCCCCCGACGAGCGTGCAGTCGGTGCAAATCGCTTTCTCGTTGGTAAAGAGAACACGGCCCAGCCGCAAGACCGGCGTACGGTCTTCGACATAGCCGCCGGGATGGCCGGTGGAGATGACCCAATCGCCGGGCACCACGCCGCCGTCTTTCGCCGTGGGAGCATGAGGCCAGGGGCCTTTGTCGGTGATTTTCATGAGGCCGCTGTCGAGGTTCTCGTTCACGCCGAGCGTCACTCCCTGCACTTCGCGGCCATCGTGCAGCACGAACGTCGCCTTGCGACCGGGGGCGCCTGCCACGTGGCCGGCCGTGAGCACATAGCCATCCTCGCTAATAATGACGCCGCTCCCTTGCGCCGCACCGACGCGGACGCCGACGGTGTAGGACATCACCTTCTGCCCCAGGTCGCGGACGCGGGCTTCGATCGCCCTGAGATCGGCGAGCGAGGTCGGGTAGTCCTTCTTCAGCGCCGCACGCAGCGCGGCACTTTCGCTAGGACTGAGATCCAGCGCCGGAGCGGTCGGCAGTTCGTCGGCAGACAGGGGTGCCGAAAGCAGCGGGAAGAGAAGCAGAATCGCCAGCCAGGGGCGAAAACGCGCAACTCCAGGCAGGAAATTAGCCACGGAAGTCCTTTCTTCAAACGCCGCTCTCGGCAGGCGCAACCGCCCCCCGCATGCGACTTCTACGCAGGCATGACGCTCAGAGTTTGCCCGATATGGGCCTTAACCGTTCATTGTTGGCGGCACCCGGCCCCCAGGCAAGCAAGCGAACACGGGGAGGCAGCTCGTTTTCTGCATGCGTCACTTTGACAGACAACCAGAAAGGGGACGCAGCTCGTTTTTGTAGTGTACAGACGCTCTTGACTCTGTACACCCGTATATTATATCTTGAGTGCGAGGTAGATTTGTCGATGGCAGCAATGCCAGCAAGAGGGGCCCCGCTTTTTGCGAAAAGGAGAGCCGGACGATGTCGGCACTAGATCAACTGACCAAGCGGCAGCGCGAGGTGTACGACTTTGTCCGTGAAAAGATCCAAGGACGCGGCTACGGCCCCACCGTGCGGGAAATCGGCGAGTATTTCGCCATTTCTTCCCCCAATGGCGTCATGTGCCATCTGAAAGCCCTGGAGAAAAAGGGGCTGATCTCCCGCGAAGCCAACCGCTCGCGGGCGATTCAGCTTTCGCCCGAGGGGCTCGAAGCGCCGGGCTTGCCGCTGGCGGGCCGCATCGCCGCCGGAGTGCTGCATGAGGCGATCGAGCAGACCGACCGGATCGACTTTGGGCAAATGTTCCACAAAAAGGATCTATTCGTGCTCGAAGTGAGCGGCGATTCGATGATCGAAGCTCAAATCGCCGATGGCGACTACGTCGTCGTCAAACGCCAAAAAGTAGCCCACGCCGGCCAGATGGTCGTCGCCCAGACCGAAGAAGGCGAAGCCACGCTGAAATACTGGTACCCCGAAAAAGGCCGCATCCGCCTCCAGCCGGCCAACAGCGCCATGAAACCGATCTTTGTGCGCGACGCCCGCGTGCTCGGAGTCGTGGTTGGCGTGGTGCGGCAAGTCTAGGGGAAGGCGGAAATCAAAAGCGGAAAGCGGAAAGCCGGTGTAGTGGTGGAACCGCTTTCCTTTGTTCGGTCCGCACTCCGATCCCTGGTCCCCGTCCCCTGGTCCCTTTCCGCCTTTCTCAAGCGCTTTCCTTCAGCGCGCTCTCCTGATTCAACTTGTTGTAGAGCGTCTTGAGGCTCACGCCGAGTTCTTCGGCGGCGGCGGGTTTGTTGCCGTGGTGGCGGTCGATCGCTTCGTGGATCGCCAGCATTTCGATCTCGCGGAGCGAGAGCGGCCCGAACTTTTTGTCGCCGGCGACTCCGCCTCGGCCAGCGGGGCTGGAGAAGCGGCGCGGCAGGTGCTCCATCGAGATCGGCCCCGCGTCGCAGAGAATCGAGGCGTGCTCGATCACGTTCGCCAGTTCGCGCACGTTGCCCGGCCAGGTGTGCGCGCGCAGGGCGTCCACCACTTCGGGCGTGAGCAGTTCTTCGCTCGCCCGCGCGCCGGGGCGGAACCGCGTCAGCAGGTGTTTGGCTAACAGCGGAACATCCTCGCTCCGCTCGCGGAGCGGCGGCAGGTGAATTTCGAAGGTATTGATGCGATACATCAGGTCTTCGCGGAACTCGTCGGCCGCCACCATCTGGTCGAGTTGACGATGGGTGGCGCAAACGACGCGGACGTCGATTTTGAATGATTGGTTTTCGCCCACGCGGCGAATCTCGCCGCTTTCGAGCACCCGCAGCAGTTTGGCCTGCATCCCCTTGGGCAGTTCGCCAATCTCGTCGAGAAACAGCGTGCCGCCGCCGGCGACTTCGAACAGCCCCACGCGATGCTCGTCAGCGCCGGTAAAGCTTCCTTTGCGGTGGCCGAACAGTTCGCTCTCGATCAGGCTTTCGGGCAGCGCGCCGCAGTTGACGGCGACGAACGGTTTTTCCGCCCGCAGGCTTTGATCGTGCAGGCTCCGCGCGACAAGTTCCTTGCCGGTGCCCGTCTCGCCGAGAATCAGGACGGTCGAGTTCGTCGGGGCGACTTTGGCGATCAAACTGCGCACGCGCTGCATGCCCGGCGCGGTGCCGACCAGTTGCGAACCACCTTCGAGCGTCTCGACGCGGCGCTTTAGCGCGCGGTACTTGTTCGTCAGCTCGCGCTTTTCGGCGATCCGCCGCAGCATCGCTTCTAGCTCGACCAGCTTGCAGGGCTTGGTCAAGTAGTCGAACGCGCCGTGCCGCAGCGCGGCAATGGCCGAGTCGAGCGACGACTTGCCGGTGAGAATCACCGCTTCGGTGTCGGGCGCCATGTCTTTCAGCCGCGCAATGACTTCGATGCCGCTCAGCCCCGGCATGTCGAGATCGAGCACCGCGCAGTCGTAGCTGTTCCGCTGGAGCGCGGCCACGGCCGTCGTGCCGTCGGGGCAGATGGTGACCTGGTGCCCCATCCGTGGGATTTCCAGGCGCATCAGCTCTTGCAGCGAGCGCTCGTCGTCGGCGAACAGAATTTTCAGGCCCTCAGGCGACTTGGTAGCGATTTTCAACCTCCTTGTGTCTTTCCGCCAGCGGCAGAGTCACCACGAAGCGCGATCCCGTCCCTGGTCCGTCGCTCGTGGCTTCGATATGTCCGTTGTGGTCGGCAATGATGCGGTAGGTGATCGAGAGGCCGAGTCCGGTTCCCTGCCCTCCGCGGCGACGGGTGAA
>CAYZVT010000151.1:0-10450 GCA_964481585.1 uncultured Pirellulales bacterium
AAGCCGCGTCCACGCCAGCCCGGCGGCCGGCGTCTGGGGGGGCTGGGCTTCGCCGGCGCTGCGGACATCCGGCGGCGCTTGGTCGGCGAGCACAGCCCTCTGCCGCTGCTCGTCGGAAAGCGACTGGACCAGTTCGAAGCCGAGCTGTTCTTCCTCCTTGAGAATCTGCAAACCCTTCTCAAAGCCGGCCTGACTCTGTTGCACGATGGCCGGGTTCGCGCCCATGAACTGCGGCGAGGAAGCAACCACGCGGTCGCCCTGGATGACAAAGTTGAACGAAAGGTGATGCCCCTCAAAGCTCACACCCCACCTTTCGGACGACGTGGGGGAGCCGAACAGCGTGACGTAGTAGCCGAGCGGATTGCGGCGGAGGCGGTCCCGGTCGCCTTCGAGTTGGGCGAGTAGCTCTTCCAGTTCCATGATCCGCGTAGTCTGGTCATAGCCGACTTGGCTCAGCGCGCTGCGCAGCAGCGCATGCGTCGCGGCGCGCTGCGCGGCGTTCATCTCGCGCAGCGGCAGCCCCTTGCGGTCGGGCTTGGGGATGAAGTGCCAGGCGACGCGCTTCGGCGTGTCAAAGGGAAGAAGCATCTGCTTGCGCTGCTCCTGGCTGACCGAGTCGAGCAAGCGCTGCGCGGATTGCGCCATCTCCGCGCCGTGATGGGCGAGCACGCGCTGGTAAAAGCTCCAGCCGACTGAGGAGAAGGAAAGCAGCAGCGCAAACAACAGAAGCCACATTCGTTTGTTCATCACAAGCCTCTCAGGCTGGGGCGGGCGGGACCAAAGCGCGGCGCACGCTAGGGCGGGAGCCTGCAATGTAGCCGCGGTGCACACACCGCGCCAAGCGCCGCGCCCCACGCTAGGGGTGCCGGTGGCGGTGGGGGTCGTAGTCGAGATGCTGCTGATCGCGATGAAAGTGCAGCCCCGGCCGCGCCGCCAAGAGTGCCCGCAGCCCCTCGTCGGTGACATTGCCGCCGTCGAGGTAAAACGACTGGAGCGTATCGATCGCGGCAATTTCCGCCAAGCCGCGATCAGTGATCGGCACATCGATCAGATGCAGACTGCGCAGCTCCGGCAGCGTCCGCAGCGACTTCAGGCCCGCGTCGGTGACGTGCGGGCTGCCCAGCCGCAACAGGCTCAGCTTGCGGAGTCTCGCCACTTCTTGCATTCCCGCGTCGGTCAGACGGGCGTGCGGCAGGTTGAGGACTTCGAGCTTCGCCAGGCGGCTTAATAGCGCGATCCCGGCGTCGTCCACCGGAGCCTCGCGCAGCCTCAGCCGCTCTAGCGACTGCACCGTAGCCAGATGCGCCAGCCCCGCCTCGGTCACGTGCGCCCGGTCGAGATACAGCGTCCCCAACGGATCGTCCGGCCGCAACTGTGCAAGCTGCGCGTCGGCGACAACGCTATCGCGAATCAGAATCGCGTCCCGCTCGCCCGCGCGGACCTGCGCAAGTTGCTCGCCCCAAGTCGGCTCATCTGGCCGATCGACAGGGGCAGGAGGCTTCTCTGAAACCTCCGCTTCGCAGCCGCCGCAGGCAAGCAGCCCGCCAAGCGACAGCATCAGTAACAAACCTCGCGTATTCATCTCAGATCACGCAACGGCGGCAAGCCGGCGAACAAAAAACCGGCGACACTCCCGAATGGGAGCATCGCCGGAAGTAAAACCAATCGGCAAATCCGCCTTCTACGAAGTTGGCCCGGCGTCGCCGAGGTATTGCTGTTCAAGCTGCGGCTTGTTTTGCTGATACCAGCCCATCAGGCGGTCGTAGTCTTGATCGAGCAGCGGCTTGATGGCCGGGTCGGTGCGGATCGTCGAGGGAACGATCTTCCACTGGCCGTCTTGCAGCACCATGAACTGTTCGCTGATGCGCGCGCTCGTCTGCCCGTTCTGCGCGATTTGCAAGCGTGCGACGACGATTGCCCAGTCTTGCTCGGCCCGCTTCTCGACGGTGGTGATTTCCATCGTCCCATCGACGAGCATTTCGGCCATCTTCGCCACTTGTTTGCGCACGAGGTCTTGCAGCCCCCGATCGCTCGGGGTGAGGACAAAGCCGTAGGCCGCTTCGAGGTCTCCAGCCCGCATCGCGGCGAAGAAAGCATTCATCGCGGCGGTCGGATCGGGAGCGGCCGGCTCTTGCGGCGGGCCGAAAAGCCCTTCCAGCGGATCAAGCGGCTGCGTCTCGGTGGCCGGCTGCTGCGGCGGCGGGGCCGCAAACGTGTCGGCCGGCGGCGTGCCCCCATCGATTGGCCGTTCGGCGACGCGCTCGTTCGGCACGCTGTAGCGGTCGCCGACTGTTGCGGCATCCGACGGCGCTGCGCTCGGGTGAGTTGGATCCGCCGGCTGCTCGCCCGGTAGCGGTTCGTCCCCGCTGGCCGGGGCCTCGGCCGTCTGGGCTGGTTCGTCGCTGGGCGGCGGGCCGAATAGATTCTCTAGCGAGGCGGGATCGTCTTGCGCCGGTTCTGGGGCCGGTTCCGCCTCCGCCTCCTCCTCCGCTTCATCCGCGTCCGGTGCCGAAAGATCATCGCCCAGCAAATCGGCCAGCGGATCGTCGGCCGGCTCGGGCGCGTCGCTGAGCGTGTTGTCCTCGGCCGGCTCGGTCGGTTCTTCGATCGTCGCATCGGCCAGCGTGTCGTCGGCGGGCGGATCGCTCAGAAAGTCATCCGTCTCGTCGGCGACTTCCTCCGTCGCCACCGCGACTTCGGTTTCTTGCTCGGCCTCCGGCTGATCGCCTTCGGCGTCGAAGGGGCTTTCTTCGGCGCTGGCGGGGTAGTCGTCATAAGGCGGAGCGGCCTGTTCGGCGTCCCCGCCGCCACAGGCAGCGAAGGTGACGCTCAGTAGCGCCAACAGCAGCAGGTTACGGCGAATGATCTTTCCCCCCATGACAAGCCTCCTCGCGGCCACAGCGAAACGGGCATGAAGTACTGCAAATTATTGTGCCACACCGCCCTCGGCCGAGCAAGCTGCGGGGCAAGCGAAACACGTAGTCAAGACCTGCTCGCGCCGGTTGTGCGGAAAAGCGCGACCCTACTGTCCTGCGGCCGCGCCTTGTTCGTCGGCCGACACCGCCTTACAATGAGCCGGCGCGAGGTCGCTGCCCCACGGGCTTTGGCCTGCGGCGGCCCGCCGGGAACTCTCGGCAGGCTCGACGCTGGGGATCAAGCCCCTGAGGCGCCACGTCCTGCTCTTCAAGCCGCTCTCTTCTCTCTTTGCCCCGACAAAGGACGCTGGTCATGCAAGTTGCCAAGAACAAAGTGGTCATGATCGACTACACGCTCACCAACGCTCGCGGCGAGGTGCTCGATTCGTCCAAAGACGGCCCGCCGCTGCCGTACCTGCACGGAGCGGGCAATATCATTCCTGGTCTGGAAGCCGCACTCGAAGGGAAAAACGAGGGGGACACCGTGCTTGCCTCGATCCCACCCGAAGACGCCTACGGCAATCGCGACGAACAACTCGTCCAAGAGGTCCCCCGCGACCGTTTTGAAGGCATCCAAAACGTCGCCGTGGGCATGGAGTTCCAAGCCAGCACCGATGCCGGCGTTCATGTCGTCAAGGTCGTCGCCATCGACGACGATACGGTCACGGTCGATGCCAACCACGCACTGGCGGGCGAGGTGCTCAACTTCGACGTGAAGGTGGTCGAAGTCCGCGACGCCACCGAGGAAGAACTGGCCCACGGCCACGTTCACGGCCCCGGCGGCCACCACCACTAAATCGCCTCTACGAGAGCGACGGGTGGCGGGGGCGCACCGCCAAGAGCGGAAGTCCCCGAGTTCCCGGCTGCTCTGATCTGGATTCCCGCCCGCGCGGGAAGAACAGAGAGCAGGCTTTGCATCACGGGAGCACCCGAGCGGCAAGCCGGCTTGGCGACTTCGGGCGAAAAGGGCCTTTCCCCGGGGCTGCTCTATCTGCGCGTTCTACGCATGCCGTATATTTGGGGAACCGGAAGCGGGTGACGCGCGTCTACTGGCTTAGAGGCTCGCGTCGCGCGCATTCCTGCGAGCGATGGCGAAAGGCTTTTAGCCCGTGGCCGCCGTTGAAGCTAGTTGCGCGAAGGCATCCTTCCCGCGCTAGGCACGTCCTTCCCGCGCAGGCGGGAATCCAGGTGGTGGACCGTGCGCTACTGGATTCCCGCCTGCGCGGGAAGGACGGGTTCCAGCTCCTAAAGTAGAAGACAGGCAGACTCTCGATGAAGCTCTCGCGCGTGGCGGCGCTGGCCGCATTAGCCCTGATCGTGGTCGGCGTCTTCGTGGCAACCGGATTTACCGAACCGCAGATCGAGCGCGACCGCCGGCAGGTGCTGCACGCCATGTTCCGCGAAGGCAATTTCAAGGACGCCTACCAAGGTTTTCGCGAGCTGGTGCTCGACAAGAACAGCGATCCGAAGCAACTCGGCCATGACCTGACCTTTGCCATCCAGGCCTTACAGCGACTGAATCGAACGAGCGAAATTGACGAGTTCCGCGAAGCGGCCGTCGCCCGTCGCCCCGACAATTGGCGGCTGCTGGTGGCTGCCGCGCGGAGTTATCTGTGGGTTGACCATAGAGGAACGCTCATCGGCGGCGAGCTCCAGCGCGGCCACCACCGCGGAGGCGAAATGGTCAGCGCCCAGCAGCGCGACCGCGTGCGGGCATTGCAACTGATGCAGCAAGCCCTGCCACTCGTGAAGGGCGAGCCTGGCAGCGAAGCTTCGTCATTCTATCTGGCCCTCGCCAACATTCTTCTAAACAGCCACGGCCACCAGCAGGCGTGGCGGCTGCAAGCGCTCACCGATCTGGAAACGCTCCCCGACTACGAGCAAGGTTGGGGCTACTACCATCACGAAGCCAGCGGCGCGCCGGTCACGGCCGAAGGCACGCCCGTCTATTACACCGTCCCAGAAAGCTGGGAAGCGGCCGCAAGCGACGGGCAGCGTTGGCGCTGGGCATTGGCTCAGGCGGCGGAAGTTAACCCGGCCATACTCGATCAGGCGCGCCTGCAGCTTGCCGATTTCCTCCGCAGCCAGTTCGGCGTACGAACGCTGGCCAGCTACGGACGCCTCTTCGCCACGCCGGCCGAGGAGGACGCTGAGAAGAACAAAAGCGGCGTTTACGCGCTGCACACACTCGGCGAAGACGAAACGATCGCCAAGCTCGCCACCGGCGTCCGGCGGTTCCAGCTTCCCGACGAGTTTAACTTCATCAAGATATACCGGCAGATCGCCGAGAGCGAGCAGTCGGGCCTCGCGGACAACGCGCTGCAACGTTTGGCAGAAATTTTTGAGGACCGCCGGCAGTATCCGAAAGCGGCGGAAATCTGGCGCAAGAGCATCAAGGAACACGGCAAAAGCGAGTCGAAGCACCGGCGGCTCGAACAGATCGTCGGCAACTGGGGACGCTTTGAGCCGATCGTGACCCAGCCCGCCGGCAAAGGGGCCACCACCGAGTTCCGCTTCCGCAATGCGAAGTCGGTGACGTTCGAGGCCCATGCGATCCAGGAGCAAAAGCTGCTTGACGACATCAAGAAGTTTATCCGCTCGGGTCCGCCGAAGCTCGATTGGAAAAAGATCGATATCGGCAATCTCGGCTATCGGCTGGTGCATCGCAACCAGGCGCAGTACCTCGGCAAGCGCGTGGCCCAGTGGGAAGTGAAGCTCGATCCGGCGGCGAACCACTTTGATCGCCGCACGACGATCACCACGCCGCTCACGAGGCCGGGCGCGTATCTGCTGACGGCCAAGGTCGCCGGCGGCAATACGAGCAAGATCGTCATCTGGCTTGCCGACACGGCGATAGTGAAAAAGCCGCTTCGAGAGCACTCCTTCTACTACGTCGCCGACGCCGTGAGCGGCAAGCCCGTCGCCGGTGCGGAGCTGCACTTCTTTGGCTTCAAGCCCGAACATCTTGAGGGGAACCGCTACCGCGTTCATGTCCGCGAGCGGGCGGAAAAGACGAATGCCGACGGGCAACTGAAGTTCCCAGCCAGCGATGACAACAACGAATTTCAGTGGCTGGTGACGGCGCGCACCGCGCAGGGCCGCTTCGCCTTTCTCGGCTACACGCGCGTCTGGCAGGCTTATCACGGCGGCCACGGCTATCATGCGCAAAAGGTGTTCACGATCACCGATCGGCCGGTGTACCGCCCTGGGCAGCCGGTGAATTACAAGTTTTGGGTGCGGCAGGCGAAGTACGACCAGCACGACGAATCGCTCTTCGCGCACAAAACCTTTCAGATCGAAATCTACGACCCCAAAGGCGACAAGATCGTCAACAAGCAGGCCACGTCCGACGCCTACGGCGGGATCGACGGCCAGTTTGATTTGCCCCAGGATGCGACGCTCGGCGTGTATCGTCTTCACGTTGCGGGCTACGGAGGCGGAAGTTTCCGCGTCGAGGAGTACAAAAAGCCGGAGTTTGAAGTCACCGTTCAAGCACCCGAAAAGCCGGTGCGGCTGGGCGAGAAAATCAACGCCACGATCGAGGCCAAATATTACTTCGGCTCCCCGGTGGTCGATGCGAAGGTGAGCTACAAGGTGCTGCGCTCGGAGTACAACGGGCGGTGGTATCCCGCCGCGCGCTGGGACTGGCTCTATGGCCGGGGCTACTGGTGGTTTGCCTACGACTATGCCTGGTATCCCGGCTGGCAGCGTTGGGGCTGCCTGCGGCCGTCGCCCTGGTGGTGGCCGCAGTCCCACACGCCGCCGGAAGTCGTCGCGCAGCGCGAAGTGCCGATCGGTCCCGACGGTACGGTAAAAATCGAAATCGACACGGCGCTGGCAAAAGCCGTGCATCCCGACCAGGACCACCGCTACGAGATCGTGGCCGAAGTCGTGGACGCCTCGCGGCGCACGATCGTCGGGCAAGGCGAAGTGCTTGTGGCCCGCAAGCCGTTTGAGGTCTGCGTCTGGACCGATCGCGGCTACCATCGCGTCGGCGAGGTCGTCTCGGCGCAGTTCGCCGCCCGCACGCTCGACGGCCAGCCCGTCGAAGGGCGCGGCGAAGCGGTGCTGCTGGCGATTGACTATGAAGAAGGCAAGCCGCGTGAAACCAAGATTGCCGCCTGGCCGGTCAATCCCAACCCCGACGGCCTGGCGCAGTTGCAGATCAAAGCCTCCAAGGCGGGGCAATACCGGCTGAAGTACACGCTCACCGATGCCGCCGGGCACGTGGGCGAAGGGGCGCAGCTTTTCACCATCATTGGCGAAGGATTCGACGGAGCCGAGTTCCAGTTCAACGAGATCGAACTGGTGCCCGAAAAGCGCGAGTATGCTCCCGGCGAGACGCTCAAGCTCCAGGTTAATACCGACCAGATCGGCAGCACCGTACTGCTGTTTGTGCGGACGGCCGAAGGCGTCTATCCCGAGCCGCAGCTTGTGCGGCTGCGAGGCAAGAGCACGCTGGTCGAGATTCCCATCAAGCAGCAGGACATGCCCAACTTCTTCGTCGAGGCGGTGACGGTCGGGCAAGCGCAGGTCTACAGCACGGCCCGCGAGATTTACGTGCCGCCGGAACAACGCGTGATCGGCGTCGAAGTCGTCCCCTCGGCCCATGCCTATAAGCCCGGCCAGCCGGCCAAGGTGAAAGTCAAGCTGACCGACCCGCAGGGCAAGCCCTACGTCGGCTCGCTGGTGCTCGCCATCTACGACAAGTCGCTCGAATACATCTCCGGTGGCTCGAACGTGCCAGAGATCAAAGAGTTCTTCTGGAAATGGCGGCGACGCTATCGGGAAGCGTCTGAATCGAATCTCGGGCGCTACTCACCGAATCTGGCGCTCCCGAACAAGCCGACGATGGACGATATCGGAGCTTTTGGCGCAACGGTCGCCGATCGAGAGCAGGAGCAAGTGGGGCAAGACCAGGACAGCCTCCGCAGGCGGGAGAATCGTCTTGCGAAAGGAAAGATGGCGCTCGCCGACGGGATGGCAATGGCCGAGTTTGCAGCAGCCCCGGCGATGGCACGGCTCGATGCAGCCGGCCCGCCTTCGGCCAGCGGAGGCGAAGCGGCAGCGCCGCTCGTCGAGCCGACTGTCCGCACGCAGTTCGCCGACACGGCCTTGTGGAAAGCGAGCCTGACGAGCAATAGCGACGGGCTGGCCGAGGTGGAACTGACCATGCCCGAGAACCTGACCGCCTGGAAGGTGAAAGCCTGGGGCATGGGGCACGGCACGAAGGTCGGCCAGGGCGAAGCCGAGGTTGTCACCCGTAAGAATCTCCTCGTCCGGCTTCAAGCCCCGCGATTTTTCGTGCAAAAAGACGAAGTGGTTCTGTCGGCCAATGTCCACAACTACCTCAGCACTGCCAAAGAGGCCCGCGTCGTGTTGGAGCTGGAAGGCGACACGCTCTCCCCGCTGGGCGAGCAGACGGAAACCGTCGAAATCGCCGCAGGCGGCGAAACCCGCGTCGACTGGCGCGTGAAGGTGCTCCGCGAGGGCCAGGCCGTCGTGCGAATGAAGGCGCTCACGGACGAAGAATCGGACGCGATGGAGATGCGCTTTCCGGTCTACGTGCATGGGATGCTCAAAACCGAGTCGTTCTCCGGTTCGCTGCGGCCGGAGGCTTCCAGCGGCACGATCACCGTCCACGTGCCGAGTGAGCGCCGCCCGGAGCAGAGCCGGCTCGAAGTGCGCTACTCGCCCACGCTCGCCGGCGCGATGGTTGACGCCCTCCCCTACTTGATCGACTATCCCTACGGTTGCACGGAGCAGACGCTGAATCGTTTTCTGCCGGCGGTCATCACGCAAAACGTGCTGCTTGACATGAATCTGGACCTGGAGGCGATTCAGCAAAATCGCACCAATCTCAACGCCCAGGAAATCGGCGACGCCCAGCAGCGGGCGGAAGGCTGGAAACGCTTCGGCCGCAATCCGGTCTTTGACAAGGAGGAATTGAACGAGGTCGTCAAAACCGGCGTTACGCGCCTCGGCACGATGCAACTGAGCGACGGCGGCTGGGGCTGGTTTTCGGGCTATGGCGAGCAGTCCTATCCGCACACGACGGCCGTGGTGGTGCATGGCTTGCAAATCGCCCAGCAAAACGACGTGCCCCTGCTCCCCGACATGCTCGAGCGGGGAGTGGCCTGGCTCGCCGCGTATCAGGACCGACAGCTTAAGTCGCTCCGGCTGGCCGAGAAGGACCAAAAGGACAAGCACATCGACAAGTGTCGCGCCGACAATATCGACGCGCTCGTTTATATGGTGCTTACCGACGCCGGCGCGCAAGGGGCCGCGATGGATGACATGCAGCGCTACCTGCACCGCGACCGGCTGCGGCTCTCGGCCTACGGCATGGCCGTCTACGGCATGGCGCTCGCCAAGCAGAACGACCAGCAAAAGCTCGCGATCGTGATGGAAAACCTCGGCCAGTATCTCGTCGAGGACAACGAAAACCAAACGGCCTATCTCAATCTCGGCGGCGATTGGTGGTACTGGTACGGCGACGAGATTGAGGCCCAGGCGTACTATCTCAAGCTGCTTGTCCGCACCGATCCCAAGAGTCCCGTTGTGCCGAAGCTGGTCAAGTACCTGCTCAACAACCGCAAGCACGCGACGTACTGGAAGTCGACCCGCGATACGGCGCTCGTGATCGAGGCGTTCGCCGACTATCTCCAGGCGACCGAAGAACATCAGCCCGATCTGGTGGTCGAGGTCTGGATGGACGGCGAGAAGCAAAAGGAAGTGGCAATCAACGCCGAGAACCTCTTTAGCTTCGACAATGCTTTTTTGCTCGAAGGCGAAGCGGTACAGGATGGCGTCCACACGATCGAGCTGCGCAAGCGCGGCGAGGGGCCGCTGTACTACAACGCCTATCTCACCAACTTCACGCTCGAAGATCCGATCACCGCCGCAGGGCTAGAGATCAAAGTCGAGCGCCGCTACTATCGCCTCAAGCCGGCCGAGAAGACGATCGAAGTCGCCGGCAGCCGTGGCCAGGTGGTCGATCAGAAGGTCGAGACGTACCAGCGCGAGCGGCTGCCGAATCTGGCCACGCTGCAAAGCGGCGAACTGGTCGAGATCGAACTAATCATCGAGAGCAAGAACGATTACGAGTATCTGTTGTTCGAGGATATGAAAGCCGCCGGTTTCGAGCCGGTCGAGGTGCAAAGCGGCTATAGCCGCAACGGGCTAGGGGCGTATGTCGAGTACCGCGACAATCGCGTCGCGCTCTTCGTCCGCCAGTTGCCGCGCGGCAAGCACAGCCTGACCTACCGCGTACGGGCGGAGATTCCCGGCCAATTCAGCGCCCTGCCGACCCGCGCCAGCGCCATGTACGCCCCGGAACTCAAGGCCAACTCCGACGAACTAAAACTAAAAATCGTCGACGCCAAATAGCGGCAGACTAGCCGTCAGCGGTCAGCAAAACTCGTCCTTCCCGGGCAGGCGGGAATCTAGAGAGCAATTTTCTTGCAGCGATGGCGTCAAACCGGCTGTCCGGCCTGGAGGTCGCGGGCGAAAAGAGATGCAGCCGCGCGCGAGAA
>CAYZVT010000152.1:0-10412 GCA_964481585.1 uncultured Pirellulales bacterium
GCGCGTGCAGGACTCCGGGCGGGATGAGCCAGCCGGTGCCGCGTTTGAGCCGATAGGCGCGCGAGAGGTCCAGGATTCCGTTGTCGCCCTTGTTCCAGTTCTCGAGGCAGCGCCGCACGTCGTCTTTCGTCGTGCCCGGCTCGAGCCCCATGAACGTGTAGGCGAAGTTGTTATCGACGTTGTTGTACTGCGGCGGGAAGTAATAGCTCTCGGGCTTGCCTTCCTGGCCCACCAGCGCGGCGTCCTCTTGGCGCTGGTGCATGTGATGGGGGATCGGCCCCATGTTGTCGAAGAATTTGGAGTAGACCGGCCAGCGGTTGTACTTGCCGAAGATCGTGTTGCCGATGATCCGCTCGCCCGCTTCGGCCACGGCGTCTTTGAGCAGGAAAAGCTGGCCATCGAAGCTGCAAAAGCTCTGCCCTTCGTGCCAGACGCGGCCTTCGTTCGCCGCGTCGGTGGTGCTGGCGAACCAGCGCTCGTCGATGCCGCCGCGATGCGCGCCGTAGGCGTACCAGTCATCGGGAGCGAGGCGAATCCGCTTGCCGGGATGCAGAAAGCTGCGGGGGACCCAAGTGGGGGTGAGCCGCAACAGCCCTTCGCCGGCATCGAGGGCTTGAGCGACGAGTTTGCCCAGCGCGTCGCCGCTGGTGACTTTTTCTCCCGTGTAGGTCGTTTGCGTAGCCATAGTAGGCGCGATCTCCCAAAGACGCGGAGCGCTTCGCCGCCGGCTGCCGCAACAGCCGAGGTGCTCCGATGGACTGAAACAACTTCTCCCCAAGCGGCCCGCTGTTGTGGGTTCCATTCCGGCGTGCGAGCAATCCGTGCTGGAACACGAAAAGGTCCGCCCACAAGCCGGGGGGCTGCCGGTTGCCGGAGAAACTCCTTTTTTATTCGCTCCCTCCAGCCCTGGCAAGCGACTCTCCGGGGAGAAATCGAGCTTCCGTCCGACTGCCTCCCACATCCAACATCCAAAATCCAGCCTCTACCACCGGGGGCTTCCGCCTTCGGCGGTGCGCCCCCGCCACCTATATCGCGCGCCCACCCAACGGCGCGCCCAGCGCGGGGGACATGGAGCCGCACGGCCGGACGCGGTATGATCGGGGACTGCACAACAGGAGAGAGCGATGCCGTTTTCATTGTCGGGGCATGTGGCCCTGGTCACCGGGAGCACGACGGGCTTGGGCAAGGCGATTGCCTTGGCGCTCGGCAAGGCGGGCGCCCGGGTGGCGGTCAACTACGCCAATAACCGCGAGCGGGCCGAACGCACGCTGGCCGAGTTTCAGCAGCAGGACGTGCCCGCGCTGTTGGTACAGGGGGACGTGACGAGCGCGAAGTCGGTCGACGCGATCTTTCGCCAGGTCGAAAGCAGTCTAGGACCAGTCGATATTGTGGTGGTCAACGCGACCCCCGAGCAGCCGCAACGGCCGATCGACCAGTACGACTGGGAGTTTTACCAGTCGATGCTCGACTTCTTCGTCAAAAGCCCGTACCTGTTGACCCGCCGCGCGCTGCCGCACATGCGGGCGAAAAAGTGGGGCCGGATCGTCAACATCACGAGCGAGGTCTACCACCGCAGCGTCTCGCCCTTTAGCGCCTACGTCGCCGCCAAGGGGGGCCAGATCGGCTGGTCGCGGAGCATGTCGCAAGAACTCGCCCCCGACGGCATCACGGTCAACACCGTCGCCCCCGGCTGGATTCCCTCCGAGCGGCACGCCCACGATCCGCAAGCGGCGAAAGACGCCTATCTGGTCGGCATCCCGATCGGCCGCTGGGGCACGCCCGACGACGTGGCCCACGCCGTGCTCTACTACGCCAGCGAAGAAGCCGGCTTCGTCACCGGCCAAACCCTCTGCGTCAACGGCGGCGCCACGCCCTGGTAGAAGCAACATTCCCGCGCAGGCGGGAATCCAGCCGTGAGCGGTCAGCCGTTAGCAGTCAGCGGTCAGCAATACATGGGCATCTCCTGCCCCGCAGGCGCGTCCTTCCCGCGCAGGCGGGAGGGGCAGAGAGTGAATCCGAAAGCCTGGATTCCCGCCTGCGCGGGGAGGACGGGGGGTTAGCAAATCCAATCCCCCGTCCCCCCTTCTTTCCGCCCTCCGCCCTCCGCCTTCCCAAACTTTCTTCGTGACAAACGCCGTTCCCGCGCCTAATACTCCTGGACCGGCGACTCTGAAAAGTCGCGCCAGGCACGCAGGAACCGCGCAGATGGACCAAGAGCAAAGCCGACTGTTCGTGACGCTGCTCGGGCAGCACGAGCGGCAACTGAACGCTTATGTCCTCGCCCTTGCGCCGCGCTGGGAGGATGCCGACGAGATCGTTCAGCAGACACGGATTCGCCTCTGGGAGCAATTCTCCGAGTACGACTCGCAAAAAGATTTCGGCGCTTGGGCACGTACGATCGCTTACTACCAAGTGCTCACCTACCGCAAGCGCCGAAGCCGCCAGTGTTGGCAACTGAGTGAAGACGTGCTCGCCCAAGTCGCCGCAACGGCCGCCGCTACGGCCAGCGGCGATCTCGATCCCCGGCGGCGGGCGCTGGTCGGTTGTCTCAACGAGCTGCGCGAGTCGCAGCGTGCGCTGCTGAGCCGCTGCTACGAGGGCCAAGAGTCGTTGGAACAAATCGCCGCGAGTATCGGACGCTCGTATGGCGCGCTGCGGCAAACGCTCTACCGCTTGCGGCTGATCTTGCATGACTGCATCGAAAAGTCCGTGCAGCGGGAGGCCGACGGATGACTTCCCAGAACCCGCAGGCCCAAGAAGTGATCCGCCTCGCCTCGGCGGCGCTAGAGGGCGCGCTCGATGCCGAGCAGCAAGCGCGGCTCAATGCGCTGCTCGGCGAGAGCGAAGCGGCGCGGCAGGTGTATGTATGCTTCATGCAGGACTCGCACTGCCTCCGCACTTGGGCGTCGCAGGGCATTGCCACGGCGGCCGCCTCCCAGCCGGCTGCGGCGCACATCACGGGACGCGCTGCCCCGCTTGCTTGGCTGAAATCCGCGCTCGACTGGCGGAATCACTCGCTGCGCTTCGCGCTCTTGATGCTCGCGCTGACCGGCTGGGCGTGGGTTTGGTTCTTCACGCTCTTTTTCGCGCTCCCCGCGCAAAAGCCTGCCCACCAAACCGCGCGAGGAGCGGCACCACCGGCTGACCGCCCGGTCGTGGCACGGATTATCGGTATGCATGGCTGCCGCTGGGGAGAGAATAGCAAATCGCTGGCACGGGAGTCACGGGTGCCGGTGGGGGAGCCGCTGGAACTGGCGGCGGGCGACGTGGAGATGCGGCTTGAAAACGACGTGCGCGCGATTCTGCACGGCCCGGCGCGGATGCGCTTGCACTCGGCCGAGGTGGTTGAACTGGATGCCGGCAGCTTGAGCGTCACGTTGCCCCGCGCGGTGCGGCAGTTTGAAGTGCTTACCCCCACCGCGCGGATCATCGACCTGGGAACGCAATTCGCGGTCGAGGCGAGCGCCGCGCAGACCGAACTGCACGTGCTCGCCGGCCGCGTCCGCGTTGAACCACGACACCACGCCAGCCAAGCGCAAGTGGTAACCGCCGGCCAAGCGGTGCAAATCGGTGCGGAAGGAAAGCAGCTTGTCTCGTCCGTGAATTATGACGCCGAACAATTTATCACCGCGCTGCCGATCGCCGCCGGTGATCTGCCGGTAACGGCCGGGTTGCGGCTGTGGCTCGATGCGACGGACGAGACGACGCTAGAGATGATCGGCAACGAAGTCGTCCAGTGGCGCGACAAGTCCGGCGGCGGCAATCATGCCAGCGCGGTGTGGGCAAAAAAGCGTCCGACCTACAAAGCCACCGCGCTTGGCGGTCGCCCCGCTCTCGCCTTCAATCGGGATCAACTGCGGATCGAAGGCGGGCTGCCGACGATTGCCGGCGGCCAGGCGCGCACGATTTTTCTTGTGTTCGATCGCGCGAAGGCGGCTAGCCAAAGCAGTGAAATTTTTGGCACGTACACGCAGTGCATGATCGACGTCGGCACGGCGTTTCACCTGGAGCGGGTACGGCTGCGGGACGTTTTTTCCAACGGCGTTTCGGGCGGCGAGGACGGCGGCGGCGGGATGGTCTCCGCCGAGGCCACGGTCCCGGCAGGGCCGCGCATCCTAACCGTTTTGGCAAGTGACGACGGTTCGACGCAAGGGCTGTGTGACGGCAAGCTAATTCTCGATACGCCCGACTCCTATGCCCATTATCCCTTGAACGTCGACTTGGGCATCGGCGGCGCGCTGTTCAACCAGCGCGAGTACGTGGGCTATATGTCCGGGGTGCTGGTTTACGACCGTGCCTTGAGCCGAGACGAACTCCAAGCGGTCAACGCCTATCTAATTCATAAATACGACCTGCAGCCCGCCCCCGCCGAACACGACTCAGGCGACCGATCCTGATTTCTAAATCGTTTGCGACTTCTTGACTCTCTGCCGTGGAGGCTACTGATGCTACGACCTTTCCCGTTTCAGATCCGCCGCCAGTTCGCCTTCCGCGGCGGATTGTTGCTCTGCGGTTTCTTCGTGCTTGCTCAGGCGGCTCCGGCGCACGCCGCGATGCTCAACGTCACGCAGGGGCTGCAACTCTGGCTCGACGCCACCGATAGTTCGACGCTCACGACGGTCGGAAGCAGCGTGACCGAGTGGCGCGACAAGTCGGGAAACGGCTACATCGCCAGCGCCATCAGCGACGGCAAACGCCCGACCTACAACGCCACCGGCTTCAACGGTCAGCCATCGATCGCCTTCAATCGTGACCAGCTACGGGTCGACGGCGGGCTCTCCACCATCACCGCCGCGAATCCCGATCGCACTGTTTTTTTAGTCTTCGATCGCACGTCGGCCAATAACAGCAGCATGGAGATTTTTGGCACATTCACGCATAACATGATTGATGTCGGCACGTCGTTCTATCCCCAACGGGTGCGGGTGCGCGATGTCGTCTCGAACGGAACCACGGGAGGGGCCGACGGTGGTGGCGGATTCGTCTCCGCCCCCGGCAGCCTTCCGCTGGGACCACGCATCCTGACAGTATTCGCCGGCAGCGGCGGTTCGACCCAGGTGCTGGTCGACGGCGAGTCGATTCTCGACACGTCCGATTCGTATGCTCATTACCCATTGAACGCCGATCTCGGCATCGGCGGCGCGCTGTTCAATGGCCGCGAATACATCGGCCTTTTATCCGAAGTCCTCGTCTACGACCGCGTGCTAAGCTACGAGGAACTGCAGAGTGTCGGCGTCTACCTCGAAACCAAGTACGCCCTTGATACGGCTTTCAAAACTCCCGAGCCAGCAACGGTGACGTTGACAGCGCTCATTGCGCTGGCGCTGATTCCCCTCTACCGCCGGCGGAAATAGAATTTTGGATGGTGGATGGTGGATGTTGGATGTTGTGGAATTTGGGAGTCGCTATCGAAAGCGAGAGGACCATGTGCCGTACCGATACCTCCATCCACCATCCAAAATCCACCATCCAAAATTCCCAAGGCTTCACCTTGGTGGAACTCTTGGTGGTGATCGCCATTATCGGCATTCTCATCGCGCTGCTCTTGCCGGCCGTGCAGGCGGCGCGCGAAGCGGCGCGGCGGACGCAGTGCGGCAACAAGTTGCGACAATTGGCGCTCGCGCTGCGGAACTATGAGGCGGCGTTTGGCGTCTTTCCCGCCGGCCTGCGCAGCGCGTGGTCCGATCTGGACGAAGGGGCGGCGAAGTTTAGCGATGTCGCAGGGCAGAGCGCGCCGTGGTCGGTGCAGATCTTGCCCTACCTGGGCGACGAGCCGCGCTACCACCAATTCGACCAAGACGGCGGCTATCAAGGGACGTTCCGCGAAGCGTCCTCGACCAACCGCGAGGACCAGTTCCAGCCCAACCCCAGTTTTCAATGCCCTTCCGATCCGAACAGTTCCTCCTCGGCGACCAACTCCAACTACCTGGCGGTCGGCGGCGGTGGCATCGACCGCCGGGGCCATGCGACCGACGAGGTCTGGCTTCGCAGCCGCCAGGGTTGCTGCAAAGGACGGGTGATGTTCAATAACGGCATGTTCTACGTCAACTCCGCCGTCCAAACCGGCCATCTCCGTGACGGCGCCTCGAACGTTTTCCTGCTCGCCGAATCGCGCTACCAGCCACTCGAAGCGGGCGCGGCCGCTTATGCCACGCAGCTTGGCAATCCCGCCTACGTTGGCCACTATTATTCCTGGGCCAGCACGCTGCGGGCAGGAGGGGCCTCCGCATCATCGCATTGTTGCACCTCGGTCACCACGATCACGCCTCGAAGTACGACCCGCGTTACAATCTCGACTTCGAGGCCGTCACCCGCACCTTCGGCAGCTTTCACCCCGGCGGCTGCCAAGTGGCGATGGCCGACGGCTCGGTTCACTTTCTCAACGAGTCGATCGAGCGGACTCTCTTCCAGGACCTCGCCGCCCGCGCCGATAACCGGCCGCTCGGCGGAATGGTTCCCTGACGCGCTTGCGATGAGTCGGCCGTAAGGGCCACGCTGGATGTCGAACCGGCCACCCGTCGCGCCGAACGTGTTCCGCCCCCGCCCAAGCGGCCGGACAGCGTGCGGCGTTTTTTCACGCGCGCCGGACGTTGTCCGGCCGCTAAACAGGCGGTTGTCTTTGGCGGGAAGTGGAAAGCTGCTGCTTTCTGGCGTACATTGGTCGTCTTGTTGGCAACCCGTGGACTCCAGCACGACAGAGGTGGCGGCTCTCATGGCGAAGCAGACTTGGACGCTGACGGACGTGGAGCAGGGCGTTTATCACGAGGACTTTTCGCTCACGCCCGACGACGTGCCGGGCGCGGCGGCGGGCTGGTGGGTGAAGAAGCGGACGCTGCGCGGAGGACTGCAGGACGGCGTTGAGGTCGTGGAGGTTTACAACGGGCGGATGCTGATTTCGCTTCTGCCGACGCGGGGGATGGGCGTGTGGCGGTGCATGAGGGACGACCGCACGCTCGGCTGGCGCTCGCCCGTGCGCGGGCCGGTGCATCCAAAATTCGTCCCGCTCGCCGAACCGAGCGGCCTGGGCTGGCTCGATGGGTTTGATGAATTGGTCGTCCGCTGCGGGCTGGAAAGCAATGGTGCGCCGGAGTTCGACGAGCAGCGGAATCTGAAGTACCCGTTGCACGGACGCATCGCCAATCGGCCGGCGCATCAGGTGGAAGTTTCCTTTGACCCCCAGCGCGGCGAGATCGCCGTAACGGGCGTGGTCGAGGAGACGCGGTTTCACTTTCACAAGCTGCGATTGACGGCAACCCTCCGCACGACGCTCGGCGCGAGTTCCTTCGCGATCCACGACGAAGTCGAAAACTTCGCCGCCGTGCCGGGCGAGATGCAACTGCTCTACCACATCAACATCGGCGAGCCGCTCCTGCAGCCAGGCTCCACACTCGTCGCGCCGGTGCAAGAGTGCGTCCCCCGCGACGCGGCGGCGACCGGCGCCTGGAGCACCTACGGCCCCCACGCGCCGGGCAGCGCCGAACAGGCATTTTTTATGCGGCTGCTCGGCAAGAACGATGGGCAGACGCAGGTGCTCCTAAAAAACGCCACGGCGAGCGAAGCGTGCGCGCTGCGCTTCAACCGCCAGCAGCTTCCCTGCTTTACGCAGTGGAAAAACACCGCCGGCGCGGCCGACGGTTACGTGACGGGTTTGGAACCGGCAACGAATTTTCCCAACGCACGTTCGTATGAAGCACGGCAGGGCCGCGTCCTCGCGCTCCAGCCCGGCCAGAAGCGCACGTTCGAGTTGCAACTGGCCTGGCTCCGCGAAGCGGGCGAGATCGAAGCCGCAGAGCAGGAAATCGAACGCTTGCAGCAACAGGCGGCGCCGACAATCCACCCCACTCCGCAACGTGGCTGGACGGCCGCCGCTGAATAATACCGGTAACGAAACGACAAGCCGCCCATTTTAAGCTGTAAGCTATGAGCTATCAGCCGTCAGCAAGATGCTTCGTTTGTGCATGGACCGCTCCGGTCTGGATTCCCGCTTGCGCGGGAATGACGGGCGCTGACATCCTTGCAGCTTATAGCAGCCTACAGCCTATAGCTCACAGCTAACAGGCTACCGCCTAGCGGCGGAGAATCTCCGGCCAGCGCCATGCGCCCGGTTCACGGATGCGCATCAGCAGCGGCACGCCGAGCATTCGGCCGGCAGCGCCGAGGACGAACAGATAGCCGAAGGCGTCGAGCGCGCCGCTCGCCCACGCGGCCGAGCGCGCATCTTCGCGGAGCCAGTCCCAGGCGATTCCCCCGAGCACGGTGCTCACTCCATAAAAAACTCCGGTCACGGCGAAGAAGGTGGCGATGTAGCTCGCGGCGTGGCGGGGGCCGCCGAACTTGAGCGTGAGGTTCGGCAGCCCCACGTTCAGCCCCGCATAGGCGATCCACGCCGCCCAGCCCAGCGCGATCCAGCCCGGCGCCGAAGGCGTGGCGAGCAAGTAAAAGAGTGGGCCGAGCGCGACGACGAACTGTGCGGCGATCATCGCTGGGCGGTTTCCGTAGCGGTCGCAAAAGCGGCCAACCGCAGGGCTGATGCCGCTCTGCCCCAGCCGCATCAAACACTGTAGCGCCAGCAGCCACAGGAGACTGATGCCGAGCACGCTCTTGGGATAGATGCTTTGCGCCGCCTGCGTCAGCCCGTTGCAGGTGGAAAACCAACAGCCAAAGACGAGCAGCCCCAGAAAGCGGCGGTCACGCAGCGGCGCCGCCAGTTCCGCCAGCGACGGCCCCGGCGTCGCGGCAAGCGTATCGGCAAAGGCCGGCATCGCCGCCAGCGGCAGGAGCGAAAGCGCCATCGCCAGTGCGCCGAGCGCGGCGGGAACGGCGTAGGCGATCCAGCCCGGCTGGTCGGGAAGCAGTTGTTCCCAGCCATAGGCGAGCAGGCCACAGCCGAGCATGCCCGCGATGCGTCCGAGCGTGAGCCAGCGTTCGCGGCGGCCAATGAAGCGGCCGCGCACGCGGCGCGGCGCCACGTCGCCGAGCCATGACCAGAGGGCGACCGTCGCGCTGTATTCGAGCAGATGATAGCCGCTCCACAGCAGCACCAAGGCGGCGAGGGCCGTTGTGTCGCTGCCGAGCACGCCGGGAGCCGAAACAATCGGCAGCGCGAGCAAGAGCGCGCTGCTCATCGCAAAACCGGCGAGGCACATCGCTTTGCGGCGTCCGACGCGCCGCAGCAGCGGCGGCACGCCCATCCGCAGCAGCCCGGCCAGCCGCGGCGCAGCGAGAATCAGGCTGATGGCGAGTCCTCGCGCTCCGTATTCGAGCGCCAGATAGACCACCAGCAGCGTGCTCGCCAGCCCATTGCCCACCGCCCACAGCCCCGCGTTCCAGTACGCCAATCGCATTGCGCGGCGACGCGCGGCGCGGCTTTCGACAGGCGTGGAGGAGCGGAGCATGCCACCAGCGTAAAGGCGAGCCGCGCGGTTGGGAAGAGACGAGCCGCCGCGGCGTGCTGATGGTCAATCTCTGGGCAGCGCCGTAGAATAGTCGAGGTCCGAAACCAGCGGCGCGGCGCTTTTCAGAGAGCGAGGGAGAAATGGAAAAGGCAACCTTCGCAGCAGGCTGTTTTTGGGGCGTCGAAGACGCCTTTCGCCGGCTGCCGGGCGTGAAAGCCACGACTGTTGGCTACGAGGGCGGAAAGGTCGAAAATCCAACCTACGAGCAGGTCTGCACCGATCAGACTGGCCATGCCGAGGTGGTGCAGGTCGAGTTCGATCCGGCGGAAATTTCCTACGAGGCGCTGCTCGAACGGTTCTGGGAGATTCACGACCCGACGACCCCCAACCGCCAAGGCCCCGACGTCGGGACGCAATACCGCTCGGCCGTCTTCTACCACAGCGACGCGCAGCGCAAAGCGGCCGAAGCCGTCCAGGCGCGGCTCGAATCAAGCGGCAAGTTCCGCCGCCCGATCGTCACCGAGATCGTGCCGGCGGCCACGTTCTACCGCGCGGAAGAATACCACCAGCAGTATTACGACAAGCACCAAGGCTACCGCTGCCATTTTTGATGGTGCAGTGGCGGAACGCAGCAAGGGTGGCGGGGGCGCACCGCGAGAGCGGAAGCCCCCGAAAGCCCGGCAGAGGCGGGGGGATGATCCGGTGGACGCCCGTTCGGCAGGAAGACCTGCGCCCCCAAACGCGAAGGGCAACTCACCCGCCCCGCCCGTGCCCGACGGGGGCTTACGCTTTCGCGGTGCGCCCCCGCCACCCATCCGCAGCTTGTAGCCCGCAGCCCTACTTGTTCTGCTGTCCGCCGCCGACGACGCGGCGCTGCACGTCGGTTTCGAGCACGCCGAAGGCTTGCTCGTGGCGCTGCACGGCCATGTGGAGCGCTTGCAGGAGGCGCTTGGCGGTGTAGAAGTTGGTCACGAGCCGCTGGCTCACCTTGACCGGATGCTGCGGCACGCCGAACGG
>CAYZVT010000153.1:0-10309 GCA_964481585.1 uncultured Pirellulales bacterium
ACCGAGACGAACCGCACGGGCGATCATATCTGGTGGATTAGCGACGTGAGCAAGTTCGCCCAGCACTACCCGTCGTGGCAGCTTACTTACGATATTCCGGCGATTTTGCGCGAGATCTACCAGGCCAATACCGAGCGCTGGCTGGAGGCGGTGGCGCTGTGATTGATCGCGGCAAGCAAAACGTGCTGGGCGTGCTCGTCGACGCGGTCGATTACGAGGGCGCGGTCGAGCGGATCGCCACGGCGGCCCGCCAGCGGCAGCCGCTGGCCACGTCGGCGTTGGCCGTGCATGGCGTGATGACGGGCGTGCTCGACCCGGCGCACCGCTATCGGCTGAATCGGCTCGATCTGGTGGTGCCCGATGGCCAGCCGGTTCGTTGGGCGCTGAACCTGTTGCACGGCGCGCAGTTGCCCGACCGCGTGTACGGGCCGACGCTCATGCTCCGCACCTGCGAGCGGGCGGCGGCCGAGGGGCTGCCGATCTTTCTCTTTGGCGGGACGCAAGCGTTGCTCGATCAGCTTCAAGCGAAGCTCGGCGAGCGTTTTCCCCGGCTCCAGATCGCGGGCACCTGGGCGTCGCGCTTCCGACGTCTCACGTCCGCCGAGCGCGACGAAGCCGTGGAGAAAATTCGCGCCAGCGGCGCGGCGATCACGCTCGTCGGCCTCGGTTGTCCCCGGCAGGAAGTCTGGGCCTACGAATTTCGCCAGGCGCTCTCGATGCCGATTCTCGCCGTGGGCGCGGCCTTCAACTTCCACGCTGGCCTGCTGCCGCAAGCGCCCCCGTACCTGCAACGGCGCGGCCTGGAATGGCTCTACCGCTTCGCGCAAGAGCCTCGGCGGCTGTGGCGGCGCTATCTCATCCTCAACCCGCTCTACGTCAGCCTACTCGCGCTACAAGCCGCGCATCTCCGCCGCTTCGACCCCGCCCACGCCGTACCGCCGAGCGAAGAGTTGCTTTACGGGTAGCACGTTCTCCCTGGGACGCTAGCGCCGGGTGCCGTGGCACGCTGCTCGCGAGTAGCCGGTGCCCCCGAGCTGTGTCATGGCAGCGTCACTAGCTCGCCGCCGGCTTGGCTGCTGAGCGCCTTCCAAAGCTGCAAGTCGATGGCATCGGCGCAGAAATGCACCGAGCCGTCGCACAATAGCGCGCTGACGCCGCCGGCGTGGCGGCTGCGCGAGGCGAGCCAGAACCTTCTCTGCCCCGGTGGATCCTCCACGCAAGGAAGGTTCATTTCCGGCCGGTGGACACAACTGCTCTGGTCTCGCTCGGGACTGTTCGGCCCGACGCGGGTCATGATCGTGTAAGAGCCGGGATGCGGCAGCCAAATCCGGCCACGGCGGTCGGACTTCTCGGCACCCTCTTCGGAAGGAGCCTGCAACATTTCCAGCATCGCCAGCGTGTTGCTGGTCCCGTCGCGGAGGTCGGAAATGCGAGCACCGTAATCGAAGAAGAACGGCGCTGGCTGCACCTGGTTCGTGGCGTTCTGTTGCCCCCAGTTGACGCCGTAGTTGCCTTTGTACTCTTGGAAGTCGTCGCTGGCGCCGCCGGCTTTCATCATCCGCCGCGCGGTATCGCTGGGGCAATGGAAGACGGGCTGGTAGCTGCCAAGCTCCTGCTTTTGGTGGACCGAATGGGCGCTAAAGTCATACTGCCCAAAGACGCTCGATTGTTCGACGAACGGGAGCAGATGCACGATCATCGGCGTGCTCGCCTGGCCGTTTCCCTGGGCGGTTTCCTTATCAAAACCGAGCGCGCCAAAAGGGAACATGCGATGCGCGGCGTGGTAGTTGTGCAGCGCCAAGCCCAACTGCTTGAGGTTGTTGGCGCACTGCGTGCGCCGCGCCGCTTCGCGTGCCGCTTGAACCGCCGGCAGGAGCAGCGCGATCAGAATCCCGATCACGGCGATCACCACCAGCAGCTCCACGAGGGTAAATGCCGCTTGGAAGGGTTTGCGCATCGATGCCTTTCCCCCGCGTCGAGAGGCCCACTCCTAGCCGCCCGCGCCGTCTATTTTTTGCTGTGCCACTTGGTCCACATCCCCAACGCCACCAGGCCCAAGCCCAGCAGCGCGGCGGTGGCCGGCTCGGGGACGGACGCGGCCGCCTGGACGCGGACCAGGTTGAGAATCGGATTGTCGGCTTGCGGATCGGTCACCCGAATTTCGATCGTCCCGCTGGCATCCGGAGCCACGCGCAGAAATCGGTGGTAGAGTCCGCTGCGCGAGTCGCTGCGGTCGAGCGCGGAAGTCGAGATGGTCGCTCCCGTGACCGTGAGCGTATCAGTGCGGGTAAAGCTCGCGGACGTGACGGCGGCCAAATCATAGGTCAGAGCGCTGCTGAGTCCGCTGAGCGTGACGAGAATGGAACTGCCCGCACCGGTCGAGAACGCGATATCCGTCGTCGCCGAATCGGGCACGTCGGGGAGCGAGTTGGCGGGAATCTCGTTCCAGGCATTGGTCCCGCCGTTGCCGAAACCGCCCGTGGAGACGGTGATCGAGACGCCATCGACGGTGCTGCCGGAGAGATCAATCACCGAGCCGGCCGCGATCGTGCCGTTGCTATTAAAGTTGTTCCAGTTACTGGAAGCGGTGGGGCCGAGGTCGACTCCCCACACGGTCCCGATCCCGATGGGGACCGCCTCGGCCGTGCCGGCCACGCCGATCACGAACGCGCCTACGGCAATCGTTAGCACCTTGGCCCATGCCCCTCCAACTCGATTCGCTAGCATCGCGTCATCCTTATCTTGTAGTGTCGATCTTGAATGCGCCGCAGTTCGTTGACTTGCAGCTGCGCGCCCTGGGACCACGGCTACGGGCTGCCCTGCGATTCGGTGGAAGAACCGTTCGGCTGGGCCAACTTAAAGATCCCCGCCTGTCCCTCGCGGCGAATTTGCTCCAACTGCTCGGCAGTTAGCGCGTCGGCAAATAGAAACACGTTGTCGATCTCTCCGGCAAACGGTTCACGGTATCGGCCCGTGTGGTTGCCCACCCGCACGAATCGGCGGCTCGCTCCGATGTTGGCGTGATCCACGCGGTCGACGACCAGCCCTCCTTTTCCCGCGTTGAGCGCCGGATCTTCGACGTACAGCGTCGCGGTCTGCGCCGCCTGATCGTAGACGGCGGCCACGAACCGCCACTGGTTCGCCTCCGCCAGCGGCGCGCTGGAATGGTGTACGCCGCTGCCGGTAAACAGTGCCCAAGTCGGGCGAGGGGCGCCGCGATGATCGATCGTCAGCGCGCGGTCGTAGCCGCCGTTGCCGGTGGAGAAGATTTCTTGATTCGCCTCGGCGGCAATCGCGGTCGGACGAACCCAGGCGCCCCAGGTAAGCCGCGGCAGGGCCGTTGCGCTGGCGTCGATGGGTAGATCAACAAAGCTCTCGCGACTGCCCGCGAAACGGGCTGCCTGGCCTTCGTACCCGGCGACGAAGCTCATCTCCGAGACGAGCGCAGCGTGCCGTCCGCGCGGCCCCGCGTCGCGCGCATCGCCCTCAAACGGATAAAAGCCGAGCAATGGCGACGACTGCGGAAGCTGATGGACAAAGGCCGTGCGATCCGCCCGTAGCGGCGCCGCCGTGCCCGCCGTGATGCGGATCGCTTCGTTTCCGCCGACCTTGCGCGGCTCGCCACCCTCGCGCGGTTCGAACCGCACAAAGCCGTTGAAGACGTGAATCTCGGCCTGGCCCTGGTCATCGACGCGCACGCCAAACTCGGTGCCGAGGTCAATGGCCGTGCCTTGCGGCGTCGCGACGGAAAAGCCCTGCGCCGCAGGCGGCACCCGTGCCGTTAGCGCGCCGTACAGCAGGCTGCCGCCGGTGGCACGGTCGGCGGTGAAGATGGCCGGGCCTTCCAACAGCACTTCGGCACCGTGAGAAAACCGCACGCGCACGACGCCCGCCGCCAGGTGCAAGACCTGCCGTGCCCGCAATGCCGAGCCTTCAGCCAGCGCCGCCTGTCCCGGCTCCCACCGCGCATCGCTCAGGCCGGTAATCCGCGCGACCACCGGGAGCGGAGCCGCGTGGGCTGGTGCCGATCCCTCGTCGCCTGGCGCCGCTTCACCGTCGATGCGGATGACGCCCATCAGCGTAATCGCGGCAAACAGCAGCGCTGCGGCAAAGATCGACGAGAATACGAGCGGCTGATTCAAGAACACTGCCGCGCGTTGCCACCGGCTGGGCGGCGGCGAGGGCGGCCAGGGATGGGCCGGCGGCGCGGGACTTTTTTCGGGAGCAGTCTGTACCGCCGACGGCACCGCGTTCAGCCGCCACTGCAAAAGGCCGTGCAGATGCAGATGGGCCAAGTACCGCTCGCGCGCGGCGGCGTCGTGTTCGAGCAGTTGGCTCAACCGCTGATGCCCTTCGCCAGTCAGTTGCCCTTCGGTCAGTTCGAGCAACAACTGCTCCAGTTCGTCGTGTTGCTGCGTGCGTGCCATTAGCGTTCCTCGGCGGCCAGGCGTCGTTCGATGCATTCGCGGAGCGTGCGGCGTGCCCGATGGAGCAGTACGGCCACCGCGCTGGCCGACGTGTCGCGCTGTTGGGCCATGACTTCGAGCGAACTATCGGCCGTGTACCGCTCGGCGATCAAGGCTCGCTGCCGCGCCGAGAGCCGCGCCAGGCATTGCTCCAGCGCCAAAACGCGCCGGTCCGTTTCGGCGGCAAACGGTTCGGCCTGCGCGGCGAGCTGGTCGAGCAGCGCTTCACTAAAGACGAGCGACGGGTTGCGGGTCCGCCGCAGATAAGCCAGCACTTCGCGCCGCGCGATCGCGCAGCTCCAGGCAATAAAATTCGTGCCGAGCGTGAACTCGCTCGCCTTGCGCCACATCACCATATTCACGTCTTGCAGCACGTCGTTCGCCGCCTCGGGATTGGGCAGCAGCGACAGAATGAAGGCGTACAGCGGACGCTGGCAGCGGGTAAGCTGCTGCACGAACTGCTCGGAATGCTCTTGCGCCGCTTCCATCAGCCGACCGCTGGTTTTGCGTTGCTGCGCCGGTCGCACGCGAAAGGAGGATACGTGCCGGGGCTGGAATCGAATCGCTGGCGGACTTCGCACCTGTTGAGGAACGCCGCAGGCCGCCCGTCGATTAACAAGAAAATGCCCAGAAAGGCCGCATTGCCCGGAAGCCGCTCGATTTTCGCCGCCGGAGCACAGGTTTGGCGACCCCTTGCCCGTAAAAGCAACAAAAAAAGCCCCTTGGCGGACCAGGGGCTTTCGAAAGGGCTGCGAGCTGGGGAACTAGGATTTGAACCTAGACTAACAGAGTCAGAATCTGTCGTGCTGCCGTTACACTATTCCCCAAAGGGGAGCGGGTGCTCCAAGTTCCTGTAAAGATACGGCTCTCGCCCGCCTGGCGTCAAGGGTGCGCGCTAGGACGGCTTGGGAAGCGGCGGCGGAAGCGGTTGGAACTCCGTGACTTGCGCCGTTCGGTGTTCACCGCGACGACGGAGGCGGCGGCTCGCTCGGTTGACGGCCCCACGCGGCGGGCCGTAAAATCAGCGGCCGTAGGCTCCGCCTCGCCAACCCCAGGCGGCAAGGGCCGGCTGACGGATCGGCCGGAAAAACGGCGGGCACCTCTTCGATTGCAATGCGCCATGGCTGTGCTTCAGGTCACTCGCGGCAGCGAGCCGGGACGCCAGTACCCGCTCCAGCAGCAGCGGATCGTGCTCGGACGCCACCCCGACTGCGAGGTGGTGCTCGACGTGGCGGCGGTCAGCCGTCAACACGCCCGTCTGACCCAGGACGGAGCGAGCTTCTTTATCGAAGACCTCGGCAGCCGCAACGGCACGTTTGTCAACGACCGCGTGATCCACGGCCGGCAGCTTCTCCGCGAAGGCGACCGCATCAAAATTTGCGACGTGGAGTTCGCCTTTTACAGCGAGTCGCCCAGCGCCGCCCTCGCCGGACCATCGGGCGACCGGCGCGGAGGGCAAGCCCTGCTGGTCGACGATGAGCAGCTTCCGCCGAAGTCGAAGTCGGCGATCATGTCGACGCTCGACGTTTGCGGGGGCCGAACGGGCGCGTATCTGGCGGCACGCCCGGAGGCGAAGCTGGCGGCGATGCTCGAAATCACCCGCAGCCTAAGCCGCACGCTCGCGCTCGATGAGGTCATGCCCAAGCTGCTCGACAGCCTGTTCAAGATTTTCGTGCAGGCCGACCGGGGCTTCATCGTACTGAAGGCTTCGCCCGACGGGCCGCTGATTCCCAAGGCCATCAAGTACCGCCGCCCCGGCGAGTCGGACGAAGTCCGCATCAGCCGCACGATCGTCCAGCGGGCAATGACGAGCAAAGAAGCGATTCTGTCGGCCGATGCCGCGCTCGACTCGCGGTTCGACATGGCGCAAAGCATCACCGATCTGCATATCCGCTCGCTCATGTGCGCGCCGCTGCTCGACAGCGAGGAACGGCCGCTGGGCGTGATTCAGATCGATACGCTCGACCGCCGCAACCGTTTTAATGAGGACGATCTCGAAGTCCTGGCGAGTGTGGCGTCGCAGGCGGCAGTGGCGATTCACAACGCCCAGCTTCACGAACAGGCGCTGCGGCAACAGGCGATCGAGCGCGATCTGGTGCTCGCCCGCCGCGTGCAACATGGGCTGCTGCCGGCCGAGCCGCCGGCGGTGCCGGGCTACCACTTTTTCAGCTACTACGAAGCGGCCAACCTCGTCGGCGGCGACTACTACGATTACGTGCCGCTCTCGGGCGGACGCATCGCGGTGGTGGTGGGCGACGTGTCGGGCAAGGGCGTGCCGGCCGCGCTGCTGATGGCGAAACTTTCGGGCGACGTGCGATTCCTGCTCGCCACCGAGCCAGACCCAGCGACCGCCGTGCGACGGATCAACCAGAACTTCACCCAAAGCGGCTATGAAGATCGCTTCGTAACGATGGTCGTCTCCGTGCTCGATCCCGCGCGGCATCAGTTGAAGGTCATCAACGCCGGACACATGCCGCCGCTGCGGGGCCGCGCCGACGGCACGGTGGAAGCGATCGGCCAAAAACAAGCCGGACTGCCGCTCGGCGTCGCGGAAGATTTTCCTTACGAGCCTTTTGTCTGCACCCTCGCACCGGGCGACTCGGTGGCCATCTTTACCGACGGCATCAGCGAAGCGATGAACGCCGAGGGCGAACTCTACGGCCTCGCCCGCCTCCGCCAGCAAATCGCCGCCCGCACGGTCGGCGTCGCCGATCTCGGCCCCCATATCCTCGACGACGTCCGCCACTTCGTCGGCGGCCGCCCCCAGAGCGACGACATGTGTTTGACGTGCTTCGGGCGGAGTGAGGGGTAGAGGCAATTTATTGGCTCGGCGACTCTCGGGTTTGCGATCGGCAAGGTAGCCACGTCGCGCTGGGGCGACGAGCTTTTTCGCCCGAGGCTGCCTGGCCGGTTCGCCGCTTTGCGCCGGGTGCCACTGCTGGCTCGTCTAGCAGTGCCTTCCATCGCCGATTCTTTGCCGCGCAGCTTGCCAATGATTTACGTAGCCGAGGAAGTTCGAGCGCACCCTGAGCCGCTGGACGATGCCCTTCCGCCGCACTGCGGGACAAGCCCGCAGTGGCACCCGCGCGGGAATGACGTTTGTGCTTACCCCAAATACATCTGCCGAATTTTGCGGAGTTCGGCGAGGGCGGGTTTGGGGGTGTCGGTGGCGTCGAGGAGGCCGCCGTGGGGGAGATCGTGGGGCGTGGCGTCGCGGAGTTGGTTCCAGCAGAGGACTTGGACCGTGCTCTTGGCGAGGAGCAGCGGAAGGTATTGGCCGACCCACTCGGCTTGGCTTTCGGGCGTGTGTGCGGGGCCGGAGGGGCGGAAGGTGGAGCCGCGCCCGGCGATCGCCTGCGGATCGGGGGCGCTGGAGCTGGGGGCGGCGACCGTCACCATCAGCGGCAGACCGAGCAGGCTCCAGCGGTCGATTTGTCGGCTGTAGTCGATCAGGCTGTAGGCGAGACTTCCGCCGGGGTAGTAGTTGGCGTTGATTTCCAGCCCAATGCCCGACAGCCCCAGATCGCTCCGCGCCAGCGCGTCGGCAAAATAGATTGGCGCGAGCTGTTCATCGCGCGCGGCCAGGTATTCGCCCCACGGCTGGCCGAACAGCACGACCAGCGGCGTGCGCGGGTCGGCTTCGCGCACCGCTTCGACCACGCGGACGACCATTCGCAGCCGCTGTTCTTCGTCTAGCCCAAGAAAATGGCCGCAGTTCACCCGCCCGGCAACCTGCCAAAGCTGCACGCGCCCCTTGTAGCGGGTGACGGTGGTGCGGACGTGGTCGAGCATGAAGGTGAGCAGGTTGTCGAAATCGCCTTCCCAGAGATAGGTCCAGTCGGGGATGCCGCGGGGGTCCATTTGCAGCAGCGGACCACCGCAGATTTTTAGGCCCAGCTTTTGCGCCCATTCGATCTGCCCGTCAATCGTGGTCCAGTCGCGGCGACCTTCGCCGACCTCGGTCTGCCGCCAGCCCATCGGAACGACGGCGGCGTTGAAGATGCCGGCGACCGCCTCGCCCAGCGCGGCGCTGCAAGGCTGGTGCCCCAGGTTGATCGCAAAGAGCGTCGAGAGTTTGGCCGCCGTTTGCCGGCGGGCGAGGAGTGTTTGCTGCGCGTAAGCGATGCCAAGCTGCCGGCCGATTTCAACGGCCGCTTCGATCGTCGCGCAGCCCTGCTCCGCCGCGATCGAAGGCGTCTGTTGCGACGTGGCCGCGTGGGCGAAGCGGCGGCAGGCGGCGGCGAGTTGCGCCTCCAGCGCCGCCGGCACGACCAGCCCCAACTGCTGCCAAGCGGCAAGCTGATTGCGCACGCTGTTGAGCGTGCCGCGTGCCAATTCCAGTTCGAGCAAGTACGGCTTGTCGCGCTGCATCAGGCTGGCGGTCGAGAGCATTAGCTCTCGCGGGTTTTCACAGGGCCAGGGCACGCAAACATTGCCTGACTCGTCCTCGTCGCGGGCAATGACGAGCAGATCATCTTGCCAGTAGGCCCGGCTTCGCCAGGGAATCGCCTCGACGCCGGCCATGTAGATCCGCGCCAGCGCTTCGTCCGCCAGCGCGGAGCGATCTTGGACCAAAAAACGCATCAAGCCCATGACTGGTGAGTCCTCGCGCGGGAGGAGCGAAGTCCGTGGCGGGGAGAGGGAAAAGACGCTAGGAGTCGAGCCGCGCGGGGCCTTGGTGAACGTGCGAAAGCGACGGCAGGCCGTGGCCGATCCTCCGAGTCTAGCGTAGCGGGAAAGGCCGTTCAACCGGCGGCGCGCGGCGTGCCGGCGCGGCGGGCTGCCGCTAGCCACAGCAACGCGGGCGGTGATATACTGCCCGTTTCGGCGTGGGCAGCAAGCGAGTCAACGGGGGGAGCGAGCGATGGGCGGTTCGGTGGTACTCGAAAGCCATCTGGCGGGCGTGCCCGTGCGGCGGGGCAAGGTCCGCGACGTGTACGACCTGGGCGAGAGGCTGCTGCTGGTCAGTACCGACCGCCTCAGCGCCTTCGACTGGGTGCTGCCGACCGGCGTGCCCGACAAGGGACGCGTGCTCACGCAGATCAGCAACTTTTGGTTCGACCGCCTCGGCGGGAACCACCACCTGATCGAGACCGACGTGAGCCGTATGGACCTGCCGGCCGGGGCGGATCGCGCGGCGCTCGACGGCCGCACCGTGCTGGTCCGCAAGACGCAGGTCGTGCCGATCGAGTGTGTCATGCGCGGGTATCTCTCCGGGTCGGGCTGGCGCGAATATCAGCAGACCGGCTCGGTCTGTGGCGTCAAGCTGCCCGCTGGGCTGCGCGAGTCGGACCGGCTCCCCGAGCCGATCTTCACCCCCGCCACGAAGGCGGAACAGGGAGAGCACGACGAGAACATCACCTTCGAGGAGGCCGCCGCGCGGGTCGGCCGCCCGTTGGCCGAAGCGCTCCGCGCGCGGAGTTTTGACATCTACCGCCGTGGCTGCGAGCACGCGCTTCAGCAGGGCATCATCATCGCCGACACGAAATTCGAGTTCGGCCTGGTCGGCGACGAGTTAGTGCTGATCGACGAGGTGCTCACGCCCGACAGTTCCCGCTTCTGGCCGGCCGACCAGTATGAGCCGGGCCGGGGGCAGGTTTCCTACGACAAGCAGTTTGTCCGCGACTGGCTGCTGGCGAGCGACTGGGACCAAAACAGCCCGCCCCCTGCCCTGCCCGATGAGGTGGTGGCCAAGACGCGGGCCAAGTACATCGAAGCCTACGAACGGCTGACCGGCCAAGCCTTTTGCTGGAAATAGCTCTGTCACCCTCCGGCTTTCCGCTTTCCGCTTTCCGCTTTCCGCTTTCCGCTTTCGTGCGCCTCGGGGGCTTCCGCTCCTCGCG
>CAYZVT010000154.1:0-10236 GCA_964481585.1 uncultured Pirellulales bacterium
CCGCCAAACGGCGCGGCCGCGTCGAACACGTCATAGCAGTTGACCCAGACCGTACCCGCCTTGACTTCGCGCGCCAGGCGATGGGCTTTGCCGATGTCGCGGGTCCAGACGGCCGCCGCCAAGCCGAAGTGAGTGCGGTTCGCCCGTTCGATGATCTCCTCCACATCGCGGAAGCGAAGCACCGCCAGCACGGGACCAAAAATCTCGTCCTGGGCGATCTGCATCTCGTCGGTCACGTCGGCAAAGAGCGTCGGCTTCACAAAATAGCCCCGGTCGCCGTACCGCTCGCCGCCACTGAGGCACGATGCGCCCTGCTGTCGGCCCCGCTCGATGTAATGCAAAATCTTCTCCAGCTGCGCCTGATCGACCTGTGGGCCTTGCTCGGTTTCGGGATCAAACGGATCGCCGAGCCGCCGCGAGGCGTTCATCTCCACGAGCCGGCCGACGACCTGGTCGTAGACCTTGTCCTCCACAAACAGCCGGCTGCCGGCGCAGCAGCATTGGCCTTGGTTGAAGTACAGCGCCGCGTGGGCGCCCTGAATCGCCTGCTCCAGATCGGCATCGGCGAAGATGACATTGGGGCTTTTGCCGCCCAGTTCGAACGTGAGCCGCTTGAGCGTGGTCGCGGCCTCGCGCATGATCGTCTGCGCGGTCGCCATTTCGCCGGTGAAGGCGATCTTGTCGACGCCGGGATGCCGGACGATCGCCGCGCCGGCGGTCGGTCCGTAGCCGGGCACGACGTTGATCACGCCGTCGGGGATGCCGGCTTTCTGCGCGAGCCGGGCCATCCGCAGGCACGTGAGCGGCGTCTGCTCGGCGGGCTTCATCACAATCGTGCAGCCGGCGGCGAGCGCAGGCCCCCACTTCCAGGCGGCCATCAGGGCCGGAAAGTTCCAGGGGATGATCTGCCCCACAACGCCCACCGGCTCGCGGCGGGTGTAACAAAAGTAGTTGCCGCGAATGGGGATCGTCTGGCCGTGAATCTTGTCCGCGAAACCGGCGTAGTAGCGGAGGCAATCCACCACCAGCGGCAGATCGGCCGTGCGCGCGTCGCGGATCGGCTTGCCGTTGTCGAGCGTTTCGAGCGCGGCTAGCTCTTCTAGCTCGTCCTCAATCCGATCGGCCAGGCGGTTCATCAGGATACCGCGCTGGCGGGCGTCCATCGTTGCCCAAGGGCCGGTTTCGAGCGCCGCGCGTGCGGCGCGCACTGCCCGATCCACGTCCTCGGCGTCGCCTTCGGCCACCTGCGCGACCACTTCTTCCGTGGCCGGATTGAGCGTCTCAAAAGTCTTGCCGCTCTCGGCCGGCACCCACTCCCCATCAATAAAGCAAAGCGTCTGCCGCACTTCCGGACGCCGCGCCGCACGCGGCTCAGTGGTTGTGGCCATCGTGATTCCTCCTTGGGCAGATGGCGAACGAGGAATTGAATGCTGCTGGGTATTGTAGCGGGGAAAGGCGGAGGGCGGAAAGAAAAGCGGAAAGCGGAAAGCGGATTTCTAAAGCGGAAAGCGGAAAGCGGAGGACGGCAGGGGCCATGTGCCTCGTTCTGCTTCGGTCGCCGATTGGCGATTCCCCCGTCCCCGGTCCCTGATCCCTCGTCCCTCGTCCCTCGTCCCTAATCCCCAGCCTACAGCTTCCAGCGTACCGCTCCTCAGGCAAAGAGCGGTAGAAACTCGAACCGCCTTCCATCGAACAGACCACGATCGCTGAGCTTGGTGTCGGGGATGACGAGCAGCGCCATAAAGGAGAGGGTCATGAAGGGGGCGCGAAGCGGGGAGCCGAGTTGCTTGACTTGACGGTCGAGTTTTTCGTAGGCATGGGCGACTTCTTCGCAGGAGCCGGTGGCCATCAGCCCGGCGACTGGCAGCGGCAAGACGGCACTTTCGCCGCCGGCGGCAACGGCCAGCCCGCCTTGGGTTTCGATCACGCGGTTGACGGCCGCGCAGAGCTCGTCGTCCCTTGCGCCGACGGCGACGATGTTGTGCGAATCGTGGGCGACCGACGAGGCCATCGCTCCGCGCTGTAGCCCAAAGCCTTGCACAAACGCAACCGCCGGCGGGGCGTCGTGGTAGCGGTTGACGACGGCGATTTTCAGTAGGTCACGCGCCGGATCGGCGACGGCGCGGCCGGCGACGATCTTCGCCGGAACGGTCGCGCGGCGAGTGATGAGCTGGCCGTCGATCGCTTCGATCGCGTGCAGCGTATCCGACGTGGCAGGCACGGCGAACTGCTCGGGAGTGAGCGGCCGGGCGGCGAAGCGGTTCGCCACGCGGGGCGTGGTTTGGGGAATCGTCGTGCGGCCGTGCTCGGCGACAAGCTGGCCGTCGATGAACGTGCGGAGCACGCCAAAGTCGGAGAGGTTATCGACCTCAATAAAATCGGCCGGATCGCCGACGCGGAGCAGCCCCACGTTGAGACGGTAGTGCTCGACCGGGTTGAGGCATGCCGCGCGCAGCACGTCCATCACGTCGATGCCGCGTGCCACGGCGCGGCGCACGAACACATTGATGTGCCCGGTGAGTAGCTCGTCGGGGTGCTTGTCGTCGCTGCACAGCATCACGCGGTCGGGATGCTCACGGAGCAGCGGAACCAGCTCGTCAAAATTGCGGGCGGCGGAGCCTTCGCGGATGAGAATTTTGCAGCCGAAGCGGAGCTTGTCGTCGGCTTCTTCCTTCGTGAAGCATTCGTGGTCGGTGGTGATGCCGGCGGCGAGATATTTTTGCGCCGCTTCGCCGCGCAAGCCCGGCGCGTGGCCGTCGATCGGCTTGCCCCGCTCTTTCGCGGCGGCGATTTTGGCCATCACCTGGGCGTCGGCGTGGAGCACGCCGGGAAAATTCATCATCTCGCTTAAGTAACCAATGCGCGGATCGTCGAGCAGCCGCGCGACCTGGTCGGCGTCGATCTCCGCCCCCGCCGTCTCGAACGATGTGGCGGGCACGCACGACGGAGCGCCGAAGTGAAACTTAAAGGGCACCTCGGCGGCGCTGGCGAGCATGTATTCGACTCCCTCGACGCCGAGCACGTTGCCGATCTCGTGCGGATCGCTCACCGTCGCCACCGTTCCATGCACGACCGCCGCCCGCGCAAACTCGCTCGGCACGAGCATCGAGCTTTCGACATGCACATGGGCATCGACGAAGCCCGGCAGCAGATACGTCTGCGGCTCGCCAGAGACCGGCTCCAGCGCGGCGATGCGACCGTCTTCCACGACGACCGTCGCCGGCACAATCGCGCGGCGGGTTAGATCGACGACCCGGCCGACAAGACGAAAGGAAGCAGACATGGCAGACCACTCCGGCAAGACTTTGGCACGCTTCCCTGCGGCGCGCGGGACCGGCTACTGCTTCGCCCAGTAATCGACGACGAGCACCTTGTCGAGTTGCGGGCGGAGCAGCCCGACGAACTCTTGGTGGGCCGGATGGGGCAGATAGGCATCGCGTCCCGCCTCGTCGCGGAACGTCACCAGGAAGCAATGCGTGAAGCCTTGGGCTTTGCCCTCGGGGCTGATATCGGTGCCATACTCAAAATCTTCGATCGCGTCGATCTTCTCCGGCAGCGCGCGAAAGGCGTCGACGATCTGCTGCACCTTTTCCACCGGCGCGTCGTCCTTGAATTTGAAGAGCACCACATGCCGCAACAGCTTTTGCGGCTCGGCCGCCGAGAGCGACGTGGCGACGAGCGAAGCGGTCAAGAGCACGGCAACGGGCAGGGCGAGCAACACAAGCGGGCGCGTCATGGCAGGAAAAACTCCCGAAGGGCAGGGGGGACGATGCAACAGGGCCGTCATAGCATGCCCATTGTATCGAGCCTCGCAACGCGCCACTAGCGCCCGAGCGGCGGTGCAACCTTCGGGGGAGGGAATCGGCAGCGCTACGTCCCGCGGCGCTGCACGCTCGCCTTTAGCCGAGGTAGCGCGATACGAGCATCTTGACCTGCATCCGAAACCCAGGGCGACGCTTCTTCGCGCGGCGCTTGCTGAACATGAGCTGGCAGCTCACGCGGCGCATGTCGTCCCCTTGGCTCCAATCGCGACGAAAGAGCGAACTCCGTTCCGCAGTTTGATTAACCGTTGCCATCGCTTAGCACTCCATTCCAGGAAAGGCCGATCATCTTGGGCGTTTCTGCGGTGGCGACCGGCGCGAGCGGCTCTGGGCAAGAGCGCAGCCGCGCAACAGCGTCACACGCAGCACGAAAACGAGAGAAAGGAAACAGCCCGCGAGAAAAGATTCCTGCCCCGTGAAAGCGCCCCAGGCGGCGGCGCGGGAGAGGACTCGCAGATTTAGGTGAGGTTCACCAGGGCTGACCTACAGCAAGATGAAAGCAAGGCAAACGAGCGCGCAGCGGACACGCCGCTCCCGCGCTGGATCAATGCCTGAGAATTATCCTCCGCGGGGCGGTGAAGTCAACCATTTTTTATCGAAAGCGGAGGCCGCAGCGCATCGGGAAAGGCCAGAACACCGCGAGGAATTAGTAGCCGAGCCGCTGGGCGGCCCGGACCAGAAGAAATCGCCACTTCGACCGAGCGAGCAGCACTAGCGGATTGGGGCGAATGACGCCCCGCCGCTCAAAAAAACGTCGCATTGCTCCCTAGTGCCTCCACGTTGCTCCCGGGCGGGTGGCTACCCTGCATGACGCGGCCTCTCTTAACGCGCGTCAGTCGATGGGGTCGGCAAACGGGCTGCGGTTGCGGGGCAGGAAGCGGCACAGGCCGATGCCGACAAAGTACAGCGCCACCAGCGGCGTGGCCATCAGAATCATGCTCATCGGGTCGGCCGGCGTGAGAACCATCGAGATGATCGTGATGACGAGCACGGCGATTCGCCATTTGTCGAGATATACCTGCAAATCGAAGATGCCGATCCGTTCTAAAAACAGCATCACCAGCGGAAGCTGAAAGCTGATGCCAAAGCCGATCGGCAACATGAGCACGAAGCTCATCCACTCGCTGATCCGCAGTTCCGGCTTGAGGCCCAGCCAGGCGTTGAATCCCAAGAGAAAATCGAGCACGTATTGGAACACCACGAAGAAGGCCAGCGCCGCCCCGGCCAAGAACAGCCCAATGCTGATCGGCATGAACAGGTGAACGTAGCGTTTCTCGTGCGGATAAAGCCCCGCGCCGACGAAGTCCCAGACGTAGAAAAACACCAGCGGGCTGGCGAGCACAAGGCCCGAGATCAGCGCCGCTTTGATGTAGATCATGAACGCTTCTTGCGGATTGAGCGTCTGCAACTGCCCCTGCGGGCTGGCGGCAATCGGTCGCCACAAAAAGACGCGAATCATGTTCTCGCGCAACGGCGCATCTTCGGCCGCTGGCTCGGGAAGCGTGACGGCGGAGAACGCGGCGCCGTACTTCTGTTTTAGCTCAGCGAGAATATCGTGCGGGTTGAGAAACGCCGGCTCGCCGAGTAGCCCTTCGGCCAGCATCTTTTCTTCGAGCGTTTTAAGCTCGGCGGGGACGGCGGCTCCGCGCTGTTGCCTATCCCGCTTGTATTCCTCGACCGTCTGCTGGGTGTAGTAGGTGAGCAGGGCTTGCTGGACCGGGTTCTGGATTTGCCGCACCACCCAGCCGCCGATCATCAGGCCGACCAAGAAGCCGACGACGACCGCGATCACCGCTCGCAGCAGCGCGCGGCGCAGCTCTTCGAGATGCTCGCCGAAGGTCATCTTCGAGCCTTCGAACAGGTCTTCGTCGTAGAGCGTGGACATCCGCGGCGGGCGAGGGGAGAAGAATACGGGGCGGGAGGCGAACGAACAGCCGAAACTTCCATGATACCAGCGGCGCCGCCCCCCAACAACGGCCCAGCCGCACGGGCGACTCTCTAGAGGGTTTCGTGATCGTGGGAATCTTCTCCTCCGCCGCGAGCACTCTCATCGCTCGCCAGCAAAACCCGTCCTTCCCGCGCAGGCGGGAATCTAGAAAATGATTTTTGTCTCGGGGGCTTCCGCTCTTGCGGTGCGCCCCCGCCACCCGTCGCTGTGACTCGGCCCTCACTTTCCGCACGATCGGCGCAATCGGGCGCGCCGTCTGCACCCGCCACGAAAATGCCTTGACGCGATTGGCCCGGCCGGTAGGGTGAAACCACCAAGGAGGACGACGAGGATGAGCCTAGAAGCACCGCTGCGTTTTGAGCCTCTGCTGCGCCGCTATTTGTGGGGGGGACGCCGCCTGGGCACGAAGCTCGGCAAGCCGATCGGCGACGGGCAGTGCGCCGAAAGCTGGGAGATCGTCGACCACGGCAACGACCAAAGCATCGTGCTCGCCGGGCCACAGCAGGGCCAAACGCTGCATGAGTTGGTCGCGCAGCACGGCCGCGAGCTGTTCGGCCGGCACCATCCTCAGCCGCAGTTTCCGCTGCTGATGAAGTTTCTCGACGCGCAGCGGACGCTCTCGGTCCAAGTCCATCCGAACGATGCGCAGGCCGCGCAGCTTGACCCGCCCGATCGCGGCAAGACCGAAGCCTGGGTCGTGCTCGACGCCGAGCCGGGCAGCCTGATCTACGCCGGGCTGAAGGAGGGCGTCGATCGCGCGGCGCTTCAGCGCGCGATCGCCGAGGGCACGAGCGAAAGCTGTCTGCACCAGTTCTCGCCCCAGCCGGGCGAGTGCATCTTTCTGCCTGCCGGCACCATTCACGCACTCGGAGCAGGGTTGATGGTCGCCGAAATCCAGCAGGCCAGCGACACGACCTATCGGCTCTACGACTGGAACCGCACCGACGCGAACGGACGCCCGCGCGAGCTGCATATCGACCAGGGGCTGGCGGTCATCAACTACGAGTACGGCCCGGGGCGCACGCAGCAACCCCAACCGACTGACAAGCCGCACATCGAGCGGCTCGTGACGTGCGACAAATTCATCCTCGACCGCTGGACGTTCGACGAGCCGCAAACGATCGGCGGGGACAATCGCTTTCACCTGCTCGCCGTCCTCGCCGGCTCGATCCAAGTGCAAAACGATCCGACCGGCGCACCGCTCGACCTCGGCAAAACCGCGCTCATCCCCGCCGCCAGCGGTCCGCTCGAACTACGGCCGAGCGAGCCGACGGTGATGTTGGAGGCGTATTTGCCGTAAGGCGGAGGGCGGAGGGCGGAGGGCGGAGCAAAAAAGCGGAAAGCGGAAAGCGGAGGATGGGGCGTCCAGCCTTCCCCCGCTCCCCAACCTCCCTGGCGTTTCGCTGGCTGGTTTCCTATACTCCCGCCCCTGTCGGTTCAAGCAACGGGGGGAGTCATGCGCGCGTTAATCATCGGGCTGATCGTGTTGACGCTGGCGGGCTGCGCGGGGTACGCGTCGCCAAAACTGGCTCCGGGGCCGGCGGCGTTGCAGCAGGGGAGGGCGGTCGTATTCGATCCTTACCCCGACCCGACGGCCGGGCCGGAAATCGTGGGCGGTCGGCCGTTGGGCTACACCGCGCCGCAGGCGGAGACGGTGGAAGCCCAGCAGTGGCGACCGCCGCATGTGCTGCGGTAGCGCGGCGTTCCCGTTCGACGCCACATGCTCTCGCGGCGCAGGAGCGCGGCCCCTGGGTTTTCGCTCGCGCGGCGGGTATCATGGGGTGTTTCCCTCCGCACGTCCGAGATTCGCCATGCCCCCCAAAGTCCCGCAGCACGATCGTTCCTCTGGTGAACGCCTACAGAAGGTGCTGGCCGCTGCGGGACTGGGCAGCCGTCGCCAGTGCGAGGAACTTATCCTCGAAGGCCGTGTCGAAGTCGATCGCCAAGTCGTTACCGCGCTCGGCACCCGGGTTGATCCGGCACGCGCAGAGATTCGCGTCGATGGCGAGCCGCTCAAGCAGACGCGGCTTGCCTATTACGCCGTTCATAAGCCGACCGGCGTCGTTTCAACGGCCCGCGACCCGTCGGGACGCCCGCGCGTCACGGATCTGGTGCCGCCGGAGGCGGGGCGGCTGTTTCCGGTCGGGCGGCTCGACATGTCGAGCGAAGGGCTGATCCTACTCACCAACGACGGCGAGCTGGCCAACGAACTGATGCACCCGCGCTACGGCGTGGAAAAGACGTATCAGGTGCAAGTCGCCGGCGAGCCGGGGCCGGAAGTCGTGACGCAACTGCTGCGCGGCGTCCATCTGGCCGAAGGCGTGGCCCGCGCCGCGAGCGCACGGATCAAAAGCCATCGCAAGAAAAGTACGGTGCTCGAAATCGTGCTCAGCGAAGGCCGCAACCGCGAAATCCGCCGGCTGCTGGCGAAGCTGGGGCATAAGGTGCAGCGGCTCGTGCGGACGGCAATTGGTCCGCTGCGGCTGGGCGACATGCCGGCCGGCGCATATCGCCGCCTCACACCGGAAGAAATCGCCAAGCTCCAACAGGCCGCCGCCCAATCGCGCCGCCGCGATGGCGAGGAAGAACCCGCCCCCTCGGGTCGTGCGCGGCACGGCAAGCGCCCCATCAAAGGCAAACGCGCCGCGCCGGGCAAGCGACCTGCGCGCGGCAAAGGTTCCACGCCCTCCAAGCGTCCGCCGCGCGAGGCACCGAGTGAGCGCCCACAGCCGCGCGTCGGCACGATCATCGGCGGCGGGGGCGAGAGCGGAGCGAGCGAGTCGGAAATGCAACAGCGCCCGTCGCGCCCGGCGGGCGGCAAGAAAAAGCCCGCCGGTCGCTTCACGAAAAAGACTTCCGCTGCACGGCCGGGTAAGAAAAAGCCCACGGGCCGGCCCGGCAAAAAAATGGCGGGCGGCCATTCGATGAAGAAGACGCGCAAACAACAGCAGCCAGGCCGAGGGAAAGGACGCCGCCCGTGACCAACCCGCTTCGCGCGGCGTATTATGCCGATCAAGCGCAGCAACTGCGCGTTACGGTCGAAGAAAACGTGCCGCTGGCCCGCGATACCTACCGCGTTCGCTTCCGCTGCCCCGAGATCGCGCGGCGGATCGTGCCGGGGCAGTTCCTCATGCTCCGGCTCGCCGGGTGCGATGATCCGCTCTTGGGCCGCCCCTTGGCGCTGTACGACACGGTGCTCGATGGCCACGGCGAGCCGGTCGGCGTCGATGTGGTTTACCTCGTCGTCGGCAAAGCAACCCGCCGCTTGGCGCAGTCCAAGCCGGGTGACGCGCTCGACGTCTGGGGGCCGCTCGGCAATGGGTTTTCCGCCGCGCCGACGACGCATCTGGTGATGGTCGCCGGCGGCATCGGCCAAACGCCGTTTCTCGCGCTCGCGCGAGCTTACACCACCGCGCGGCGTTACGGGGGACGGGAGTTCGCGCCGGCCGAAAGAATCACCTTCTGCTACGGGGCACGCTCAAAGGAGTACCTCGCCGGGCTTGATGATTTCGAGCGGACCGGAATCGAAATCCGCATCAGCACCGACGACGCCACCGCCGGCCATCATGGCTATGTCACGGACCTACTCCGCAACGTGATCGCCGAGTCGGGACTGGAAAAGCGAATCGTCTGCTGCGGTCCCGAGCCGATGATGGAAGCGGTGGCCGAAATCGCCGCCGATCATAATCTCCCCTGCGAAGTCTCGCTCGAAACCCCGATGGCCTGCGGCATCGGCATCTGCTTTAGCTGCGTCGCCAAGATCCGCCAGCCCGACGGCACGTGGGACTACAAGCGGACCTGCGTTGAAGGGCCGGTGTTTGCGGCGGAGAGGATCGAGTGGTAGGGAAGGCGGAGGGCGGAATGCGCAGGGGGGCGGGGGCACACCGCGACAGCGGAAGCCCCCGACGCGCAAGAAAGCGGAAAGCGGAAAGCGGAGGTTGGCGACGCTGAGATCGGTCTAGCCGCTCGTAGCTTGCAGCCGATAGCTTACCGCCCACAGCCGCGCGCTACTCGTCGGTCACGCAGCCTTCTGAGGCGCTTTGGACGTTCTTGATGTACTTGTAGAGCGTGCCGCGGGTGGCTTTGTAGGCGGGGGCTTGCCAGCTTTCGCGGCGGCGGGCCAATTCGGCGTCGTCGAGGTCGACGGAAAGGGTGTTTTGCTCGGCGTCGATCGTGATGCGGTCGCCGTTTTGGACCAGCGCCAGCGGTCCGCCTTCTTGGGCTTCGGGCGTGACGTGGCCGATGATGAAGCCGTGCGAGCCGCCGGAAAAGCGGCCGTCGGTGAGCAGTGCCACGTCGCTCCCCAGCCCCGCGCCCATGATGGCCGAGGTGGGCGTGAGCATCTCGGGCATGCCGGGTCCGCCCTTGGGGCCTTCGTAGCGGATGATGACGACGTCGCCCTTGGTGATTTTGCCCTCTTCCAGTCCGCGGAGCATGGCTTCTTCGCGATCGAACACGCGGGCGGTG
>CAYZVT010000155.1:0-10227 GCA_964481585.1 uncultured Pirellulales bacterium
GGGCGTTTCGCCCGTGCTCTTGTTCCGCGAAGTGAGATCGGCCAGTTCGAGGAAGCCGAGCTAGATCGCAGACCTCCCCCACGCCGCCGCGGCACGCCCACCTTGGCCGCGCATTTCCTGATGCGGTCCAGTTACCTCGCACCGCACGAAAAGCACGGGCGAGACGCCCGTGGCACCCGGCATCGGCAGCCCCGGCAGCGCGGAACCCTTTAGAATGGCAGCTGCTCATCGCAGTGTCCTGTCAGGCTAGAAGAATGTCCTTTAGCGTGACCGCTTGGCTCGCCCTCGGCGCCAGCCGGCGGCGCCGATGAGGAGACCGCCCACTGCGGCGAGCGCGATCGTCGACGGTTCGGGCACAGCGGCGGAGACGGTGATGTTGTCGAAACGATAGCGGCGATTACCGGCGTTACTGAGAGCACCGGCGTTGAACGCCACTTCGTTGAATTCCAGATAGGGCGAGCTGTCGTGGTAATTGGCGTACGTCTCGCCATCCATCTCGACGAGAATTTGAAGCCCCGTCTCCGTGCGGGTGAGACGCATCAGGAATGAATGAACTTGGTTGTCTTGCAGCGGCGGACTGGTGGTGTTATCGGGACCGAGTTGGACGCGATCCGTGCCGGACCCGGAGTTGGCCTGGCCGCCGTGCTCCCGGAATAGCTGATGGTTCGGGGCATCGGCCCCGGAAACATTGAAGTAATAGCCGAAATCGTTTTGAGCCTCGCTGCCGCCATTGCCAGCGAGGAGCGTGCCATTGGTGTTGTAAAGACCAAAGCGGAAAACACTCTCCCATTCCGGGGGCGCAATGTTGAAGTGAAAATCGAAACTCAGTTGCAACATCCGGCCGGGCTGGTCGAGCCGATAGGTCCTGAAGGGCGCGCCGACCAAACCCCTGAAAGTTCCAAAGCCGGGGTCCCAGCCCATCGCATTCCCGCCAAAGGCCGGGTCATTGGGGACGGCATGAATGCCGTCCGAGTGGTCGCGAACCCAGTTCAGATCGAGCGGATCACTGCCATTGGAAACCCACCCATCGTCGAAACCATCGGAGACGAGCGTCACCACTCCGGCGTCGGCAGCGTGCGGCGCTAGCGTGTAGACGAAGATCGGCACCACGAGAAAGAGAGCCTTGTAACGATAGAGTCCGGACATGTTGATTCCTTCTGGCTGGGCCTCAGCGGCAGGTCTGGGTGATTACGGCTTGGGAGACGCGTGCTCCGGCAGTGCTTGATCGGAGAGAGTTTGCTGGCGTCGATCAGCCTCGTGAGGAGACGGCCCGTACCAGATTTCCAAGCGGGGACCTGGGTAGCGAGGATTTTCGCGCGTGGCAAATCCGTGGGCCAAAGCCGCTCCGTCGGTCACGCGACGGATTGCCAGCGTTACGTGGTCCTCACTGCTGGTCCGCAGGTACTCGGCGAGTCTGCTTCCAGCGGCTTGGACGCGGCTACCGATGGGAGTGGGGCCCTCTAATATAAATCGCGCCAGGGGGGTGAGCGAGAGCCGCCGCGTTGCTTCCCAGTTGAGTTCGCCCTCGCGCCAGGTGGCTTGCGAGGGTTTGCCAAGACCATACACCTCGAAGTCCCACCGCTGCGACACGTCCTCTCCCCGTCCCGGCGTGGTCACCAGTTGGAGCCGTGCCCAGCGAATCTGCCCGCGCGGCAAACCGCTGAGGTCGAACTGCACCCAGCCCTCACGGTGGTAGTGAGGGCTGGCGTTGTCGAGTTTGACGAGCATTTGGGGCGATGGGCCGCTTTCCAACGTAGGAGAGCCTGCATCGACGAACGTGTCCTGAACCGCCTCCAGCACGACATCGGGCGGAGGCGGCGCGACGCCCGAGGGCAAGGAATCCAGGGAACGAATGAATTTCGAGCTATCTATGGCGGCGTCTCGCTGCGACGGCGCTCCGCCCGGATAGACGCGCATCCGTTGGCCGGCTGCCAGCAACTGCGGGCGCGCCTCGCCGGGCTGCTGGACTTCCACCTGACCCTGGAAAACCTGCACTTCGACGTTTCCCAGCGCGTCGACCTCGGCGGCAAACTCGGTTCCTAGGTCCACCACCCGCGCGACCGGCGTCTCCACGGCAAAGCCGTGACCCCGGGGCGAGACTCGAGCCGAGAGTCGCCCCAAGCTCAGTTCAGCCACCAGCGGCTCGACGAGCGTCAGGCGCGCGGGGCCTTGCAGCAGAAGAGTCACGCCACGGTCCAACTTGATCTCCGCGATGCCGGTCAACAGTTCGAGCCGCTGCCCACGGCGGAGGAATGCGCCGTCAAAAAGCCTTTGGCCGTCGTTGCCGGACCATTGCGCTTGGCGGCTGCGCGTCAACCGCGCCACGACCGGCGCGGGCACGACACGCGCCTGCGCCAACTGCGGCTGAGCGCTCTGCTTGCGCCAGGAGACCAGCGCCATGCCCAGCGTCGTCCAGAAGATGGCCCATAACGCCGTGACCGTGACCAGCAGCCGCAGGGTGCGTCCGCCCAAAAAGGAGAGCGGTGGAGCAGGGGAGTCCATCGCCGCGCCTAGGGGAAGTGCGGCCGAGCGGGTTTCGTCCTCACTACGGAAGACGCCAAAGCGGAGCGTCTCGGCCACCATCCGCGATTGGCAACAGAACTGCACAAACGCCTCGCGTGCCGCCGGATCGGCTTCGAGCCGGTCGTTGAACTGCTGAATCTCGTCGGCAGTCATCACGCCATCGAGGTAGCGCAGCACCTGCGGAATGAACGTTTCGGTATCGATTTGCCGATCGCCGTCCATCAGGCGTCCTCTCCGGCAAGCTGACGTTCGACACATTCGCCCAGCGTGCGATAGGCGCGGCTCAGGGCGGTGTAAACCGTGTGCGGCTCGCGCCCCAGTGCCTGTGCGACCTCGGTGCCGGAGCGATCTTCCAAATACCGCATCTCCACCAGTCGGCGAGCGTAGGCGGAGAGTTTTTGCAGGCAGAGGGTGAGCGCGTCGATCCGCTGCCGCTGCAAAGGATTTTCAAGCGCGTCCCAGTGCGGGTCGAGCAGGTCGAGCGCCTTGTTGCTGAGCAGGAGCGGCTGGCGATTGTCGCGGCGCAGATAGTCAATGGCCCGGAACCGTGCCCGTTGGCGAGCCCAATTCAGCAAATGTGCTTCGCCGTCGATCTCGGCGGCGTGTTCCATCGCGGCAATCAGTACATCCTGAAAAATGTCCTCTGCGGAGGCCGAATTGCGCAGGATCGACCAGAGGTACGCGAGCAGCTTTCCTCGGTGCGCCACAAGCAGTTTTGCCGCCGCTTCTCGTTCCATCCGGTTTCCACGCCTGGGCCTGTGCAAATCCGCAGTCGAAAGCCTGATCCGCTCCCTAGCTAGTTACGCTCCCGCTCGGCGGGTGTACACATGCCGGGTGGAAAAAAGCGAATAAAATTCCTCACCACCTCCGAAGGCCCCGTTGTTCCGGCAATCGGTGAGCCGAGTCCAGGGGATTCTTCTGCCGCTGGGATGTATTGCTCGAATCGTCGGGCTGGACGGAAGAAGAGGTTTTCGCACCGGGCGACGGTGCCAGCGGCGTTCCGGCACGGACCTTGCTCCTGCCGTGGCGTGGGAGGAAACGCTGCCGGCCGGAGTCCAACAGCGGCTCCCGGAAGTCGGGCGAGAGCGACTCAACGGCCTAGGGAGGTACAGCCCCTATGTGGCGTAGCATGTTGAAGGTCGCCGCGGCAACGGCGGTTTACGGAGTTGTGCATAGCGTCTTGGCGAGCCGAGGGGCGAAGCAGACCGCCGCACGCCTATTGGGCGAGAGGAATCGCAACGGCTTGTACCGTGTCTTCTTCATCGGGCAGTCGCTCGCCACGTTTGGCATGCTGGCCGTGTATATCCGCAAGCAGCCGAGCCGAGAGCTGTATCAGGTGCGCGGGCCGCTGGCCGTGGTGATGCATGCCGGCCAGGTGGCCGCGATTGGCTATGCCACGGTCGCGGCCTATCAGGTCGGAATCCCGCGCATCCTGGGACTGGAGAGTTTTATCGCTTGGCTCGGTGAGGGACCCGTGCCGCCCGAGCCGGAAGCGCAGGGGCCGGCCCTCGACGAGGAAGGCTTGTCGCGGGCGGCCGGGTCGTTCGCCTGGTGTCGTCACCCGCTGAACTTCGTGCCGCTGCCGATTTTTGGGCTTTGGCCGCGCATGACGACGAACCTGCTGGCCTACAATCTCGCCGCCGCAGGGTACTTAGTGCTCGGCTCGCTGCATGAGGAAGCGCGACTGCGCGAGGCCTACGGCCAGCGCTACGCCGAATATCAGCGCAGCGGCGTGCCCTTTTATTTGCCGCACGAAGATCCCGCCATCGCTCTGTCCCGGACGGCGACGCAACTGGGCAAGTGGTAGAGGGACGAGGTGCGCTACTCGGTCGTCCACCTTCGCCAAATGCGCATCGCGGGCGTGATGACTTCCTCGGGCGAAGCGGCAATGGCGTAGCCTTGCAGACCGATCGGGCCTTGAAAGCCGATTCGCTGAAGCTGGTGCAGCACGGCAGGAACGTCGTAGCTCCCTTGGCCGAGAACCTGGATCAGACGATTCCAGTTCTTGCCGGTCACGCCCTGGTCCGCGCCGGAGATGGTCGCGGTGAACAGAAGCTCCTGGCTCTCGTCGAGCAACTCGCGGATGCGCGGCCCCTCGCCGGTCGCCAGGCTGTGGCAGAGATTAAAGCTGACGCCGAAGTTCGGACGATCGACGAGTTGGGCGACCCGTGTTGCATCGCCGAAGCGAGCGGTCCACTCGCCGAAGTGCGGGTAGATGCTCACGCGCAAGCTGTGCTGCTGCGCCGCGTCGGCCACTTCGCGCAGCCGGCGCACCGCCAGATGGTCCTCGTCGAGCGCGGCAAACTCCGGTCCCTCGCCGCCGATGTGCAACCAAACGAGCGTGCCGTGGCCTTGGAGAATCTGCATCACCTGCGGCAAGGTCGGCGGCAGTTGGATCTCACCGGCAGGTGTGATTTTGGCAGGACAGTAGACCGCGAACAACTTTAGCCCACGCTTCTCGATCGCGCGCAAGTCCGCTTCGAGCTGGCGCGGCTGGTGCAGTGTCCAAGAAACGCCGGCGTAGCCGAGCGATTGGACCAGATCAAGCTGCTCCCGCGCCTCTGCCCCCTGCACCCGCAGCGCCGTATCCATCACGAAAAACGGACCAGACAGCCGCACCGGCTCCCGCTCCCCACCCGCGGCCGACGATGCGGCCCAGAGCAGGACAAGCAATGCGGCAAATCGTGTTGTCATGGAGGTTGGCTCCAGAGTAGGGGATGAGGGACGAGGGACGAGGGAGATGGCTCCCGCCGAAGACCTACAGCATGTAGCTTACAGCCTACAGCTTACAGCCCGCAGCCTGCACTACTGCTTCACTCGCAAAAGCTGAAAGCTGACGGCTGACCGCTACTCAGCTACTTCCCAAACGCCGCATCTTGCGGATTTCCGGCCGAGCGGAGGTACGCGACGAGGTCGAGGATTTCTTCTTGCGTGAGGACATTGAGCAAGCCGGATGGCATTTCGGAGATTGGCGAGGGGCGGAGTTCTTCGATCTCACCTCGGGGAACGGTGACGATGGTTTCGTGGAGCGGATCGGTGCGCACTTTGATTTGCTGGTCGTTCTGCTCGATAATGCGGCCGGTCAGCGCGCGGCCGTCGGTCGTGATGAGCAGGTGGCTGCGGTACTGTTCGGCAATGACCTGAGAGGGCTGGATCATCGCTTCGATGAGATAGAGCGGCGTGAAGCGATTTCCCGCCCCGGTCAGGTCGGGGCCGGTCGCGCCGCCTTGGCCGGCGAAGCGGTGGCACTTCTGGCAGCCGGCGGCGACGAACGCCTGTTGGCCGCGCTCGAAAGAGCGGCCATGTTCCACCGCCGGCAGCAGGGGGACGAGTTCTTGCATTTGCCAGTTGCGCACGACTTGACGCGGCGCTTGCAGCGAGGCTTCGGCCGGTTGAGGAGGCTGGATTAAACTGCCCAACTGTTGCCGTTCGTCGGCAGAGAGCGTGGCGACGGTTTCCTTGCGAATCTGGTCGAGGAACAGCAGAAAGCTCGCGCCGCCTTGATACCGGCGGGTGGCGAGATTGAGCCACACAAAGTACGCACGCCGCTCGGCGAGCGACCAGCCGCGCGACAGATTGCGGAGCACGAAGACGTAAAACAGTTGGTCCTCCTGCGTGGCCGCCGTTTCAAGCTGCTCCATCGCGCGGGCAATAATGCCGGGGGCTTCGAGATACACCAGCAGTTGGCAAAGCTCGCGGCTGACGAGCCGGCTTGATGTGGGAAAGCGTGGCGAAAGCCGCTCGGTCACGCGCTCGGCCGTGGCCGAGCTTTTCCCACCGAGCCGAATGAAAACAAGCTGATAAGCACGCAGCAGGTCAAGTTGCTCCTCCTCGCTCAGCGCCTCCCACGGCAGACGGTTCAACACTTCCAGCACGTCGGCTTGCAGTCGCGCTTCCGCCGAGCGCGCCAGGGCAATCGCCGCTTGAATCGCCGCCTTCGGCTCGCGCTCATCGAGTGCCCGCTGCTGCCAAGCGGCGAGCGGTTGATGCTCGATCGCAACACGGGCGGCGTAGCGGATCGCGCGATCGGGGCTGCTCAGGTGCGGCCAAGCCAGATCGACCGCGCGGGCGTCGTGGCGGCCGTGGAACTGTTCCAACTCGCGCCGCAGATGCCGGGCGGCGGTGGCCTCGGGATCGGCCGGCGGCGGTTGCGGTGCGGTCGATTCGCTTCCAACATACGTCACGCGGTAGAGGCCGGACTGCGTGTGCCGGCCACCGAGAATGAAGTACAACGCCCCGTCCTGCGGACGCACCAGCAGATCGACGACCGGCAGCGGCCGGCCGCTCACGAAGGTTTCAAACTTGCCGGTGTAACTCGCTCCCGCAGGCGTCAAATGGAGCGCGAAAATGCGGCCGTAGGTCCAGTCGGCGGCGAACAGCGCGCGGCGGTAGCGCGGCGGGAAATTGGCCGCGTAGCCGAACTCGACTCCGGTGGGCGAGGCGAGTCCCACGTTGGCGATCGCGCCGCGGCTGTCGGCGTAGTAGTCGGGCCATTTGCCGGTGCCGTACCGCCAGCCGAACTCGGCGGCGGAGGTGATGTGAAGAAAACGGGTAGGGCGATACCAGGGCGTGCCGGTGTCGTACTCTAGGTCGGAGTCGAACGTGATGATCTCGTCCTCGGCATTGAATGCGAAGTCGTAAGCGTTGCGCAGCCCTCCGCAAAACAGTTCCCACCGCTCGCCGTTAGGGTCGGTGCGCGCGATCCAGCCGCCGGGGGCCATGCGTCCGGTGCCGTGGCCGGTGCCGTCCGGGTTGCGCTTGAGCAGCAGGTCCTCGGCCCAATTTTTATGGGGAGAGGTTTCGGCCAAGCCCTTGGGCGGTTTGACTTCGTTGCCGGCTATCAGATACAGCAAGCCGTCGGGGCCGAGCCGGATGGCATGCGCGCCGTGCCCGCCGCTGCCTTGGAATTGTTTCAGTAGCTTGATGTCCTCGAACTGCCCGTCGCCGTCGGTGTCGCGCGCGCGGTACAAGCCGTTGAGGTTGGTGTCGTAGTCGTTGCGGACGACGTAGAGGCTGTCGTAGGCGTAGAGCAGCCCTTGCGCTGGGCCGATCGGCAGATCGAGCGGTTCGACTTGAATGTCGTCTGCATTCTTGCCGACGGTGACGCGGTAGAACTTGCCGTTCTCAGCGGCACAGATCAGTCGGCCTTGCGGATCGTCGGTCATGGCGATCCACGAGTCTTGCTCCCGCTTGGGGACTGCGTAGAGCAGTTCGACCTGAAAGCCCTCCGGTACCGAGAGACTCTCGGCTGCCGTGGCCGCGATGCGCGGGCGCGGCTGGCGCAGCTCGGTCGCTTTCATTCCCTCGCGCCACGGCTCGGTCGGACCAACCGGCCCCAGCAGCATCGCGCGTCCCCAGCGAGCGTCATTAAAGTCTGGTTGTGACCAGCCCGGCTCGGGATTGTAGGCGATTTTCCAGGAGGGATTGCTGACGTGGACCAGCGGCTCACGGCCCTGCTGCTCGATTTGCACACGAACGGCCAGCCCGGCGGCGCTGTAGTCCGAATTACTCCCCTCGACCGCCAGCACGTTGCGGCCGGGGCGGACGTGGTGGCCGATGTCCCACACTTCGACCGTCCGCCAATCGTCGCCGCTGCCGATCTGCTCGCCGTTCAAGTAGAGGACGTAGCTTTCGTCACTTGTGATGGCGAGCGTCGCTGCGCCCGGCTGCTCGACCTGAAAGGCGGTGCGGAAAAAGTTCGTTCGCGGCGGAGCGCCCGTCTGGCGCTGGTACTGCGTCCAAATCCACTGCGCGCCGGCCAGCGCATCGGGCACGGCGGCGAAAGCCCGTCCGCTCGTGCCGCCAAGCAGCAGGGCCGCCAGGAGTAGGTATTGCAATCTCTCCGCCGTCGGATGCCGTCTGCGGTGGCTGGGGTGCCACGGCTGGCTCGTCCAGCAGTGCTCGTTCGTGGCCCCTGTGTTGATAGTACCACAAGCCAAACGGCTGCCTCGGGAAGCACTGCTGGGCAAGCCAGCAGTGGCAACCGTGGGCTCGTTTTTGAACTCTGTCATGATGGGATCGCAGGTTGCAGCGGGTTCGCGGAAGGCACTGCTGGGCAAGCCAGAGAGTGGCACCCACGCGCTATGGGGCGTGAAGCTGGAAGGTGAGGTGATTCGAGCCGCCGGAGGTGACGGTGGCGGTTAGCTCGCTTTGTTGGTTGTAGCGGGCGGGAATGTAGGAGACGTAGCTCGGCAGGCCGTCCAGTCCTTCTTGATTGGGGGCAATGCGCGAAGCATCAATTTCGACGCGGTACGCGCCGGGCGGGAGTTCCAGCGTGAACTGTCCCTGGTCAACGACCGCCATTACTGGCGCGGCGGAAGGCTGCTCGGGAGTAAACAGTATACGGCCGTCGTCGAGCGGTTGGCCTTCAAACGTCACGCTGCCGGTGACGGACTGCAAATCTTCGTTCGGGCCACCGCAGCCGAGCGTGCTCAGCATTGCAAGCAGCAACACGGGGGGAAGCATTTTGCCATGCTGGGCTTGCGATCCGAGCACGGTCGTGAAGAAGGCGAGCACGTCAAAACGCTCCCGAGACGGTTTCACCACCGGCGCGGGAGCCGAGGCTGCGGTAGAGCGTCAGGTCGATCGACGAGGTCAGCGTGCGGACCGAGCCATCGGCGAGAAGCGCGTTGACGCCGCCGGGATGGTAGCTGCGGGCGTACTGGGCGACCTGCTTCTCACTGCGAACATCGCACGGAGCGTGCGGAGAATGGATGCAATAATCCGAGCGATCGCCGACGCTCGTGTTCGGGGGATACGCGGTACTAAACAAGGTATTGCCTTGCCAGGTATTGTAATAGCGGCCACGCATGTCGTCGCGCACCCCCGGCTGATCGGGAACGAGGATAATTTCCGACGCCATCAGCGTGTTCGACAGCCCGTCGCGCACATGGGCGGGTCGAATCCCTGAGAGACAGTAAAACATGCCGTTCAGGCGAGCACCGTGCCGGGTGGGATCGCTGCTGGAGCGGATGGCGGACAGATTGTGCAGATCGGCGGAATCGCCGTAGCCGAGGATGTCCGAATCACCCACGTCGCCATCGCCGTCGGTATCGAGGCCAGCGCCGGCACAGAGAACGTAATTGCCGTGGAAGCCCTGGGACTGCTCGGGTGCGTGAGGCCCGCTGTTTTGAAAAGGCAGAGTGCGATTGGTCCTGGTGCGGTTTTTGCCCCGCGCGGGGTCGGAGGGACACATGAACATGGGAATCGGCGTCCAATTGCGATCCATGTCGAGCGTGCTGGTGTCGGCTCCTAGAGAATGAGCCGCGCGGAGGATCTCGCTAAGGCCGGTTTGCTCGACGTACGGCAAGAGCGGATGAAACCAGCAGCGGCGGTCGTGGCTGTATAGCCCGTGCAAGGTCTCCGACGGCTCGTAGGAGCCGAGATAGTTGAACTGCCCGGGCGGAAAGGCTTCTTGCGCGGTCTGGTAGTTGTGCAGCGCGAGGCCGAGCTGCTTGAGGTTGTTCTGGCACTGCGTCGTCCGCGCCGCCTCGCGGGCCGCTTGCACGGCCGGCAGCAACAGGCCGATGAGGATGCCGATGATGGCGATGACGACCAGGAGTTCGACGAGGGTGAAGGCGGGGAAATGGTGGATTTTGGATGGTGGAGAGGGGAAATGGTGGATTTTGGATGGTGGATGTTGGATTTGAGAGGGGGGCTGTTGGTTGGTGATGGCGCGGGGGTTCAGTACGATGGCGGCGATGG
>CAYZVT010000156.1:0-10215 GCA_964481585.1 uncultured Pirellulales bacterium
TCCAAGGCGGTCGTCACAAGCGAGAAGGTGTAGGAGAGTAGGTCTGGCGGGAGTGCGAAGCCGGCGAGAGCCGCCTTTGGCCGGGGCGGCCGTTAGCGCTTGCGTAGGATATATACCACATCTTCGCTCTCCGGGCCGATCTCGACCGGATGATCGATATCATAGGAAAAATCGTACACCGCAGCGATGTCAAACTCCCCCACCCGCTCGATCAGCGTCTGCATTTGCCGGGCGGTGTAGGTGCGAAAGTCAATCTCATCGACCAGCCGCCAGGAGCGGCTCGGTGTGTAGATGTCGATCGTCATGCCCACCGTCTCGACCCGCCGGCGCAGATCGAGCGTCTTGCGCCACATCCGCGAGAGCACGGCGAGATTGCCCCGCCGGGCGGACCAGCTTTCTTCCTCCATCGCCTGGCCCACCGTCGGCGTCAGATGCAGGCCAAGCATGTACAGCCCCCCGCGCACCAAGGCCCCGGCCATCGCGCGCAGATGGGCCTCGGCCGCCTCCTCGCTCGGCAGATGGCGGAAGCTGTTGATCGGGTTCATCGCCGCGTCGGCTTTGCGGCGGAGGCGGAAGTCGGTAATATCGCCCACCGTCGCCGTGGGCGGGAAGCCGTGCTTTTCGAGCCGGCGGTTACAGAAGGCAACCGCCTTGGGGTTCAGATCCAGCCCCGACACGTCGTAGCCCGCCTGGGCCAGCTTGACCAGCAGCCGTCCCGTGCCGCAGGCCGGCTCAAACACCCGCCGCACCGGCCGCCGCGCGTGCTTCTCGAAGCAGGCGAGCAGAAAGTCAAACTCCGCCTTCCAGTCCGACGCAAACACGGCGTCGTAATACTTCGGATAGTCGTACAGATTGCCGTGGACGATTTCCATAAACGCTGCTCATTTTCATAAAAGATCCAAGTAGCCGATTCGCACAGCACGTCATTCCCGCGCAGGCGGGAATGACGGTTCGGGCGGGATTGCTCCCCGGGGGCTTCCGCTCTCGCGGTGCGCCCCCGCCACCCCCGGCTGCGTTGGAACTTTCTGGCGGCTCGTTGCGTCCGAGTTTCCGGGGCTTGCTAAGATACCATCTCAGGCCGACGAGAGAACGCGAGAGCAGGAGTTTTCCGATGCACCGTCTGCTGATGATTCTAAACGTGGCAGCGGTTGCCACGCTCGCCACTTCGAGCGCGGCCTCTGCGGCGACCGATGCCGACTTCGCCGCCCATGTTGCCACGCTGAAAGAAAACCTACCCGGCGAGGGTTTTACGATCATCGTCGCCAAGCCCTTTGTTGTCGTGGGGGACGAGCCAGCGGCGCGGGTCCGCGAGCGGGCGGAGTCAACGGTGGCTTGGGCCGTGCGGCATTTGAAGCGAAGCTACTTCGCCCGCGATCCACACCACATCCTCACCGTCTGGCTTTTTAAGGACAAGGCAAGCTACGAAAAGCACGCCGAAAAGCTCTTTGGCGAAAAGCCCGACACGCCCTACGGCTACTATTCGCCACATCACCGGGCGCTGGTGATGAACATCGCCACCGGCGGCGGCACGCTCGTGCACGAGATCGTCCATCCGTTTATCGAAGCGAACTTTCCCGCTTGCCCGGCTTGGTTCAATGAAGGACTCGGCTCACTCTACGAGCAGAGCCAGGAGCGCGACGGCGCGATTTGCGGCATGACCAACTGGCGGCTCGCCGGGCTGCAGCGCGCGATCCGCGCCGAGCGGCTGCCGTCGTTTGAGCAGTTGACGGCGACCACGACGCATGAGTTCTATCGCGAAGACCCCGGCTCCAACTACGCCCAAGCTCGCTATCTGCTCTACTATCTGCAAGAGCGCGGCCTGCTGCGCGATTACTACCGGCAGTTCGTCGCCAACTGTCGCGACGACCCGACCGGCTACGAAACGCTCCAGCAGGTGCTCGGTGCCGAGGACATGCAGAAGTTTCAGAAAGAGTGGGAAGCGTACGTGCTCGGGCTGAGCTTTCCGTAGCCGCGACGATTATTTGCCAGCGTAAGGATTCAGGCGAATCTTCTTTTTGATCTCGCTCTTGAGCCGCTGCAAGATCGACTCTTTATCGGTCGCGTCGAGAATCCGCGTGACGACGGTTTTGGGTGCCTCTTGGCCCCAGCTCGCGCCGTGCTCGAAATAGTAGCGCGCGGCTTGGCCCACGATGTAGGAGCCATAGCCCGCCGCCGCGCCTTGCGGCAGCGCGGTGAGCACCGTGCCGTAGCCGAGCGTCAGCCCCTTAAAGACCGAGGCCGCAACGTGCGTAGCGAGTTCAGCGCCGCCCACCCAGCCGGCGGCTTTGCCGATCGATAGGGCGAGATCTTTGGCATTGTTGCGGTTGATCTCGATGCCGTAGACCTTTGCCAGATTGACGATCATCGTCAGATCGACCGCGCTGCCGCCGAGCGCATCGACCCCCGGCACCGGATTGAGCGCGACGGCGATCGCCTTCATCACCGCGTAGCTCCAGATCGTCGCATTCGCCCGCGTTTCGCGCATCCGCACGCGCAGCGCGGCCATGCGGTCGCTCTTGTCGGCCGCGTACATCGCCGCATTGAGCGCGATCAGTTCCTTCCCCTCGCGCTGGAGGACTTCGAGAATCCGCACCCGCAGGTCTTCGATTTTTGGCTGCGGCTTGCGCCACTCGCTACGGGTCTTGCCGTCGGGCGACTCGATGATGTATTCCATCTCGCGCGGATCGGCGGCCGTTTGAATCACGTTGCGCGGTTCAACGATTTCCGCGTAGCGAGGCCCGGCAAGCATCTCCATCAACTCGGCCCGCTGCTGCGGCGTGTAGAGATCAATCTTGTTCAGCACCAGCAAAATCGGCTTGTTGCTCGACGCCAGTTCCACGAGCGCCGTATACTCCGTATCGTTCAGATCCGAATCGCACACGAACAGAATCAGATCGGCCCGGCGCGCGGCTTCGTGCGCCAGCAGTGCCCGCTGTGCTCCGTCAACTTCGTTCAGCCCTGGCGTATCGACGAGCACCAGTTCCGAACGTGCAAAACCCGGCACGCAGTAGCCGGCCCCGTTCCAATCAAGCTGCCAAATGTCCTTCGTCCAGCCGCCACGGACATTCACTTCGGCGACCGCCGAGCCGATCAGGGCGTTGATCAGCGCCGACTTGCCGGTCGAGATTTCGCCGAAGACAGCGATCTCCACGCGGCCCGATTCGAGCTTCTCCTGCATCGACTCCAGCGCCGTCAGGTCCTCGCGCAGCACCTGGCGTTCTTGCTCGCTGCAACCACGAAATTGGCCGATAGCGTGCCGCAGCGCAGCGAGCGCGTCGTGGTAACTGGAATCGGACGGTGCGCTAGACTCGTTCATCCTGCCCTGCCGATTCTTTTTGCGTGAGATGCTTCCGCCCAGCCTGAATGAGCTTAATCAACTCGGCGGGCTGCGTGACTTCTTCCCATTTGCTGCGGGCAATCTCGGCCAAGCCGCCGGGGGGCGTCGTCATTTCGTTGCGGAACAGCACGACAAACACCTTGCCGATCCAGCGGACCACGAGCGCCTGCACCAACCCCTGCAAAATGCCACCGGCCACGGTGCCCGCACCGGGCACGGTCTTGAGCAGCGAAGCAATCAGCGCCGCCACGGCCGGCGTGGCCGCCGTCACGCCGAGCATCGCCACGAGGTTTTTGGTTAGCTGCCCAAGCAGACTGACCGCCGTATCGACGTCCATCTCCTGGCGGTAGACGCGGGCCAGGTCGAGCACCATCTTCACCGTGATCGCGCTGCCGCCGGCCAAGTCGAGCAGCGGAATCGGGTTCACGGCCGCGACGCCGCCGGCCGCCCACATGTAGCGATTGACAATTTCCTCGGCCCGTTTGTCGAGCGACGCCCGCACGCGCTGCTTCGACTCCTCGACCACGCCGCGCGATTGCAGGAGCAGATTCGCTAGCAGCAGGTCTTGCCCGCCACGGCGGACGACTTCCAGCATCCGCTTTGCCAGACGGCCGATGTCCGCCTCGTTCGGCACGGTCTCTTCGACTTCGGTGCCGTCAGGCAGCACGCGGACGCGCTGCCGCGCGGCGGGCTGGGCGGTGACGGTCACGATGTCTTCGCGGGCGACCTGCGGCGCGACCTGCTCGGCAATTTGGCTGACAAGCTGCTGGCGGTCTGCGCCGCTGAACCAGTCTTGCTTGTTCAGACAGACGAGCACGCGCTTTTCCATCGCCGCCAACTGCCGGAGCAGATCGACCTCGTACGCCTTGAGCGGCCCGTCGGTCACAAACAGCACCAGATCGGCATCCTTCGCCGCGCGGGCGGCGTTGCGCGCACGTTCTTCGCCGCGCACTTCGGCCAAGCCTGGCGTATCGACGAGCACGACGCGATCGTCGCCGGGCCAAGGAATCTCGCCGCGCGTCTGGGTCGTGCCGCCGCGCGGGTCGGTGCGAAACATCGCCCGGCCGGCCAGCGCGTTCAGGAGCGACGATTTGCCGCTCGACACGGTCCCGAAGGCGACAATCTCCAGCGACTGCTTCTCGCGCTTCTGCTGCAACTCAGCCAGCCGGCGGTTGATTTCGCCGCGGACTTCGTCGGGCACGTCCGTCTCGGCGGCAAACTCGCCCCCGGCCGTGAGATTGGCCTCGAACTCGGCTTGCTGCTCGTCGCGCGAAAGCTGGCTGGGGTTGCGCTGCCGCTGGGCGCGCTTGCGCTCTTTGCGGCGCGAGGCGATCCACAGCCGGGCCAGAATCCAGCCGGCCACGAACGTCATCAGCAGCCCGCCTAGCCCGACCGCCGCCAGATAGGCGTAGCCCCAGGTTTCTCCCAACTCGATCGCCGCGCGGTACTGCTCCACCACGATCGGCGGCAGCGTGATAAGCAAATACGCCACCACGGCCAGCACGACAATCAGCAGGATGGAAGAATTCGTGCGGTTCATACGCGGCCGCGCGGCGGGCAAAGTGCAGTCAAAGCGAGCATCGACAGCGACTGAGGGAATTATAGAGTCCTTTCCGCGACACCGTCATTCCCGCGCAGGCGGGAATCCAGATTTTCGGTGCCACGCCTCCTTCCGACGCCGCCGGACCGTCGTTCCCGCGCAGGCGGGAATCTAGAGAGAAGGCTTTGCGTCACGGTAGATTAAAGCGGCTAGCCGGCCTGGTGGCGGCTGCGGGCGACAAGCTCGAAGCTATGGGCTGAAAGCTGACCGCTGACGGCTGACCGCTATCGCGGCGGCTTGCATGAAAGGCGCGCCGCTTTGCATAATTAAGTCCCCCTTCAACCTTCGCGGCGCACGAGCAGGAGGCATACCCGATGAAAGCGGCCTATGTTGAGCAGCCCGGCCCGGTGGAAGACCTGATCTATGGCGACCTGCCCCGCCCCAAGCCGACCGGGAGCGAAGTGCTCGTGCGGATCGAAGCGGTGGCGGTCAATCCAGTCGACACCTATATCCGCAGCGGCTTGATTAAGATGCCGCTACCACAACCTTTTGTCGTCGGCTGCGACCTAGCGGGCACCGTCGAAGCGGTCGGGCCGGACGCGCGGCAGTTTCAGCCGGGCGATCGGGTGTGGGGGTCCAACCAAGGCTTGCTTGGCCGGCAAGGCACCTTTGCTGAGTACGCGGCGGTCGACGAGTGCTGGCTTTATCCGCTGCCTGACGAAATCAGCAGCGAAACGGCGGCGGCCGTCGCGCTGGTCGGCATCACCGCACATCTGGGGCTGGTCCGCGATGCGAAGTTGCAACCGGGCGAGACGCTCTTTGTCCACGGCGGCACCGGCGGCGTCGGGTCGATGGTCGTTCAGATGGCGAAAGCCCTCGGCGCGCGCGTCGTCACGACCGGCGGCAGCGATGAAAAGGTGCAGGCCTGCTACGATCTCGGCGCGGATCTCGCGCTAAACTACCATCACGAGAGCGTCTCGGCGAGGCTGAAAGAGTTTGCTCCCGAAGGGGTGAACGTCTGGTGGGAAACGCTCCGCGAGCCAGATTTTGAACAGATGGTCGCCCATCTGGCGATGCGGGGCCGGATGATCGTGATGGCCGGCCGCGACGCCAAGCCGCATTTTCCGGTCGGCCCGTTCTACACGCGCGATTGCAAGCTCTTTGGCTTTGCCATGTTCAACGCACCGCCCGAACAACAGCGAGCGGCGGCCGAAGACATCAATCGCTGGCTCGTCGCAGGAAAACTCCGCAGCCGCATCGACCGCGTGCTGCCGCTCTCCGAGACAGCCGAAGCCCATCGCTTACAGCACGACTCGACCGTCGGCCACTCTGGCGCTCTGGCCGGTAAGATCGTGCTGAAGCCGTAGCGCGAGGGCGGAGGGCGGAAAGCGCAGGGGTGGCGGGGGCGCACCGCGAAAGCGGAAGCCCCCGTGGGACCGGCTAATAGCTACTCGCCGTTGCGCGTGTGCCAATCGTGGCCGCACCAGAAGCAGACGCGGGCTTGGGGGCGGCTGGCGATCCGCTGGCACTTGGGGCAGCGGTGAATTTCGATCCGTTCAGGATACGTCTGCAACAGCCGGTCGCGGACGCGGCGGCGGTACGCTTCGGGACCGACCGCCAAGGCCGCCGTGACATGCGGATCATCCCCCCACGCCCAATCGGGCTTCGCCGGCGCGGGGCGAGGGCTGGAGGAGAGCACCTCGGGCGTCTGCTGCCGAATCGCCTCGGCTACCAAATGCTCAAAATCGGTGAGCAGTTCCTGGTAGTTCTCCCAGACGTAATCGGTCAGGGCGCGCTGCTCGTCGTAGTCTTCCATCGTCGCGTGCCCTGTCGGGTTGAGAAGTTGAGATTATTGACGCCGGGTGGCGCACGGCGCACCGCGAAAGCGGAAGCCCCCGGTCGTTCTGGTCTGGTTTCCCGCCTGCGCGGGAATGACGGCAGATTCGGGGGCTTCCGCTGCGCAGTGCGCCCCGCCACCCTGACGCTTTGCGCCCCACCGCGCTGCCGCCTAGTCGAGCCAGTCTTGCTGGCGGAGGCGTTCGGGGACGTACTGCTCGGTGACGTAGCTGATGTCTTTGCTGATGAGGGCTTCGACTTCGAGCTTGAAGTCGTTTTGGATCATCTTCTTGATCTCGTTCTGCCACTGCTTTTTGCCCTCGAACCACGGGTACTTGGCGATCTGCCGAGCGCGCTTGCGGTCGTTCTCGTTCAGATCGATCCTCACCGTCGGCGACAGGTCGCAGCGTTCCAAATCAATGCTCCGCAGGCCGAGGAATTTGGCGTCGGGAATCGCCATCCGCTGCGACTCGAAAGCCAGATTGATCGAGCCTTGCTTGATGACGCTGTAGATGTAGTACCCCCACGGGTCGTTATCGAGCAGGCAGTAGACCGGCAGATTCAGTTCGTAGTGCAAGCGGTTCAGCAATCGCCGCACGCCGCGCGGGGGCTGACCACCGCCGTGGGTCAGGATGCAGTTGTGCTTGCGCCAGAACTTATCCTCGTTGAACCGCTGCCAGACCGTATCCTTTTCGACATGCAGGACGAACTTCGCGTCACACTTCTTGAACTCGATCACTTCCGGCTCGACAATCGACGGGATGCCGTAGCCGCCCGAGCCCATCCGCGCGCAGTCGATCTCGTCTCCCTGGTCGATGAGCGTGATCGGCCCGACGAGCGTGCCTTTCGTTTGGGCGTACAGGTGCAGTTCCTCGCGGAGAGCGTTCAGCAGCACTTCCAAGTCTTCGATAACCGGATCGCTTTCGCTCTGTTCCTCGAAAGTGTTTTCCTTGGTTCCTTCGATCGTGTGCTTGAGCAGGTAGTACATTCCCCGCAGGCTGGTCGTCTTGCCTTGCTCGATAAGCTGCTTCGCGCCGCTGGCGACGAGCATGGTTTGCATGTAGCTTTTGGCTTGCGAGAGATTGAACAGTTGCCGGCGGTTTTTGTTCTTGCCCATCTCGATGAACCGCTTCCGCCGATTGAAGCTGACGTTCGAGAGCGAGCGGGAGGGGATATCGAAATGCGGATCGCGGCGTTTCTGCGCTGCCTGGACGACTTCGTCCGCCAGCGTCAGCAGCGAGCCCATCGTCTTCTTATCGCGGTCGTTGAGCTTCGCCTTCGGTTTCGCGGCACCGTCGGCAGCAGCAGTTTTGGAACGCGTCTTTTTCTTGGCCATGAATCTTCAATCTCAGAAAGTGGTTTATCTTCTGCAGAGCAGGCCAGTCGCTCCGCGACTGGCACCCCATCGTCATTCCCGCGCAGGCGGGAATCTAGTCCCTCACGCTCCCCTGGATTCCCGCCTGCGGGAATGACAGGCCTCAGGTGCCCTCCGCCCTCCGCCTTCTTGCGTCGTGCGCCACCCCTGCGGCTATGCGGACTTGGTGGGGCGATTAATCAGATCCTCGGCCGATTCGCTTGGATCGACGATGAGCACGTTCTCGCCCAGGTCGAGCTGCTGTTCTTCGATGGGCCGGCCGCGATCGTCGAGCTTCACGTCGGCTTCGGCGGTCTTCTTCTTCGCCACCGAAAGCAGTTGTTCGTACAGGTCTTCACGGTCAATCTCGTTGATCGTGCTCACCGCGGAGGCGACTTCTTTCAGATAGCGCAAAAAGATGTTCCGCCGCTCGCCCTCTTGCCGCACGCGCTGGCGGCGGTTGAGGTACATGCCGAGCTTGCGTCCCACGGCTTGCAGCCCGAGCCGCAGTTCTTTGGTGATTTCGGGATAGCTCGCGATGGCTTCCTTCGATTCGCTCGTAAAGGGCACCCACGCGCTCGCCAAGTGGACCATGACCGTCACCGGCCCGGCCGGCAGGCCGCCGCGCGATTGGCTCAGCCCGTAGCTGCGCCAGTTCGTGGCGATGATCGTCTGCGTGATTGCGCAGGCGGCATGCTGGAACTGGAGCGGCACGCGGTTGGCGAACCGCAGCACGTTCATCGACTGCCCTTCGCTGATGTTGACGTGCTTCATCGCCGCGTGCAGCTTCTCGATTTCCTTGGAGTTGAACTTCGAGGGCGACTGCCGGGTGCCGAGGCCGGAGCCTTTGATGATTTTTTCCGCTCCGTCCGGCCCCAGGCCGTTGAACGTGCTAATCAAAAATTGCCGCAAGGTGCGGGCGTCGCTCTCTTGCAGCAACTCGACGAGTAGCTCGCGCGAAATGTTCTGCGTCGGCGCGGTGCCACCGTAGGCGATCCCAACTTCGATCTGGAACGGATTGCCGCGATAGACCGACGGCGGACGCGTGGCGGCGGCGTAAAACTCGCCGGGCACGACATGCCGCAGCCCCCGGAGAATCAGGTCTTCGCCGATCGGCGAGATGCAATCGGTCGTCGGGTTGGAGATTTTGGTGCGCTGAATGGCCTGATACAGCGCGTCGGCCTCGTGGCGACCGATCCGTTTGGTGCGCGCGCGGGAACTGAGCTTCGCCTCGTCACAGATCTTCCGCGCGACACTCGGTGTAACGCGGGAGAAGCTCGTCGTGAGGAACTGCGACAGCGAAGGCGCGTCGGTCTGCTTCAGCATCGCCGCCAGGCGGCCGAGTTCGACGCCGTAGGGGTGCGGCTTGATCTCTTTCGGTTCGATCGGCAGTTGCTCGGTCGAAGACTTGTAATCGCGCTGCGCGCCTTCCGGGTCGAGGTAATGGAGCGTGACGTGCGGGTTGGCGATGGCCGTCTGTTCGAGGTACTCGTCCACGCTGCCACGGCCGCGCTGGTAGCGGGCTTCCAGCTCGATCGTGACGCGGGTGCCGTGCTGTACGTCGATCCACTCGATGCCGTGCTTCTCGATCTCTTTCAGCCCCTTCTCGCCCGGCGAAATGTCGACCCCCTCGCCCTTGCCGTTGAGAATCTCGGGATGGTTTTTTTGGGTGTCGATTTGGATTTCGTAATAGTGGGCCGGCTTGCGGGGCGCGGTCTTGGACATGATCTTGACCGGCTTGCCGGTCGTGAGCACGCCGTACATGCCGGCGGCGCTGATGCCGATCCCCTGCTGCCCCCGGCTCTGCCGCAAGCGGTGGAACTTCGAGCCGTAGAGGAGCTTGCCGAAGATGAGCGGGATCTGCTTTTTCAAAATCCCGGGGCCGTTATCCTGCACGCCGATCTTGTAGCGGTTCGGGCCGGTCTGTTCGATGTGGACCCAAATCTCCGGCAGGATGCCGGCTTCTTCGCAGGCGTCGAGCGAGTTATCGACTGCTTCTTTCACAGTCGTCAGCAGCGCTTTGCGCGGGTTGTCGAACCCGAGCAAGTGGCGGTTCTTGGCGAAGAACTCGCTCACCGAGATATCGCGCTGGCTGGCAGCCATCGACTGCGCGGTCGCGCGCCGCCGGCCGCGCGGCGCGCCGTTCGT
>CAYZVT010000157.1:0-10127 GCA_964481585.1 uncultured Pirellulales bacterium
CTTTGGCTTCAACACCCACGGTGGAGTTGAAGCTTCTCTCCCATCCCTGTTTTCGCTGCTCAAGGAGACGCATGATGAAGTGGTTTACGGTCCGGGGGTTCGCAACCGCGATTGCCCTTTCGCTGGCGGTCGGAATCGGAGTCGGCCAAGCTCAGCAAGGCCAGCAAGGCCAGCAACAGCAAGGTCAACAACAGCAAGGTCAACAACAACAAGGTCAACAACAAGGTCAACAACAACAAGGTCAGCAACAGCTCTCGCAGCAGGCTTCGCAAGCGGTCGATCCCGACCAGCAGAGCCAGACGGCGGCCGTGCCCCAGTACTGGGTGGCCGATGCTGCGATTTTTATCTCCAACGGGTTCAACACCGCAGCGGTCATGAACGCGGAGGGGCAGCTCAATGTGCAGGCCCCGAACATTCTTAGCTCGCAGGCCCAGTACATGGTCCGTTGCTCTGAGCGTGCGCTCCAGGATATGGGCGCGCTGCAGCAGAACTCGCTCGAAACCAACCCCGCAGCGCTGCCGGCGATCCGGTACATCATCGGCCAACTGCAAGCCGCCCGCGCCCAGGCCGAGATGGCTGCGCAAACAACTTCCGAAGGCCAGCTTGGCCCGACGTATGAGGCCACGGTTCAGTCGGCGATGAGCCATTTTGCCACCGCACTGCAAGCGCTAAGCTCGGTGGGCCAGGCCTACGGCGCGCCCCAGCTTGCATCGCTGCCGCCGTTCGGCGGACAGCAGGGCGGGCAGTTGGCGCAGGCTCCGAGCGAGCAGGTGCAAGGGCAGATCCTCGCCAACCCGCAACGCTCCTACGGCATGGAGCCGTACCAGGCTGGTTACCGCCAAATCGACGGCCAAGGCGGCCCGTACGGGAGCCAGGGCTTCCAAAACCAGCGCTATCGACAGCGTCAGGGGGGCCAGTTTGGCGGCCAGGGCTTCCAGGGCCAAGGCCAACAGCAAGGGCAGTACGATGGCTATCAGCAGTAACACTGCCGACGGTTGCTAATCCTTTTAACCTGAGCGAGTCAGACGAGCAACGCTGCTGCGGGTGTCGAGTCGAAAGCCGGCACTCGCAGCGCCTGCGCGCCCGTCTCTTGTTGCAATCCCCTTTGCAGGGCGCAAGCCCGCTTTTGACTCTTCCCGCAATCACGATTGAAAAGGAGAAAATCGATGAAGTCCTTCACGGCTGGGGCTGCCCTGGCAGGTTTTGTCGCTGCGGTTCTGCTTTGCACGCCTCTTTTCGCCCAGTTCGGCTATAGCGGCGCTGGAGGATATGGAGCGGGCACGGGCCAGTACGGCACTGCAACCGGCCAGTACGGATATGGCGGCGGTCAGTACGGCGCGGGTGCTCAATATGGCGCAGCTCAATACGGCGGTGGGCAGTACGGCTACGGAGCCACCCAAAGCCAGTACGGCACTGCCGGCTACGGGGGCGGTCAGTACGGAATGGGTGGCGGAGGGGCTAACCGGCCGACCACCGGCGGCTACCGACCAATGTACCAGCAGCAGCGCGGTTACAGCATCAATCAGTTTAGCTATGGCGGCAACCAGCCTTATCAGGGACAGTGGGGACAGCGCGGCTACCAGAACTGGCAAGCCGGCGCGCAGCCCTATAGCGCAGGCTACGGGGGGCGCGCGTGGAATGCCGGCCATCAGCAGCGCGGATACAACCAGCAGGCTGCGCAACTGCAGCGCTTGCGCCAGCAGCGCACGATCCCCGATGCCGATTATGGGGACTGGTTTGAGCAAGACTACCAAGGCTGGTTCAGCGAAGGCGGTGACGGGTACGAAACGGAGATGGGCGAAGATGCTTACGATCTCTAGACGAAGCACCCGCCGAGCCAGGAAAAACCACTGAGGAGACCGCAGGCAGAGAGACCTTTAAAGAGGAGGCCGGCCTCGCGGCATACCATCTGCAGTTGGAAGGGCGACACGCGCTGCGGTGCTTCGACGACTCTCCAGAGACAGGCCGCGCCGGCTACCGGCCTGTCTCTCCCGTCGAGGCTTGTCCTGGCCGATCGACTCTCGATCGCATCTTCACCTCGAAAGGGATCTGCCATGAGAAAACGACCAACTCTTGCCGCAATCACCATGCTTGCCGTGCTCGTTGGTTGCGGCGAATCACGGCGGCTGGCTCGCGACGCGGAGCGGCGCGAGACGGAACAGCAGCCGCGCGCCGTTGCTCCGGCCGCACCCGCCGACCCGGAGTTCGAGACGCCGCGACGCACGCTGCCGACGCTCCAAAAACCCGAACGACAACCACCGCCACAGCTTGAACAAGCTCAGCGACAACAACAACCGCAGCGGCAACAACAACCTCAGCCACAGCAACAACCTCAGCCACAGCAACAACCTCAGCCACAGCAACAACCGCAGCCACAGCAACAACCGCAACGGCCGGAACAACCGCCGCCGCAACAGGCCCAACAGCCTGAGCAGCAACAGCAACCCCCACAGGGTCAGCAGGCCGAACAGCAACCACAACAGCAGCGCCCGCAGCAGGCCGAGCAGCAGCAAACCCAACAGGCCCGGCAGCAACAGCGCGATGAAATCCAACTCCAGCAGCAACAGCCGGCCGAGGTGCTCACCGGGCCGCCGAGCCAACAGCGCCAGCAACAGCAGGGCGGACAGATCCAGCCTCAGCAGCAGCAACCGGCCGACGTGCTCACCCAGCCGCAAAGGACACAAGCCCCGCAGCAACAAGGCGAGCAGATTCAGCTTCCACAACCGCAGCCCGCGGAGGTTCTCACCGGGCGAACCGCTCAGCCCACGCAGCAACAAGGCGGCAACATCCAAATGCAACAGCAGCAGCCGGTGGATGTGCTCGCCAGAACCCCGGGATCACAGCAGCAGCGTCAACAGCAGCAGGAACTGGCTGCTTCGCCCTCGCCAGTTCTTGAGGGGCAACAATCCGGCAGAGCGATCCGCGCCTACCGGCCGACGCAACAACAACAGCCGCAGCGACAACGTGAGGAGTTCATCCCCGATGATGTGTTGCCGAGCGGCCCGGTGGTCAACATCCAGACCACCCAGCAGAAACGCCGCACCTACCCAGGTTATGATGAACCCCTAATCAACGTACTTCCGTAGCATCGTCAGCGACGGGTGACGGGGCCTGACGACAGCCGCCTTGGCCTCTCTTGACCTGCTGTCAGCGCCCCCCTATATACCGCCCGTTCGCTATTGAGCAAAGGAGCGGGACGATGCAGCGGTGGCGCGTGGCGGCGGTCGTGGCGGTTGTTCTCGCGCTGGCCGCTCCCGCAGGGGCGGACCAGCAGGATCTCCCGCCGCCAGAGTTTAGTCAACTCGTGAAGCGCCGGATCGAGTTGCTCGGCCAGGTACAACAGGCGCGCGAGGCGGCAGACGCCCGAGCCGAGTGGCAAGCCGCCGCCGATTTGGCCGGCGTTGAGAATAAGCTGCTCGCTGTAGCGGAGCAGTTGTCACAGGTCGATCGCCGCGAGTTGGCACGGCTCCGCGACCATCACATTGGCCTCCTAAAATGGCTCGCCGACAAATACGAGCCGGTCGATTTGGCGATTTGCGAGACGGTTTGGAACGATGCCGTCGCGCAACTAATCAAGCTGCACGGCGAGACGCACTGGACCACGCGCTCAGCCATCGTCGAGCGCGACCATGTCCGCCGCCTTCGCACGCTGGGTCCACAAGACCGGCAGACGCTGATCGATGCAGAAAAACTGCACCTTCAAGTCGGGGATCTGCAACAGCAGCGGCAGTACGCCCGCGCCTTGGAAACGGCCCAGCGGGCGCTGGAAGTCCGCGCGCAGCTCCTGGGTTCCGATCACCCATTTGTCGCCGCGACGCGGAACAATCAGGCACTCGTGTTGGCGGAGTGTGGCCGCTGGCAAGAGGCGCAGGCGGCCTTTCGCCAAGTCGCCGCCGTTTACGAACGGAGCGTCGGCCGCGAGCATCCCGAATATGCCATCTGCCTTACGAATCTTGCCGACGCGCTGCGCCAACAGGCGAAGTACGGCGAGGCCGAGCGGCTGCAGCGCGAAGCGGTGGCGACGTTTCAAAACGCTTACGGCGTGGAGAGCTTTGATTACGCCCGCGCGCTGAACCAACTGAGCATGATCCTCCGCGCGGCGGGCGATCCGCAGCACGCACTTCCGCTCGCCCAGCAGGCGGCGACCACCCTCAAACAGGCCGCGCCCGACCAGCTCTCGCAGCGGGCTGCGGTGCTCGCTAACTTGGCGTCCATCTATTCCGATCTGGGGCAGCCCGCCGAGGCCGAGCCGGTGCTGCGCGAGGCGGTAAGCCTGCTGGGCGAAGCGCTGGGTGAGGAGCATCCAATTTATGCCAAGGCGCTGAATAATCTGGCCTACGGCTGGTATGAACAAGGACGCTACGAACAAGCCGACGCGGCCTATGCCCTGGTGCTGCGGATCTACGACGCGTCGCTCGGCGCGGAGCATCCTGAGCGCGCGATGGTGGCCGTGAACCTCGCGCTGCTGCGACATGAGCAAGGCCGCCTATCCGAAGCTGAAGAACTCCTGCGCGAGACGCTGCCCGTGCTCGAAAGAACACTCGGGGCCGCGCATCCCGACTATGCTTCGGCGCTGAACAACTTGGCGATGATCGAGATCGAACGCGGCCAACTCGGCCCTGCCGCCAGCCGGCTCTACCGCGCGCTGGAAATCCAGCGGCAGTCGCTCGGCGAGCGGCACCCGACGTATCTCATCATCCTGGAAAACTCCATCCGTCTTTACAACGCCCGCCATCAGCGCGAGCAGGCCGGGCAACTCATCGAGCAGGCTGCCGAGGTCGCGCTGCAGGTCTTCTCCGAAAAGCATCCCGAGTACGGTCGCCATCTCGCGCAGCTCGGCCAGTTGGCGCAGGAGGCGAAGCAGCAAGGCTTGGCCGAAGCGCTGACGCGGCGGGGCGTGGAAGTGCTTAAACAAGAGTTGGGCGAGAAGCATCCTGAAGTGGCCCAAGCGGCGACGCAGCTGGGCCGTGTCTACGCGGCACTTCAAAAACCGGATCAGGGCGAGGCGCTCGTGCAGGAGGGAGCGGCGATCCTGGCGGAAACGCTCGGTAAGGAGCACCCTGAGTACGCCAAGGCGCTCACCACGCTCGGCGAAGTGTACCGCATCGCCCGGCGTCACGACGACGCCGAAGGTGCGCTGCGCGCCGGTGGCGAGCTAATCAAACAGAAGCTTGGCGAGAAGCATCCCGAGTACGCCCACGCACTGGAGCAACTCGCCGCGCTCGCCGCCGCCCAAGACAACCCGCAGGAGGCGGAACGCCTGCTCGTGCAAGCGGCCGGGATCGTCGCCGTTTCGCAGGGCAAAGACCATTCCGCCTACGCCGAAACGTTGCAGCGCCTGGTGCCAATCTACCACCGCCTGCAACAACCTGACCGCGCGGCGGCGCTCCAGCGGGAAGCAGAAACCGTCCTCGCCGCCCTGCACGGCGAAGCCCAGCAGCAAGCCATCGCGCAGCTCACGTCCGCGCTCCAACGCGTGCCGGCCTTGCCCGCCGTCGTGCCCGACGCCTCGGCCGCGCGCGGCAATGCGGGCTGAAATGCGTACCTCGACCTAACGAATACAACTCAGCGACGCCGGGCCAGGGGCGCCAGCCGTAAAGCGAGTGCGCGAATCTGGCGCTGGCCGGAGTCCATGATTGGACCAGCTGGAAATGCTGACGCCATTGACTGGGCTACTTGTATCCAAGGCGCCTCCCGATGAAAGCCAAGACGCGCAGCATGGCGTGAGGAGGCTTGGCCGACCTAATTTCGTGCTCATGCCAGAGCGCGTGCGGCAAAGAGGAGGCACGCTCGTAGATCCTCATGCGACAGCCCTTCGTACTCTTCCAAAATGTCCTTGGAAGTCGCACCGTGGCCCAATAGCTCATAGGTCCTGTTCCTCCACGTCTTCTGCCAAGGGGCCTCCCACTGGATTACACGCGTTCTGAAGGGTCGCCCCAAAGCGGTATCCGACGTTGCTCACAACCTGTTTTTAGCGGAGGCCGAGGGTGAGGCGGCTGCGCCTCGCGCTGCGGGCACGATTCCACCGGCTGCTCGAGACCCTGACGCCCAGAAGGCATGCTGCCTCGGCGCTCTAGCCCGGTGCGGCGTGCCCGTCACACCCGCTCGTTAATGAGCTCGCAGACCATCTCCGCCTGCGCCCGCTCATCGACCGGAAAGGGAACCGGCAACTCCTCCCGTCGCTCGCCGCCGTGGCGCTGCGTTACAGCGAAATTCACGAGCAGAACGTCCGGCTTCTCGTTTGAGAGCGCGGCGCCGACGAAGCGCTGGCCCACGGTTCGGGCCGGACAGAATCGGCCGGGAAGGTAGATCCCGGCGGGGCCGACGATGACCTGCGGCGTTCGCGTTCGCGCGATCCGCTCCGTCACGTAGCTCATCGCTCGCACGAACCAGCCGACAATATAGCCGCCCGCGGCGCCGACGCCGAGCGGAACGGCGAAATGCAGGGCGAGCGATTCAAAGAACCTGTCGCCGTCGGCATAGATCCCTGCGGCGAAGAACAGCCCAAATCCCCCGACCAGCCAGGCAAAGCACTTCGGCATTTTTTGGTGGAGCTGGCGGACGGTTTCAAATTCCCGCAGCAACCGCTCCCTGTCGATGAGCCAGCGGACGTAGTACTCGCCTTTCACCATCCGCCGCAGCTTCCGATTCTGCACGAACGCCCACAGGGCCCAAATCGCGCCCCACAAGGCCGGCGTCGCCGCAAACACGCACATGCCCATCGCCCAAAACTGCCAAAAGCGCGCCCGCGAGCCGTAGATCGACAGCCCGTGGAAGATCCCGGCCAGCGCAAGAAAGCCGGCCGCCACGAGGAGGATGTACTTCGCCTGCTCCGCCACGCTGACGGCGACGTCGTCCACCTTCGGCTTGGGCATCACCAGCAGCTCGGCTCGAAGTTCCTCGTCGTGCATCATTGATCTCCGGCGGCCAAAATGTGTTTCGCGTGATTTCGCCGCCTCCCGAAGAAAACTCCGACACGCAGCGCCTCTTTCAGCAGCCCAATAAAAAAGCCTGATGCGATCGGATCGCACCAGGCTTTTTTGAGTCGGGGCGACAAGACGGCTATTGAACTTTTTATCGCTGGCGTCCAGGGCTGGGAAGCCGGAGTGCGGCGGCAGTTCGATGACCGTAAGTCGAATCCAGATTGAGGGTTGCGAGGTTGCTTTCCCGAAGAAATCAGGGGCCGAGGGGGAAATCTGCGGAGTCCCTCACTCACCATAGATCGACGAACTGGCACAGGCTCCGCCATCGCATCGACTACTATCGTCGCCTCTCGCAACGCAAACAAGCACTTGCTGCCCTGGAACGTGCGGTCGGCTGCGCCATCACGAGCTCGCCAGTCGAACTTGAAGAAATTCCATCAGGGCAGGGATTGTAACAGGCCTCCGGTAACCAGGGCTCGGAGCACGGCTCTCCCGTCGCGGATATTGGGCAGCCGGTGGCAGAATACCCATAACCCAAGAAAAAAGCTCAAGATTGGATTGCCTGCGTCCGAAGGAAGGATTCAGACTGTGCTTCGTCTTGACGTCGATCGACGCAATTGTGATAATGTCAAAATGGTGTGTTTTGTCCGGTTACTGCTGATCTTCGCCATTTTGGCGTGCCCTTTCAACTGCATGGGTGCGTTGAGCGAAGGGAATGCGCAGACCGCGATTTCACCGGGATGTTCGTGCTGCTCCCACGGGTCGTCCGGAGAGCGTTCAGCCCCGGATCGGCTACCCAATTCTCCCGACGACGATTGCCAGTGCCCCACGTGCTTTTGCAATGGTGCGGTTCTGCCCTCGGATGGCGTGGCACGCGACCTGGGTGACGATGGGCCGCATTCTTCTCATGCCGTGCTGGTTGAGAATCTTCAGGGCGAATCTCCGCTAACGTCGGCCGCTCTTGCCGATGGCTGCTCTGGTCCCCCGACTTCTCTGCCGTCGGGCCGGTACGTGCGCATTCTGCACGAATCATTCCTGCTCTAACGCCTCAAAGCGCGCCAGGGTCGTCCCCCTGTGTTTGCGCTCGCTGCGGTTAGCTTTGCGCTCGCCCAATCTCCCACGGGCCATGCGCTAGCATCCCCGAGGCGGTAGCTCCCAATGGAATCCGCGTCTGCGCGTTGGGACTGTTCAAGAGTTCTTTCAGGCACGTTGTGCGGGAAGGTTTTCAATGGCTACGACAACAATCGATTCGGCTTCCGAGACGCGACAAAGCACTCCGACGCCGGTTCAGGCCGCGTCCGAGCGAACCGGAAAATCGAAGGGGGTGCTCTTTCTGATCCTTCATCATTTGCCCACCGTTGTAGTCATGGCGTCTTTGGCTGCGGTCGGAGCCTACGGACACTACTCCCATTGGAAGGTGCCGAAGTTTGCCGCGCTGGCCGGCGGCGCCCAGCCCGTGGCCGAGGACTGGTGCGAAGAGCATGGCGTGCCGGAATCGAACTGCGTCGAATGCAATCTCGACCGGTTCCCGAACGGTCCGGACTTCGGTTGGTGCCGGGAGCACGGCGTGCATAACTGCGTGCTCCACCATCCCGATGTGGCGCAACTCAAGAAAACGCCGGTTGTTTCAGAAGCGGAAGTCCAGCGGGCAGCCCACGCTTTGGCTCTGCGGGATCGGCCGGAAAACAATGCCGTCTGCAAGGTGTACCAGCGTCGGATTCAGTTTGCCTCCGTCGAAGCGGTCCAACAGGCCGGCGTTGACGTGCAACTTGTGGAGCAGCAGCCCGTCAGCGAAGGGGTCTCCGGCAACGGCGAGATCACCTATGACGCAACGCTACTAGCTTGTCTCTCGTCGCGAGTTCCCGGAACGGCGTGGCAGATCTTCAAGAACATCGGCGACCCGGTCCGTGAGGGGGAAGTTCTGGCCGTTGTGGACGCAATGGAAGTCGGCCGTGCAAAGAGCGACCTGGTCAAAGCCCTCGTGGCGGAAGACCTTGCGCAGAAGAACGCGAACCGGCTTGCAGATCTGAGCGGTGGAGCCGTTGCCGGCAAGTACGTCATTGAAGCAGAGGCGGAACTGGCCCAAGCGCAAGCTCAAGTGCTTAGCTGTGAGCAGGCACTGGCAAATCTCGGCTTGCGTGTCGACGTCTCGACATTGAGAGGCCTGGACAAGAAGACCGTCATCCATCGCTTGCGCTTTCTTGGTCTACCTGATGATCTCGCTCGTCGATTTGACTCTCAGACAGCCACGGCCAACCTGATTCCGGTTCGGAGTCCGCTAAACGGCGTGATCGTAGACCGGCAGGTCGTCGCCGGGGAAGTTGTCGAACCGACGCGAACCCTCTTTCAGGTCGCCGACCCCAGCCGGATGTGGCTCACCCTCAACATTCCTCTTGAAGAAGCTCGCTTCCTCTCGCTCGGGCAGCCCGTTCGCTTTCGTCCCGGTGGTAGTCCGCACGAGCTGACCGGCACGTTGACTTGGATCAGCACTGCGGCAGATAAGCAGACGCGGATGGTGAAGGTCCGGGCGGACCTGCCAAATCCGGACGGACAACTCCGGGACGAAACGTTCGGAACCGGCCGGGTCGTGCTGCGGGAGGAACAGGAAGCAATCGTCGTGCCGAAGGAAGCCGTCCACTGGGAAGGCTGCTGCCACATCGTGTTCGTGCGTGACAAGGGTTTCTTCGCCAGCCCGGAGAGCCCCAAGGTGTTCCATGTGCGATCCGTGCGCATTGGGGCAACGAACGGTGAACGCACGGAGATCATTGCCGGCGTTTTGCCTGGAGAAGTGGTCGTCACGAAAGGGAGCGACGTGCTGCGAGCGCAGCTTCTCAAGAACAGTCTTGGTGAAGGCTGCTGTGCCGAGTAAGGAGGCTTTGACGTACCGTGCTCAATTGGCTCATTGATTTTTCGCTCCGCCATCGCGCGCTGGTGGTTCTCGGCGTGTTGGTGTTCGCCGCCGCGGGAGTTGCCTCGCTACGGCAGTTGGACATCGACGCATTTCCGGATACCACGCCGGTGATGATTCAGATCAACACCGTCGCACCGGCCCTCTCGCCCGAAGAGGTCGAGCGGCAAATCACGTTTCCAGTCGAGCAGGCCATCAGCGGTCTGCCCGGATTGCAGGATTTGCGGTCGATCTCGAAGTTCGGCCTCTCGCAAGTGGTAGTCATCTTCGACGACGGGGTAGACATCTATTTCGCC
>CAYZVT010000158.1:0-10092 GCA_964481585.1 uncultured Pirellulales bacterium
TCCGGTGGTGTCGAGATAGATCTTATCCTGCAGGATCTCCTGCACGACGATCTCCATTTTGTCGTCGGTGGCGATGTCCACCAGCGGACGGGCGCCCGAGTTGAGCGCGACGAGCCGCTTTTGAATCAGGGCCGATAGCTTGAAGCGTCCGCCGACCTTGTTGACGATCGTTTCTTCTTTCAGGGCATCAATCACGGGACTGCTCTCCTCCACGCTGTTTTAGAATTCGGCTGATCTCGTCGATCGCCTCGTCAATTTTGTCGTTGACCACCTGGTACTGGTACTGCTCGGCCTGGGCGATTTCGCCGCGGGCGACTTCGAGCCGGCGCTGCACGGCCTCCTCCGATTCGGTCGCACGCTCGCGCAGCCGGCGTTCGAGTTCTTCGGTCGAACTGGGGCGAACGAAAATCGTTAGGGCGTCGGGATAGCTCTCCAGCACGCGCTGCGTGCCTTCGACGTCAATCTCTAAGATTACCGACTTACCCGCTTCGAGGCTAGGAGTGACCTCGCTAAAGAGGGTTCCATACCAGTAGCCCCGGCCGAAGACCTCGCAGCACTCCAGAAACTCGCCCGCCGCCCGTCGCTGCTCAAACTCCTCCGGCCGCAGGAAGTAGTAATCGACGCCGTCCCGCTCGCCGGGGCGGGGGGGACGGGTGGTGGCCGAGGTGCTGAGCTTCAGGTCGTCCGGGAAGCGGCTCAACAGCCCTTTGAGCAGCGTCGTCTTGCCGACGCCCGAAGGGCCGGAGAGCACAATCAGTTGGCCGGGACGCGTGGCGCTCATCGAGGCTTTTCCCGCGACACTCGTGGGGGCGGTAGGACTGGGCATAGTTTACTCGACGTTTTGCACCTGCTCGCGGATGCGCTCGATCGCCGTTTTGATCTCGATCACGTGCTTGGGGATCTCCACGTCGCTGGCTTTCGAGCCGATCGTGTTCGCTTCGCGGAACATTTCCTGGGTAAGAAACTCTAGCTTACGGCCGCAGCTCTCCTCGGTCGCCATCGCCGCGTCGAATTGCTCCAGATGGCTCCGCAGCCGTACGATTTCTTCGGAAATGTCGCTCCGCTCGGCGTACAGGCTGATTTCTCGCACCACGTCCCCCGGCTGCAGGGCGATGTCGTAGCGCTGGAGCGTGCGGTTGATCCGCTCGATCAGCCGGTCGCGGTATTCGTCCATCAGTTCCGGCAGCCGGGCCTCGATGCGGTCCAGCTCGCTGGCGATCGTCAGGCAGTTGGTCTTCAGATCGCTCGCCAGCGCCGCGCCCTCGTCGGAGCGCATCTGCGAGAGCCGGGTGAGCGACTCTTCCAGCGTACCTTTGATGATCGGCCAGTCGTGCTCCACATCGGCCTTGGCCGATGTGGGTTCATCGACGATGCCAGGAAGCGTCAGCAGGCTCTCGGGCGCGATGCCGCCGGGCAGGCTCCACTCGTCGCGGAGGGCTTGCAACTGGCGGCGGTAGCTCTCCAGCGCCGCCCGATTGATCGGATACGCCTCGGCCGACTGCTGGCGATCGACCCGCACCTGGACCTGGACGGTGCCGCGTTTGATGTGCTGCCGCACGATCGACTCGATCCGAGGCTCCAGCGCGCTGTAGGCGTCGCTCGTGCGGAGCGAGATTTTGAGATAGCGGTTGTTGATCGTGCGCAGCTCGACCGCGACAGCCAGTGGCCCCTCCTCGTGGCGGGCCTCACCAAAGCCGGTCATGCTGAGCAGCAAAACAGCGTCCCTTGTCGATCTCGCCGTGCGATCAATTCGCCCGCCGATGTTGCTACGGAGTCTCGGTCGCCGGGGCCGGCGCGGTGGCGCCGCCGCCTGCGGCAGCGCCTGGAGTTCCGCCTGGGGCGGCGGGCGTTTCGCCCGGCTCACGCGGCGCGGGGGCGGCGCGGAGTCCACTATCGAGCGGCGCGTCGCCGTCGATTTGCAGCCGGTCGGTCCCCGGTCCGCCGAGCACCTTGACGGAAATCAGGCAGAGCACGATCCAGACGAAGGCGACGCCGATCGTGATGCGGGTGAAGACGTCGCCGGCTTTGGCGCCGAAGGCGCTCTGGCCGCCCATCCCGCCGAGCGCGCCGGCCAGACCGCCGCCGCGTCCGCGCTGCACGAGCACGACGAGAATGAGAAAGATCGAGGTGATCGCCAACAGCAGGCCGAGAAGAATACCCATTTGCAAAGTCCTACAAGTTTGAAAGGTCTGGCTCCGCCAGAGAGCTGGCCGCTAGGCCGACTTGGCCCCGGCGGCGATAGCCAGGAAGTCATCGACTTTTAGGCTTGCTCCGCCCACCAGTACGCCATCGACGTTGGGCTTGGCGAGAATCTCTCGCGCGTTGTCCGGCTTGACGCTGCCGCCATAGAGAATTCGCACTTGGCGGGCAATCTGAGCATTGTAGCGTTGTTCGAGCAGTTTGCGAAGGTCAGCGTGGACCTCCTCGGCCTGTTCGGGGGTGGCCACCTTGCCGGTGCCGATGGCCCAGACTGGCTCGTAGGCGATGACCAGCTTTGGGGCGTCTTCCGCGCTCAGCCCGGCCAGCGAGCCGTCGAACTGCGCACGGATCACCTCGGCGGTCCGCCCGGCTTCGCGCTCGTCGAGCAATTCGCCGACGCAGACGATCGGCGTCAGCCCGGCGGCCAGCGCGGCGTGCAGCTTTTGGTTCACGTCCTGGTCCGTCTCGCCGAGGACGTGCCGCCGTTCGCTGTGGCCGAGAATGACGGCCGTGCAGCCGAGGTCGTGGAGCATTTTGGTGCTAATTTCGCCGGTAAACGCTCCCGACGGCTCATGGTAGACATTTTGCGCCCCGACCTGGACCGGCGATTCGGCGACGGCTTCGACGACCGCCGCCAGATAGACGCTCGGCGGGCAGACGAGCAAGTCTGCCGCTTCGGCCACCTCGCCCGCGCGGCGAGCCACGCCCTGGGCCAGCGCCACCGCTTCGGCGCGGGTCGTGTTCATCTTCCAGTTACCGGCCACGAGCGGGCGAGTCATGCAGGCACTCCAGGCAAGGGGGAAATCTGTTTGTCAAAAATCGCCGCCAGCTTGCGGATCTGTTCGCACAGCTCCTCGTACTGCTGCGGCAAGAGGGCCTGAGCGCCATCGGACCAGGCTTCCTCAGGACAGTTGTGCACTTCGATGTGAACTCCGTCGGCCCCCGCCGCCACGCCCGCCAGCGCACAGGGCGGAATGAAATCGGGCCGCCCGGTGGCGTGGCTCGGGTCGACGATGATCGGCAGATGCGTCAGGCCCTTGCAGGCCGGCACGGCCGCCACGTCGTAGAGATTGCGCGTGATCGAGTCGAAGCTTTTGATGCCGCGTTCGCAGAGCACGACTTGGCAGTTGCCTTCCGACAGAATGTACTCGGCGCTCATCAGCAGATCGGTGATCGTGGCGTTCATGCCGCGTTTCAGCAGCACCGGCTTTTGCGCCGCGCCGACTTCTTTCAGCAGCACGAAGTTCTGCATATTGCGGGCACCGATTTGCAGCATGTCGGCATACTCGCAGACCAGTTCGACCCGCCGGGGGTCCATCACTTCGGTCACGATCGGCAGTCCGTGCTTGTCGCCGACCTCGCGCAGAATTTTTAATCCTTCCTCGCCCATGCCCTGGTAGGCGTAGGGACTGGTGCGCGGCTTAAAGGCTCCGCCGCGCAGCAGGTTGGCGCCTGCCTTGCGGACGGCGGCGGCGATCGCGTCGAGCCGTTCGTAGCTTTCCACCGCGCAGGGGCCGGCGATCATGGCGAGATTGCCGCCCCCGATCTTCACCCCGGCCACGTCCACCACGGTCGGCTGCGGGTGGGCTTCGATGCTGGCCAACTTGTAAGGCGGCAGCACGGGCACGACTTGGGCCACGCCGGGGATCGCTTGCAGCGGCTCGACTTGCAGCTTGTCCTCGTCCCCGATGACACCGATCACCGTGCGGTAGGTGCCGCGGCTCAGGTGCGCTTTCAGGCCGAGCGACTCGACCCGTTCGACAACATGATTGATCTGCGCGTCCGACGCGCCGGACTTGAGAATAATGAGCATGGCAGGTTTCGACCGGCAGTTTTTTCTATAGGTTGGGCAGAAGCGTGGAAATTTTTCTGGGGGGACTTTCTTTTTACCCGATCGGCTCCATCCGCGCATAGGAGCCTAGCACTTCGAGCCGGACAGCTTTCTTTTCGAGCATTGCCAGCGCCCGGCGGAGGCGGATGTCGCTCTGGTGGCCGAGCAACTCGACGAAAAACAGGTAGCGGCCGGGGTTGCCGGGGATCGGGAACGACTCGATCCAGGTCATGTTCAGCCCTTTCCGCTTGAAAACCGCCATCGCGTCGGCCAGCGCGCCGGGCCGGTGTTCGACCTCGAACAGGAGCGAAGTCTTGTCGTTGCCCGTCCGCTCGGCGGCTTTTTCCCCGATCACGGCAAAGCGGGTTTGGTTTTGCGGATCGTCCTCGATGTTCTTCGCCAGCACGTCCAGCCCGTAGTTGACGCCGGCCTGCAGACTGGCGACGGCCGCCGCGCCCTGCTGCTCCGTGGCAAGCCGGGCGGCTTCCGAAGTACTGGCGACTTCGTGAATCCGGGCTCCCGGCAGGTGCTTGGCAATCCAGTTGCGGCACTGCGAGAGCGCTTGCGGCTTGCTGTACACGTCGCGCACTTGGCTGCGGGGGCAGCGGCCGAGCAGGTTGTGGTGAATCCGCAGCGGCACCTCGCCGCAGATGCGGACCGGCGACTTGGCGAACATGTCAAGCGTGTCGCTGATTCGCCCGTCGGTCGAGTTCTCGATTGGCACCAGCCCGAACTCGGCTTGCCCGCGCTCGACTTCCTCGAACACCGCCGAGATCGTGCCCACCGGCACGAGCGTCACGCTCTGGCCGAAGCGGTGCGTGGCGGCCAGATGGCTATACGAGTGTTCCGGCCCCAGGAACGCCACCCGTAGCGGCTTTTCCAGGGTGCGGCAGCCGCTAATCAGTTCGCGGAACACGTTGCGGAGCGACTCGCTCGAAAGCGGCCCGCCGTTTTGCTCCGCGACGCGCTGATAGACTTCCTCCTCGCGCTGCGGGCAGTAGATCGCCTCGCCGCTTGTGTCTTTCAGTTCGCCGATCTGCTGCGCGAGTTGCGCGCGTGCGTTCAGCTGCGCGATGATCTGCTGATCGAGCTGGTCGATCTGGCGGCGCAGCGCGGCCAGCGACGGCGCGCGGTCCGGCCGCGAGTCAGAGGCAGCTTTCTTCTTGGGCATGGAGCGCCGACGGGCCGGTTTTTCGCGGAGAGAAACGCTCTAGCGTACCAGCCGCCCCGCGTTTGGGCAAACGCAAAGCGGCGAGCGCCACCCTCGATCTCAGCCAGGCCAAGGGGAAGCCCTCTGAAAAAATTACCCGCGTACACCGGCCGCAGAAGGTGGCCGAGCTACTCCAACCTTTGATAGCCGCCCGACGCTAGGAGCCGCACGTCGCGGAGCGACAGTAGTGAGTAGTAATAGGTGCTAAAGCCGAGCATGCCGCTGCTGAGACCGTAACCGCTGGCCGAGGCGAGCTGCTGCTGGCTGCCCTGCCAAGCCAGGTAGGGCCGACCGTTGATCGTGACACCGATGCGGGCTTGGTCGCCCACCAACTCGACGCGGACGTGAGCTTGATAGGGGGTGTTTTCTTGCAGGCCGGAGGGAGACACATACGTCGGGTTGCTGGAACTGCTGTACGAGTTGCCATTGATGTAACTGATGCCGCTGGAACTGCTGGTCGACAACACGAGAACACAGGAGTGGTCGCCCACGGGCAGGGCCATGTAGAGCCGTGCCCCGGAATAGTTCTGCGCCCGCCGGAGCATGAAGGTGAACCGCATTTGGTAGGACGACGCGACACGGACGGGAATCGTGAGGGAGTTATAGCCGGTGCCGCCGGGCAAACTGTTCACGGCATCGCCGGCGCGCTGCCACGGCCCACCGCCGTGACGGTTGACATCGACCAGCGAAAGGAGATCAACCCAGCCGGACCCGCCGTTTGCCGCGGCGAGGGCGTCGTGGATGCGCTTCTCCGCCTTGATCTGGCTAAGCCCCGCGAGGCTCGGCAGCGCGTACTGGTACCAATGGGCGGCACGCTGTTGGAAGAGCACTTGGTCGGGCGAGTCTTTTTCGGCTTGCTCGGACAGATCCCACCACTGCTCGGCCAACTCGTACTGCGCCTGTCCATCGCGCGGCAGTTGCAGATCGAGCTGCGCCACGCGGGCCAGTTTTGGCCGGTCGCTTTTCGCCAGGTGCGGAAGGCCTTCGCTCCACTTCTGTTGTTCGCCGCAGAGGAACAGTCCCAACTGCCGCGCGGCCACTTTGTCGTCGGGGTTCTTCTTCAGCGCGTCCCGGGCGGCGAGGGCTTGTTCAAAGCGCGGCTTGCGCTGTTCGATCTGGGACTGCCAAGTCTCGATTTGTTTGCGGAAATCGACGTCGCGCGCGCGCCGCGCCGCCTGGAGTGCCCGCGAAGCGCAGCGCTCGGCTAGCTCAAAGTCGTATTCGCCGAGCGCCTCTTCACCTAGCTCGCGCCACTTCTCGGCGGCGGTGCGGTAATGAACCGGCTGCTGCGCGTGCTGTGAACCTCCAAGCAAGACTTCCTCCTTCTGCTCAAGCACGCTGACCTCGAACCGCTGTTGCAGGTCTTGCAGGATCTGCCAAGCGGTGGCGTAGTCGTCGCCCCGCATCGCGCAGTCTCGCGCCAGGTCTAGCAGCACGTACTGGGCTGCGGGATCATTGGCGCTTTGCAGCGCCTGCTGGTAGAGGTTGTGCATCAAGCGGGTTCGCACCGCCGCGTCGGTTTTGGCTTGCTGCTGATCCTCGCCGTAGATCTCGTCGATCGTGGCGCGGGCCTTGGCCTGGGCTTCCTCGTTCGGAACGGGCTGCTTCCGCGCCACGCCGCCCACCAGATCGGCCAGGACGCCGGATGGCGTGGCTCCGGGCAGCGCTCCATCAGCCTGGAGGACCAAGCCCGGCACCTTCTCGTGGTTGATGCTCGTGACGACGCCCAGCGCCGTGATCTCCGTGGCTCCGGCGCCAAAGATCCCCACGATCAACCGCGTCTGATCGAGACGGCTGATGCCTGTCTGGGTAAACGTGCCGTACCAGTTGCTTTCGTAGGTGTCTTGGGCGTCGAGTCCGGTCGGCGTAATGCGGGCGAAGCGCAGCCGTAGCGCCTCGATCTCATCTTTGGCTTCGCGTGGCGTGAACAGATTGATCACCGCGTAGCCGGGCCGTGCGCGGACTTCGCTCGTCGAAGTCGGCAGCATGCGTCCGATCGGATTGCTCGCCAGCCCGCGCTGAAAGAGCGCCTGCACCCCGCAGACGGCTCCGCTGGCCGGGTTGATGCTTATCCGCAGCCCGGTGAGCAACTCGCCTTTCTGGTAACAAGCCGTCACGGTGCCGGTCAGCGTCACTCCTGGCTGGGGCACCAACGTCACAAGCTGCCGGCTTTGGGCCTGCGACAGATCATACCAATCTTCGGGAGAAGGATCATCCGTCGGCGAACTCGCCGCCGAAGTCCCGACATTCGCTCCAGGCGTGGCCGGCCGGATCGTGGGCGTCGGGATCGCTTGCTGGGGCTGAGGCGTCTGCTGGGCAACATCCAAAGGGGAGGTAATCGGGTACACGAACGAGACGCCGCGCAGGCCGTCCCGATGAAAGCTGCGCAGTGCGACAATGGCGCGGCCGGGGCTGAGAACCCGCGTCGTCCGTTGGCCGCGGTCTCCGAACCAGGGGCTAAAGTCGCGGTCCTCGGAATCCAGCCCGTCGGAGGTCATACGCATGAAGACGGCCGAGCCGCCCCGGAACCGCGAATCGCGCGACAGATGCAATCCGCCCAGCGCATAGCCGGGCTTGGCGTAAACATGCACCACCTCGTCCGCGTCCGGCGGCGTAAACTCGGCCGGAACGGTTCCGTCCGATTGCAAGTTGATCGGCACGAATTTGTCGATCCACCGCTCGCCCGACGTCTCGCGCAGCTCGACCCGCAACCCCACGATCGGCCCCTCGCGCGCCGAATCGACTCGCTGCCCGGCTGGCTCCCCAGCGGTCGGCGAATAGGCAAACGCTTTGCGGGCAAGCGACGTGTGAATCTTGGAAAGCAACGGCGCCAGCGCCTCGAGTTCCGCACGAGACAGCGTGTAGGGCGGCTCCGCCGTCGCGCTCGATTCCGGTTCGGCGCGGGACGGCGCAGTGGCAGGTGAAGAATCGGCGGCGGCAGCGCGCGGAGCCTGCGGCGCGATTTCTTCATGCGTCGAGGTGTTCGCGCCTGGCTCTGGCTCTGGCGGCGTGAGGGAACTGGAGGCAACCGTTTCTGCCGGAATCGTATCGGGCGGCGCGGAGCCGGCCGGCCAAAACAGATAGGCCCCAAGCAGCAACGCCGTCACAAGCCCGCCGGCCACCAGCATCTGTTGACGCTGCTTCTGCGAACGCCGCTTGAGCTGCGCTTGGACGGGCGAGCTGCGCACCACGGCTGCGCTTTGAGGAGGCAAGCCGGCCGCCGGCGTGGCACGGGGAGCCGGTTGCGGGCGGGCCACGGCGGCGACCGGCTGCGGACGCGGCGGGCCGGCGGCAATGCCCTCGGGCGGGGTCGCTCGCGGGGGCTGAGGCGGCGCGAGCGCAGCAGCCGGCGACGCGGTACTGTCAGCCCTATTGAGCCGGGCGTGCAGCGCTTGATCGTAGGCGGCACGTTTGGTCGGATCGAGCAGGCAGAGCTTGGCGCGGGCCAGCTCGTTCAGCAGCTTTTGCGACAGCGCGCTGTGCGGCCCCGAGGCGTGCAGCTTCACATGCAGCATTTGCCGCTCGGCCGCTTCGCTGATGACTTCTTCGTCTGGCTCGAACAGCGCCACCCCGAGTAGCCGGTAATGGTTGGGCGGCTGCTCGCTCGGGGGAATCGAAAGCCAACGGTAATACGGATCGAACGTCCCTGCCATGCTGTATTTAGCCTCGGTAAAACGGCGCGTCTGCTCCCCCGGCTCAAGCCTCCGTGCCGCCGCGAAATCGGGAGCGTCCGATGGAGGTTGCCATTGTCCCACAAGCGGGGTTTTGTCGCAACCAAGTGGCCGGGCGTTTAGCGCATTTCGCTCCTGCTCACGCGCCGCCCATGTCCTGAACCAAAAACGCCACCTATGTCCTGATCGCACCCCGCCCCCCCCCTTTTTTTCCGCCCTCCGCTTTCCGCCCTCCGCTTTCCGCCCTCCGCTTTCCGCTTTCCGCTTTCTTGCGCCTCGGGGCTTCCGCTGTCACGGTGCGCCCCGCCACCCGTCGGAGCCAGCGGCAGGGCGAACCGCTCCCCGGGGGTGTGTGTCCTTTTTGCGTGGAGTGCGACCGGCCTGTGTCGCGTACTGCGGCGCGCTGCTGCCAAAATGGCAGGACAGAGGAAGCGGGCGAGAGGCTGCTGTCAAAATGGCAGCTTTCGCCGCCCCCACTCTTGGGTGCTCCTCGTGACGGATGTGGCTGCCGTCCGCAAGCTGCTGATGAATAACGGTTTACGGGGGAGGTTCAGTAGATTGCGAGCCGTGGCACGCCGGTTGCGTGATAAAGAAATTCGAGCGGACAGCCCAGCCTTTTCCGCAGCTGGTCCCAGCCCCTATACCCACAACTTTCCCTATCAAACACTTTGGAGTCGGAGTCGAGGCTCTGCTTGGGCCAGTCGCCCCCGGAGCGTTCGCGTTACAAGGAGCAAACCACAATGGCAGCAGGTGAAAAGATCATCGGCATCGACCTCGGCACCACCAACTCGGTGGTCGCGGTCATGGAAGGCAAGGAAGCCAAAGTCATTCCCAACCCGGAAGGAAACCGGCTGACGCCGAGCGTCGTGGCCTTTACCGACAAGGGCGAGGTGCTCGTCGGCGAGCCCGCTCGCCGGCAAGCCGTGACCAACCCCACGAAGACGGTCTACTCGATCAAGCGCTTCATGGGCCGCCGGCACAACGAGGTCGCCAGCGAAGAAAAGATGGTCCCCTACGAAGTCGTCGGCGGCGCGGAGGACTACGTCCGCGTGCGTGCCGGCGAGCAAGAATTCACCCCGCCCGAAATCTCGGCCAAGATTCTGCGCAAGCTGAAAGAATCGGCCGAGGCGTATCTCGGGCACAAGGTCAACAAGGCCGTCATCACGGTGCCGGCCTACTTC
>CAYZVT010000159.1:0-10013 GCA_964481585.1 uncultured Pirellulales bacterium
GCGATGGCGTCACGACCGATGGGCAGCCGCTGAGCGAAGTCGCCGCCTACGCACGCCGCAAAGGCGTGCCGCTGGTGACGGTCGGGCTGGGGAGCGAAACACCGACGCGCGACATCGAACTGAGCGATCTGCTTGTGAATGAGGTCGTTTTTGTCGACGACGTGGTGAATTTTCAGATGACCGTCACCGCGACCGGCTTTGAGGATCGACAGGTCGAGGTGACGCTGAGCGAAAAGGCCAGCGGCAAGCAGCTTGCGCGAACGAAGGTGACGCTCGGCCCCAGCGGCGAACCGCAACGGGTGCGGCTTCCCTATCGCCCTAAGAGCGTCGGCACGTTTGAGTACGTCGTCGAGATCACGCCGCTGGCGGAAGAAGCCCAAACCGACAACAACCGCGAGCAGCGCGTTGTTCAGGTGCGGAAGGAACAGGTGCGCGTGCTCTATGCCCAGGCGTATCCGAGCTACGAGTTTCGCTATCTGAAAAACATGCTGGAGCGCGACAGCACGATCGAGTTGGATACGGTGCTGCAAGAGGCGGATTTGGAGTACGCGCAGCTCGACCAATCGGCGCTGCGGGTGTTTCCGGTGCGGCGGGAGGAGTTGTTCAAGTACGACGTGATTTTGTTTGGCGACGTGAACCCGTCGTTTCTCAGCGCGTCGGTGATGAGCGACCTGCGCGATTTTGTGGAGAAGAAAGGGGGTGGGGTAATCTTCATTGCGGGGCCGCGTTACACGCCGCTGGCCTATGCCGGCACGCCGCTGGAAACGCTGTTGCCCATCAGCCTAAACACGGCGAGTCTGCCCCGCGACGAAGAGGTGCTCTCCGATGGCTTTTCGGTCATGCCGACCGACTTGGGCTTGGCCAGTCCGCCGTTGCAACTGGGCGACACGCCCGCCGAAACGGCGACGATCTGGCGCAACTTGCCGCCGCTGTACTGGATGCTCGAAGCGCCGCATCTCAAGCCCGCCGCGCGGGTGCTGGCGACGCATCCGACGCGGTTGGGAAGCGATGGGCGGCGGCTGCCGATCGTGGCGATGCAGTACGTCGGCGCGGGCAAGGTGCTGTTTCATGCCACCGACGAAACGTGGCGCTGGCGCTATCAGGTGGGCGATGTGTTCTTTGCCCGCTATTGGGTGCAGGCGATTCGCTATCTCGCCCGTTCCAAGCTGCTCGGAGGGGATCGCAGCGCGGAGTTGACGGTCGATCGCCGCGCGTACCGGCGCGGCGAGCCAGTGCGGGTGCGGGTGCGGTTTGTCGATGAACGCTCCGCTCCCGCCGCCGAAGATGGCGTGACAGTCATGGTCGAGCAGCCAGGGCAGAAAAGTCGTCGCCTGACGCTGCACCGCCACGCCGTCGATCGCGGCATTTTTGAGGGCGTGCTGACCGGCGCGGCCGAGGGGAAGTACCACCTCTGGATGGCCCAGCCGACGCTGGAAGGAAAGCCCCCGTCGGCCGATTTCTTAGTCACCGCCCCGCCGGGCGAGTTCGAGCGGGTCGAGATGGATGCCTCCGAACTGGCGCGCGCCGCCGAAGAGACGCGCGGGCGGTTCTACAAAATCCACAATGTCCACAAACTGCTCGCCGAGCTGCCGCAGGGTCGGCAAGTGCCGGTCGAAACGCTCCCGCCCGAGGTGCTTTGGAACCGCTGGTGGGTGCTGGCGATCTTCCTCGGTCTGTTGGTGAGCGAGTGGTTACTGCGAAAGCGGCACGGACTGTTGTAGAATGACAATGCTCAGCTATCAGCCGTCGGCGGTCAGCTATCAGCGGTCGCCAGGGTGGCGCACCGCGCACCGCGAGGAGCGGAAGCCCCCGGAGGTGGATGTTGGATGTTGGATGACGAGTGGGGGTGGCGGGGGCGCACCGCGAGGAGCGGAAGCCGCCGGCGACCATCGTCTCGCGGCCTCAACCGAGCCTTAAAAAAATGCCTCATCCCCTGCAACAACACGTCGCCCACCTGCGCCGCCGCGCGCGGCGTTTGGTGCTGCTGCATGGCTGGAGTTGCGTCTTTTCGGCCGTGCTGGCGGTGGCGGCCGTGTTGGGGCTGGCGGATTATCTGATTCGCTTTCACGATCCGGGGATTCGCATTCTGGCGCTGTTGGCCGTGCTCGGCACGCTCGGCTGGAGCGTCTATCGGTTTTTGCTGCGACCGCTTGCCCGTCGGACGTCCGAGGTCGATGTGGCCCAGCGCATCGAGCGCCGTTACCCACAGCTTCAAGATCGGCTCTCCAGCGCGATCGCCTTCTTACAGCAGTCGGAAGACGATCCGCAGGCCGGTTCGCCGGCGCTGCGCCGGGCGGTGATTCATGAGGCGACGGCCGAGGTCGAGCGGCTTGATCTGCAAAGCGTGCTCGACCCCCACCCTGCCCGCCGCGCCGTGTTCACCGCCGCCGGCGTGGCGCTGCTGGCTCTGCTGCTTGTCGCGCTTGATCCCGCCTCGGCCGGGCTGGCCCTCGCCCGGCTCGCCGCTCCGCTGGGCGAGGCCGCGTGGCCGAAGAAGAACGATCTACAATTCCAAGACCCGCCAACCCGGCTCGCGCTTGGGCAGCCCTTTGAAGTCGAGCTAATCGACCGGCGCGGCCGGCTGCCGGAGGAAGTGCGCATCCACTACCGCTTTGCCGAAGGGACGGAGAGCTACCGCTACGAAGTCGACAAGATGAGGTACACCGGCGGCACGATGTTCGCGCGGCGCGAGGGGGTGGTGCGGCCCTTCGAGTACCGGGCCGAAGGGGGCGACGATGATTCGATGCCCTGGATTCGGCTCGACGTGATCGAGCCGCCGGCGGTCGAGGCGTTCCGCGTCACGCTGCACCCGCCCGCCTACACCGGCTGGAGTCCGTCGCAGTCGGACAAACGCATCCGCGCGCTGCGCGGCACGCGCGTCGCCGTCACCGGCACTTCGACCAAGCCGCTCCACGCGGCCGCAATCCAGCTCGAAGGGGGTCCAGAAATCGCCGCCAAGGTGCGCAACGATGGTTTCAGCTTCGAGGTCGCTCCCGAGGATTTTGAGATCGACCAGTCGGGCGCGTACTGGTTTGAGCTGACCGACCGCGAGCAGCTTGGCGGCGGGCAGGACGAGCGGTGGGACATCCGCGCCGTGACCGACGCCCCGCCGAGCGTATCACTGGAGCAGCCGGCCCACAATCTCTTTGTCACGCCCGAAGCGGTTGTGCCGCTCAGGATTCTGGTGAAAGATGACTTGGCCGTACACGACTTGACGCTCGTTTACACGCGCTCCGATCGCTCCGAACATGGCGAGTTCTCGCGGCAACTCTATCGCGGGCCGCCCCGCGTGCCGCCGAACTCGGAGGGCGGCCTGAGCAGCAGCGAGACGGGCGAAAGCCGAGTCGTCGAGCACCGCTGGGATCTGGCGAAGCTCGAACTCCCGCCGGGTACGGAACTAGCCGTCGCCGCCCGCGCGGCGGACTATCTGCCACAAGTTGGCCAAACGGTCGCGCCGCGGCGAATCACGGTCATCACCGCCGCCCAGCTTGAAGACCGCCTCGCGGAGCGGCAGGCATTCATTCTCGGCGAGCTGACGCGCGCGCTAAAAATGCAGCGCGACGTGCGGGGCCAGACCTCCGCTCTCCAGATCCAACTCCGCGAAGTCGGCGCGCTCGGCAAACAGGATCTCGACAATCTGCAAGCGGCAGAGCTTAACCAGCGGCAAGTTACCCGCACGCTCACCAGCCCGACCGAGGGCATTCCGCTGCACATCGCCAGCTTGCTCGCCGATCTGGCGAACAACCGCATCGACGGCGGCGAAATCGAGCGGCGGATGCGTCAGTTGCAAAGCGTGCTGCAGCAGCTAGCCGACGAGCCTCTGCCCACCGTCCACCGCGAATTGACCGCGGCGCTCAAAAGTGCTCAGGCCGCTGCGCCGCAGCCGGCGGCGGTGGGCGACGCGCTCGGCACGGCCGGCTCGGCCCAGGACAGAGTGATCGACGCGCTCGAACGGCTGCTGGGCGATCTTTCGCAGTGGGCCGACTATCGCCGCTTTGCTCGCCAGGTGCGGCAGATTCGCCAGGAGCAGGAAGAAATCCAGCGGCGCACGCAGCAAGTCGGCCAGACGACGCTGACGCAAGACCTCGACGATCTCTCTCCCCAGCAGCGTGCCGAACTGCAACAACTCACCGCGCGCCAGAACGAGCTGGCGCGGCGATTCGACAAGAGTCTGCAAGAAATGCAGCAGATGCGCGATCGGCTGAGCGAGGAAGACCCGCTGGCCGCCGCCACGCTCGATGACGCGCTGCACGAAGCCCGCCGCCGCGCGGTGAGCGGGCAGATGCGCCAGTCGGGCCGCGAGTTGAGCGAGAACCGGCTGGGGCAAGCAACCCAGCGGCAGACGAAGATCGGCCAGGAACTCGCCGAACTGCTCAACATTCTCGCCAACCGCCGCGAGCACGAATTGAGCCGCCTCGTCGCCAAGCTCCGCGAGGCGGAAGCCCAGCTTCAAGCGCTGCGGCAACAGCAGCGCGGGCTGCAAAAGAAAATCGACCAGACGCAGCGCCAGCCCGACTCCCCCGAGCGCAAGAAACAGCTCCAGCGCCTACGGCGCGAGCAACAGCAGCTTGAGGAAGAAATCGAGCGTTTTGCGCGGCAGCTGAAGCGCTTGCAGGCCGAGCGCGCCGCCGGCAGCGCTGAACAGGGTGCCGAACGGATGGCCGCCTCCCGCGCGGCCGGCGAGGCGGGCGACGTGGCGGCCGCAGACGATGCGGCGCGCCAAGCTCAGCAGGATCTGGACGAAGCGCAAGAGGAACTTGCCCAAACCCGCCGGCAGGCCGAGCAGGACTTGGCCCGCGAGCAGCTTGCGCGAATCGAAGACTCGATTCGCGGTCTCGTCGATCAACAGCAACGGGCGTTGCAAGAAACCGCACGGCTCGAACAACTTCGCCAACAGGCAGGCGCGCTCACCCGTGGGCAGGCGCTCAGCCTGAGCGATCTTGCGCGGCAACAGGAGCGCATCGCGGCCGACACGGCGGGCCTGACGACGAAACTTGCCGGAGCGGAAGTTTTTCTTCTGGCTCTGGAAGGGGCGGCCGAGCAAATGCGGGCGGCGAGTGAGCGGCTTCTTCAGCAGCAGACCGGCAACGCCGCGCAGCGTCATCAGCGCAACGCGCTGGCGCGGCTCCAACCGGTCCTGCATGCACTGGCTGACGAGGAACAGGCCCCGAAGAACAACGGCGGGGGAGGATCGGGAGGCGGCGGGGGCCAGCAGGGCCAGAATCTCCGCGATCTGGCGGAACTAAAATTGCTCAAACTGCTCCAGCAAGACCTCCGCCGACGCACCGAAGAACTACAAGACGCGGCGGACGGTGAGCCGCTGACTCGGCCGCAGGAGCGCGAACTGGAACAATTAGCGGCCGAACAGGGCCGGCTGGCCGATCTGGTGTTCGATCTGCTCCAGCCCACTGAAGCCGCCGACGAAGGCGAAGATCCCGAAAAGCTGCCCGACCTGGAAGACCAGCTCGACGAGGACGAACTGCCCCCGCTCGACCTGGGCTTGTAACATTGTGAGGCCCGCTGCGCGGACTTGCGAAGCAAGACTCGCTACGGCCGCGACCGACAGCGGTAAAAGGATAACGTGATGAGAGGGACACTTACCCTAATGGCGATGTTCCTGCTCGCCGCTGGCGACGCGCTCGCGCAAACCGGCGTGGAAGATCTCGGCGACGCGCTGGAGCAGGAGTTGCTCGAAGACCTGGGCGATGATCTGCTCGATCCGCCCGCAGCGGAGCCGCCTGCGGCAACCGACGAATCGCAGCCGAAATCAAAGCCGCAGCAACCGGCGGCGGGAGAGGATCTGGGCGCGGCGGGGGAAGACGAGAATCCGCTGATTCGCATCGGCAAGCAGATGCGGGCGGTCGAGCAACTGATCGCCGAGCGCGAAGCGCTCGCCCAAGCGCCGGAGAAGCAACAGCAGATTGTCGAGGAACTGGAAAAGCTGATCGAGCAAGTGCGCAAGCAGCAAAGCCAGCAAGGGCAAGCCGGGGCTTCGAGCCGCCAAGCCGGCAGCCAGCGCTCGAAGGTGCAACAACCTGGCCAACAGTCCGCCAGCAGTGCCGGCCGCACCCGTTCCGGCAACGCCCGCGACGCCACTGAGCGGCTCGGCAAGGAGAACGCGCGAGAGGTCGATATGGCCGAGATGCAATCGCTGCTCAAAGACCTGTGGGGCCATCTGCCGCAGCGAACGCGGGAGCAAATGCTGCAATCGTCGGTCGAGCAGTTTCTGCCCAAGTACGAAATCATGATCGAAAAATACTTCCGCCGTCTGGCGGAGGACCAGCAATCGGCCGGCCCCTAAGGGGGCACTGTGATTACCTGTACCGTCCAACCGGCTAACCGGCATGGACGCCGCGGGCGAAACGAGTGTTCCCTCCAGCGATTCCCCCCGTCCTTCCCGCGCAGGCGAGAATCGAGCGCGGTGGACGGTGCGCTACGGGATTCCCGCCCGCGCGGGAAGGACGAAGCGCCTCTCACTGACCGCTAATGGCTGACGGCTCCCGCTTAACTTCGATTCGCCGCGGCTTCGGCGTGCGCGTGCGCGGGGGGCGACATCTTGTGATGCTTGTACCAGCCCACCGGATCGCGCTTGAGCGCGGCGACCATCGCCGGGAGCGTGTCGATGAGCCGGTGCTGCGGCTGCCAATCGAGCAGCCGCCGCGCGCGGGTGACGTCTAGCTCGTAATGGTCGTCGGCCATGTCGATCATCCACGGCTTGATGAACGGCTCCTCAATGCCCGGTACTTTGTCTTGGACCCAGGCGCCACTCTTGGCGATCGACTTCGGGATATGATGCGTGTCCCAATCCTCCTCGCCGTGAATCAGCCGTGCTAGCTCGCGCTGAAGCTCGTCGTAGCTGTATGTCTCCGGCTCACCAATCAAGATCGGCACTTCTTCGGGCAACTCCCGGCGGCGATCGACGGTGCGGCTGATCGCGTCCACCAGATCATCAAGATGCACAAACGATTGACCGCGCGACGTGTCGCCGGGATAGACTTGGCCGGTCAGCCGCCGCTGATGAATCCGTTCAATCTGATGGGCAATCGGGATCGAGTCGCACAGATCGGTGTATACGCCCGCGATTCGCAGCAGCACGGCGGGAATCGGCCCGCGATGCTCATGGATGATGTGTTCGGTGTCGATCTTCGACTGCGGGTAATCCCACTTCGCTTCCAGCGGCCATTCTTCGGTAAACGGCTTGCCCGGCTCGGTCGGCCGGTGGACGAGCATGGTGCTCGAAAAGAGAAACTGCTCGACCTCCATCGCCTGCAGCGCGTCGAGCAGCCGCTCGGTGCCGCGCACCGTGACCTGTTCGTACTTGTCGCTCGGCTCACCGGAGAAGTTGTAGTAGGCGGCCAGATGCACGACCGAGGCAAGCTGCGGACCGAATAGGTAACGCACGCGCTGCATGGCCGCTTCGACGCTGCCGCGGTCCGTCAAGTCGAGTGTGATGCTTTCCATTTCGGGCGGCGCGTGCGGATCGCCTTTCAGGTCGCAGCCGACCACTTGATAGCGGTCGAGCAAGCTGCGCACGACACAGCCGCCGATCAGACCACTGCTGCCGGTTACGAGTACACGCGGCTTGGCGCTTTCGACTTGCATGCTGCCAATCCTTTCGCCGTCGATTCACGGGAGGTTGTCGTCACCGTCGGATTGAGGCGGGTGCTCGCCCAGCGGCAGCGAATCGTGCGCCGCGTCGGATTGCCACACCGGCCCGTGCGGAACGCTGTGGAGAAGATGCGGGTAAAGCGACTGCTGGCCCGAAATCCAGTGCGGGAGCTGTTCCGGGCTGGCGCGGCGGATCGGGCGCAGCGGCCAGCGCAGTCCCACCAGCGCGGTCCAAAATCCTGCCGCGGCGCTGACGGCCAGAACCACCATCACGCTCATCGCTTCGTCGACCGTCGGCCACGCGATCATGCTCTCCATGACTCACTCGCTCGACCTAACCCGGAAATCCAGCATCCTCCGCCGGCTAAAGCGGCCAAGGCCTATCACGGGCACTGATCGAGCAAACGATGTGCCAGGGCTTTGCCCGCGGCAAGCGGCCCCGCCCGGTGTGGAACGCCGGGGACACGCTGTCTCCGACACTGGGACGAACTGTCGCAGGCAGCCGAGGAGCGCAAAAGAAAGCCGCGCGCTGCCAATTGTTGCGCAGCACGCGGCTAGAGTTTCGTCTGGGTGGTACGGCTTAGAACCCGAACCAGACCGACCCGTGGCGGCCGCGGATGCTCACCCCCGCCGGTTGACGATACGTATGGCCGTGACCGTGATCGTGGGAGTCGTGATAGCGATGGAACTCCCGATCCTCAAGTTCGTCATGGTACGCCTCGTGCTCCAAGCGGTCGAGCAGCCGCTCGTGCTGCCAGCGAGTCATCGGATAGCGGTGCGCTGCGCGATGCTCAAGCTCACGGTGGAACGCGCGATGTTCCAACTCGTCGTGGAAGCGGTCGTACTCGTAGCGGTCTCCCCGATGTTGGTGGTGGTGCTGGTGATGGTCGTCCCCCGCCAAGGCCGTTTTGCCGCCGAAGGCCAAGGCAACCGCCACAACTGCTCCGACAAGTGCGAAACGCTTCATAATCGACTCCTCCTGAAAGACTTTTTCTGTCAGGCTCCCTCGGGCCGCGATTCCCTGCGGCCCAAGCAGCAACGGCTCCCAAAGCGGACGCGCGATCCTTCGCCACGCCTCGGACGCAGCCCGGATGCCAAGAAGCTGGCTACCACTCCTAAACCTGTAGGCGAACATGGGTTAAAACTTCCGTTGCCTCTTCGCATCGGCATCATGCCTGCCGAAAGCTGTCGTCGGCACGAAGGCGCAGCGGCTCAACCTGACGACACGGCGGCGCTGGACCGACGGGCGAAGCGTGCGCGAGCGCGACTTGCACGGCGGAGGCTTGCTCGCCAGAATCGTCGAGGTTCCTTGCTTCCCCTTCCCTTCAGCATGGATGTCCGCCCATGTGTGCTCTGCCCGCCGAACAGCAGCTTCGGCAAATGATGACCGGCTATTTCGTATCGCAAGCGATCTATGTGGCGGCGAAGCTCGCAATCGCCGACCACCTGGCCAACGGCCCCAAGACGGCCGCGCAACTGGCCGAGGCCGTTGGCGCTCAGCCCGAACCGCTCTACCGGCTGCTGCGCGCGGTAGCCAGTGTGGGCGTTTTCTCCGAGGACGAGGCGGGGCGGTTCGAGTTGACGCCACTGGCTGAACCGCTGCGGCGCGACGTGCCCGGCTCGCAGCGCGACATGGTGCTAATGATGGGCGAGGAGCATTACCACTGCTGGGGCGCGCTGCTGCAATCGGTTAAGACCGGCGAGCGGGCGTTCGATGCGATCTACGGCATGCCGGTGTTCGAGTACTTTACCGCCAACCCCGATCAGGGCCGAACGTTCGACGGCGCGATGACCGCCCTGAATGCCCAGGAAACTGACGGCATGCTCGCGGCGTACGACTTTTCCCCGTTCACAACGCTGGCCGACATTGGCGGCGGCAACGGTTCGCTGCTCGTCGCCGTGCTCCGGCAGTATCCCAATCTGCGTGGGCTGCTCTACGATCTGCCGGCGGTGATCGAGCGCGCTGAGGCGAAGCTCGCGGAGGCCGGCGTCGCCGAGCGCTGCCAGACAGTCGCCGGCAGCTTTTTCGAGTCGGTGCCGCCGGGCGCCGATGCGTACCTCATGCGGCACATCATCCACGACTGGGATGATGAGCAGTCGAAGACGATCCTCCGCAACTGCCGGCGCGCGATGACGAGCGACGCGCGGTTGCTGATCGTCGAGAGCGTGATTGCCCCCGGCAACGAGCCTTCGTTCGCCAAGCTGCTCGATCTGACGATGCTTTTGATGCCCGGCGGCAAAGAGCGCACTGCCGACCAGTTCCGCAGCCTGCTCACCGCGTGTGATCTAGAACTAACTCGCATCGTGCCCACCGACGCCGGCGTGAGCGTAATCGAAGCAACCCCGCGCGGGTAGCTTTGTGAGCATTTTGAATTGTCGATGGTGGATGGTGAATTGGGGGCGAG
>CAYZVT010000160.1:0-9961 GCA_964481585.1 uncultured Pirellulales bacterium
CGCCGCAACGCCGATCGCGCCCAGCGATTCGACACCGGCCAATTTTCTTCCTCGGCAGCAAGTGACGCTCTCACTGGCAGTTACTACCGATCGGGCAATCGCGGCTCGCCGGGCGGCAAAAAATCAGGTTGACGCCAGGACGGATCTGGGTATCTTTGGCGAGCAGTGGGGATGAGTGGGGACCAGTGGTGAATCCTGATGCTTCTAACCGGCACGTTTGAACGCTCGCTGGACGAGAAGCACCGCATTGCCATCCCTAAGCCTCTTCGAGACACCTTTTCTTCGGCTTCGGAAGGAGTACTTTTCGTCGCGCCGGGGACCGACGGCTCGCTGACGCTCTACCCGGAAGAGGCGTTTGCCCATCTGGCCGAACGGCTGGCCCAAAGCTCGCCCAACGCGCGCCAGGTACGCGATTACAGCCGGCTGTTCTACGCGCGGGCGACGCGCGTGCCGCTCGACCGGCAGGGCCGGGTGCGGCTGCCGCAAGAGCTGGTCGAGTTGGCCGGGCTGAAACACGAAGTCGTGCTCCTGGGAGTCCAAGACCACCTCGAACTTTGGGACAAAGCGGCCTGGAACGCCTATCTCGACGAGAAGCTCGGGCACTACGACGAGATCGCCGAGGCCGCCTTCGATAATACGATCACGCTGGCCGAGGCCGATCCGACAGACTCGGCCGCACGCACGCCAAAATAGGAGCGCATCGAGAAGCAGCGTCCGTTCGTCAGGTTCGCGGGGTTTGCGAAGCCCCTCGCCGGATGCCAGTCGCCGGCCACCGACTGTCGTCCAGCGGCCGCAAGCGGCTTTTTGAGGAGTCTTCGCAGCACGCCGGGGCACGGATGCTCAGACGGCACTGCGAACTGCGGGGAAGGCGCCCACGTTGCCTGGCGCGTTTTCCGCTGGCACCACACCAGCGGGGGCACAAGGATGTGCCCTCGGTGCGGTGCGAGAACTTTGCCGACGCTGCTTCTCGGCGCTCTTTTCACGAGGCATCCGCGCTGGGCAGACAGGCTCGGCAAAGCGTGCCATAATAGCGTTCTCTCGCCCTTTTTCTCCCCCGAGAACGCCATGAGCCGCGCTCCGACGCAACACGTTCCGGTCCTGCCCCAGGAGGTGCTGCATTGGCTCGCGCCGCAGCCCGGGCAGACAATCGTCGATGGCACGCTCGGCGGCGGCGGGCACACGCGGCTCTTGGCCGAGGCGGTCGGCCCGGACGGGCTGGTCATTGCGCTCGACCGTGACCCGGCAGCGCTCGATCGCAGTGAACCGCTCCTAAAAGGGCTGCCGGTTCGGCTGGCGCAGGCGAATTTCTCCGATCTGCCCGAAGTGCTCGAACAACTTCAAATTGAGCAGGTCGATGGGATTCTGCTCGATCTGGGCCTCTCCAGCGACCAGCTTGCCGACGAGGAGCGCGGGTTCAGTTTCCACTCCGAGGGACCGCTCGATCTGCGGTTCGACCCCGAAGAAGGCGAACCGGCCTGGCGACTCTTGGAGCGGCTGCGGCCCGAGACGCTGGCCGATCTGATTTACAACTTTGGCGAGGAGCGGTACAGCCGCCGCATTGCGCGGCGGATTGTCGAGCGGCGGCGGACCGATCCGGTGCGCACCGCCCGCGATCTGGCGGAACTGGTGCGCAAATGCATTCCGCCGTCGGGCAAGATCGACCCGGCCACCCGCACCTTCCAAGCCCTGCGCATCGCGGTCAATCAGGAACTCAAGTCGCTCCACATCGCGCTCGACCGGCTGCCGGACATGCTGCGGCCGGGCGGACGGCTGGCGATTATCAGCTTCCATTCGCTCGAAGATCGGCCAGTAAAAGAAGCCTTCCGCAACGATGAGCGGCTCGAACTGCTCACCAAACGCCCGATCGTCGCCCGCGAAGCCGAAACGGCCCAAAACCCCCGCGCCCGCAGCGCCAAACTCCGTGTCGCCGCCCGGCGAGCCAAAAGCTAACCTTCAGTCCCCGTCCCCCCCTCCAACAACCTCTCTAGCCACAGCGGCACGTTTCCGCTAAGAACAGCCCCCGCGCCAGCCGCGCAGATGGGCGACCTCAAGGAGGAGGTGTTGGGATGGGTAGGGAAGTCAAAATCGGGCTGACAGTTCTGTCCGTGCTGCTGCTGATCCTTTGCGGCGTAATCGCACGGCGCATCATGGGCGGCGGTCGTCCCATTGCGCCTGAGGGGCCTCCTGTTGCCGCAAACGGTTCCGACTCAGCAGACGCGACGACGCTGCTCCCGATGCCCGCGCAGCCGACGATGCTCGAAACCAGCCTCAGCGCCGGGCGGCCTCCGCTAACGCAGATGGCGCCGCCAGAGGCCGAGGACGCTTGGCATTCGGCGGGAAATAGCGAGCCGGAGGAGATCGACACGACGGCCTCCTTTATGCCAAAGCCCGACCAGTTCGAGTCGCAGCCGCAAACGCGAATCGCCGCTCGGCCCGAGACCTACGCCGCCCCGGCTGATCGCTACGCCGCGCCTTCGGTCGAAGTGACGGCGGCGCCGGCGATCGAGGCGACGGAAGAAACCGAACCAGCCGTCGGTGTGACGGCGACCGATGAGGAAGCGTCGCTCTCGACTCCCGCGCCGCCGCGCGAGCTGCTGCCAACAAGCGATCCACTGCCGGCGGCGAGCGAAACGCTTCCTGACGCCGAGGAAGTCACGATCGCCGCCGAGGAGCCGCAGCCGCTGCCGGTGCAGATCGCGCAGGTTTCGAGCGAGGACAGCTACCGCGGCAATCCGGTCCGCAGGACGCCGAGCTACACGCCGCCGGCGGCATCGCCTGCGCCGACGCCGTCGCCTGCTACGAGCAATGCCCGTTACTTCGGCCAGGTTCAAACGCCGCAGCCCACTCCCGCACCCACCGCAGCGCAGCCCACGCCTGTCGCCGACGCTTATGGCATGTCAAGTCGCGGGACTTCTAGCACGTCGATGGCGCAGTATGGAACGCCTGCGCCGCGCAGCTATGTGCCCGCGATTGCTCCCGAAAAAGAAGTTCCCGAAGTGCGGCCCAACACCGGGGCGTATTACGTCGAGCCGGGGGATAGCTTCTGGAAAATTTCCCAAAAGCTCTACGGCACCGGCGGATATTTTAAGGCGCTGCAAGAACACAACCGCGCCCGCTTTCCCGTGCCGAGCGACCTGCAAGTTGGCGACGAAGTGCTGACCCCTTCGGTTGAAGTACTACACGCCAGCTACTCCGGCCTGTGTCCGAAGGAACGCTCGACCAAGCCGGGCACGCCGACGGTGCGCAACGTCTCCATCTCCGCCCTGCGTGGCGGGCGGACCTACATGGTCGAGGAGGGAGACACGCTGTTCGACATTGCGAAGTACGAACTCGGCGATGGGCAGCGGTGGCCGGAGATTTTTCAGCTGAACCGCGACGTGCTCAGCGACGACATCGACTACCTCAAGCCGGGCACGCAGCTCGTCCTGCCTGGCGGCGGCGAGCAAGGCGACATTCTCACCCGGCAGCCCGACACGACGCTGCGTTAGCCAGGGCGCATCACGATTAACGGGAGCGTCAACGCGGCGATCCGGCCTGGCGGCCTGGGGGCGAGATGAGCAGCGGCAGAGCGTTGCAGTGAACAGCAAGACGCCCTAGCGCTCCGTTGCCGACTCGTAGCTCGCCGGCACCACGTCCGAGCGCGAGGCGGGCGACCCCGGCAGCGGCGGCATCGCCGCCGGTTGCGCAAATCGCTGCTCGTCCTGATTCGGCTGCTGGAGCGACTGATAGTTCCCGTGCGGCCTCGTCGCCGGCGGCACGGACTGCGGCGCGGCTGCCGGCTGCGCCTGGGGCATCGCCTGCGGGTAGCGCGGCTGCGCGGGCATCTGCGGCGCGGCCGACTGCGGCAGAGACGCGGTGCGAACTTGCGGTCCCGTCACGGCTTGGTAGGGAGCCAACTGATACGCGCCCGCCGGCGCTGGAGGAGCCAGCTTCGCCAGCCACAGCTCCGCCTCGCGCAATTGCGGATCGCTCCGCAGGGCAAGCTGGAACTGCTCCGCGGCCGGTTGATGCTGCCCACGCTGATAGAGCAAGTAGCCCAAGTTGTAGTGCGCTTTCGCGCGGCCATGTGCGACGGTCAAGTGCTCCAGCGCTTGTTGGTTTTGTCCAAGCTCGGCGAGCACCGTGGCGATGTTGTTACGATAAAGTGCCCGCGTCGGCTCAAGTTGCACGGCGCTGCGCAGCGCGACGAGCGATTCTTGGTACTTCGCCTGTCGCGCGTAGCACAGCCCCAGATCGTTGTGTGCGGTGGCGAGCTTGGGGTGGTGTTGGAGCGTTTGCTGGTAATAGCGGATTGCTTGCTCAAATTTGTCTTGCCGGTCATAGAGTCGAGCCGCGCCGAGTAGCGCGGCTTGATTTTTCGGATCGGCTTCGAGCGCCTTTTCGTACTGCTCGGCGGCATGCACCAGATCACCGCCACGCTCGTACATGCCGGCGGCGGCGATGTACAGATCGGCACCGGGCGCGGGGGAGTCGTAGGCCAGCGAGGTCGCGTCGTGTACTGCGCCCTCGGGCGAAGAGGTGAACCAGTCGGACGTTTTCTTTAAGCCCGAACTGACCGCCTGCGACACCGGGTTGTCGGTGAAAACCGCCGCGAGCTTGCTCGTCGTGGACGGTTCCGCGGGAGCGAACAGGGCATTCCCCTGCGGCGGATGGTTCAGCCCCAGCCCGCCTGGAGCCGCCGTTTGAGAACCGCCGGTGCCACAGCCGGTTAAGGCTCCGACCGTCAGCAGCGTCGTAAAGCAAGATAGCGCAGCCTTCACCGGATTCCTCCTTGATCGACTCTCACGAGGGCAGATCCTTCTGCCCCCGAGCTTCGCTCGAAGTGGGTCGAGCCGCCCGTCTATCTCTTTCTTCGTCGCGCGGCCAAGGCTTCTGCACCGCAATCGCTGTTTTGCTCCGCAGCCGCTTGTCGAATCACGCCCGCGCCGGGGAGCCGGGTAGGCGAGGCAAACTAGGCTCGTGTGGCTTACTCGCCCGTGTCGATAGTCGTGGTCGTCAACTGCGGCTTCGGCATCGTTTCTTGGAACTGCAAATTCGTGCGATCGACCGCCGCGGCCGGGCGGCCTTCGGTCACGATATGCGTCTCTTGCACCAGCGGCAGCTCGCCGACCGGCAAGACGCGCACCGCCGCTTGTTGCACCGCGTCCATCCGCCGCGCGGTCAGCATCGGATCCTTCGCGCGCTCGACAAAGACGATCCGGTGTTGCTGCGGAGCTTGCGTCAGAATCCAGCGGACCTTGAGTTCGCCCGCCTGGGTTAGTTTCGTCGAATCGGGAGCAAAATGGTGCTCGCCGAGCAGGTTTTGACGCCGCCAGCCGTTGGCAACCATCGCATGAAACGGAGCACCTACCGCCATCCGGTCGGGCACCACGTAAGGATGCGGCCAGCAGAGATTGGCCGCCGCGTCGCGCTGCATGCTGTGCCACCAGTCGGTCAGCCAGTTGGCCTCAGCCGGTGAGCAGAGCGAAGCGAGCAGCAAACTGGCGGCGAAGACTCGTGTGGCTCGGGACATTCCTTGTCTCCGTCGAAAAGAGCGGTCGGCGATCCATCGCGTCGGCAGCCGGGGCGCAGGCGAGCGCCGCTTTCTCCGCTGCTTTAGTCCCTTATCGGCCACCAGCGGCCGCTTCTACGCTGCAAGACCGCTGAGCCGCTTTCGCTACCCAACCGGCAGACTCCACCAAAACTCCCGCCATGCGACCTTCCCAGAGCCGATTCTCTTTTTGATGTCCCCCCTTTTCCAATAGCCGGATGGCAACGCCTTCCCGCTTCCGCAAGGGACCGGCGAGCATTGCTCGCTGGCTACTGGAGTACGCGCAGCGGGTGGAACGCTGCAAGACTCGTGTCACGGTGCGAGACACGACCGTGACAGGCGCGGCACGGTTTGGCGCGGTTCGTCTCGCTTTTGGGGCACGAAACAGCGCCGAATGTCTCGTTTTGTCTCGGTTAAGAGCCGTTTTGCGTGCCCGCTCGCTCTTGCGGTGAGCTAAAGCATGCCTTCGGCAGCACTTAACGACGCCCAACTTCTCCCAAGCCCGTGTCACGCCGTGACACGCGGGGCCTCACGCAGCATGCGCGAAAGAAATCGCCAAAGACCGAGGCGTCAGCCTACCACGCCTCCCAGCCCAGATCAACACTTTGGATAAAGCTCGCACTCGTGAGACTGACCGCTGACCGCTGATCGCTGACGGCTCCGCGTTACTTGCCGCCGCTCATGGCGGGGAACATTTCGTTGACCATCGTGATGGCGGCGGGGCCGACGAGGACGACGAAGATCGCCGGAAAGATGAACAGCACGAGCGGGAAGATCAGCTTCACCGCCGTCTTGGCGGCGCGTTCTTCGGCCAGTTGGCGACGGCGGACGCGCATCGAGTCGCTTTGCACGCGCAGCGCCTGGGCGATGCTGGAGCCGAACTTATCGGCTTGGATCAAGATCGCGGCCAGTGCCCGCAGATCATCGACGCCGGTGCGGTAGCCCAGTTCATGCAGCACCTCGTTCCGCCGCCGGCCCATTTGAAGCTGGAAGTTGCACAGCGCGAATTCTTCGGCGATGACGCGGTAGGTGGTTTTCATTTCGTCGGCCACTTTCCGCATCGCCTGATCAAGCCCCAAGCCCGACTCGACACAGACGACCATCAAGTCGAGCGCGTCGGGCAGGCCGAGAAAAATGCGCTCCTTGCGGTTCCTGGCGACGAGCCACAGCGCGAGGTCGGGCAGGTAGAACATCAGCCCGGCCACGATGACCGTGTAGATCAGCGCGTCCATCACCAGCCCCTTGCTGAAGAGCATCGCGCCGCCGCCGAAGATGAAGCCGGCCACCAGGAACACGAACTTCAGGCCCAGATAAATGCTCGGCGCCGCTTCGCCACGAAAACCGGCGTGGGCGAGCCGTTGCTTGAGCTTGCTGGCTTCCAGTTCGCTCTTGGGCTGGAGCGGCTTGGCGAGCGCGGGGCTGGCCTTTTCCAGCATCTTGGTCATCGCGTCGGTTTTCTTCACCGACGCCTTGCTCGCCATCTGCCTGCGCTTCGGCGGATCGCGGAACTCTTCCAGCCGTTGCTCCGCACGCGGCTTGCCGGCGGCAAGCCGTTCGAGCACCCACCAGGCGGCGGCGGCAAACATGCCAAAAACCGCCAGCGGCACGAAGCGGGACAAGTCCATCGATTCAGCGAGCAAGGTATTCACGGCTCGTTACACCCTGATGTTGACGATTTTGCGGATCACCAGCGCCCCGACGATCTGCGAGATCACCGCCCCGATGAGCATTTTCTTGCCCATCTCGTCAGTGAACAGCATCATCACGTAGTCGGGATTCATGCGGTAGACGGTCAGGAACAGCACCGGCGGCAGGGCCAACAGCACAATGCCCGACAGACGCCCCTCGCCGGTCAGGGCTTGCACCTGGCCCCAAATCTGGAATCGTTCGCGGATCAGCCGGCCGATCTTGTCGAGAATTTCGGCCAAGTCACCACCGGTCTGCCGCTGGAGGATGATGGCCGTCGTAAAGAACTTCAGGTCCAGGTTCGGCACGCGCTCGGTGCAGCCGGTCAGTGCTTCTTCGAGCGGAATGCCGAGGTTTTGTTCTTCGAACACACGGCCGAACTCGACCGAGATCGGCTCGCTCATTTCTTCCGAGACCAGATGAAAACCCGCCGCCAGGCTATGCCCCGCCCGCAGCGCGCGGGCAATCAGTTCGAGCGCGTCGGGCAGTTGCTGGGCGAAGCGATTCAGCCGTCGGCGACGACGCACGATGAGCCACAACAGTGGCATTACGCCGCCGGTAATGCCTCCGAGCGGCATTAGCCCCGGATGGAGGCGCGCGGCGCCAACCATCACGGCGCCGGCCGCAGCCATGATGCCGGAGATCGCCAGAAACTTCGACGGCGTGAGCGTCGTGTCGGCTTGCTCAAACAGCAGTGAGACGTTTTGAAACCGCGAGAGAAACTGACCAAAGAGATCGGGCGCGTCTTCCAGCGGACTGGCGAGCACGCTGCTCTTTTGCAGCTCCTTGCCGGCCGCCGCCGCGTTTAGCCCGGTCAGCATATCCAGGCGATCCTCCGCGCGCGACTCCGCCTCGCCGCGAAAGAGCATCGCCACGCCTCCGACCAAGGCGGCGACGCCGATGAAGGCTGCGATGGCGACAAGCAGTGGAGTCATGGGTTCGGCTCGGCGAGAGTTGGCGGCGCGGGCGCGCCGTGAGGCGTAGTTTGGAGTAAGGTCAGGCGGTTGTTAGTCGCGCATCATCACGCGTTGGCGGAAGGCGCTCGACGGGAGGCGCACGCCGCACGATTCCAGCCGGCCCATGAAGGTCGGCCGAATGCCCGTTGCCTCGAAGTGACCGACCGCGCGGGCGTTTTCGTCGATCCCGTCTTGCACGTAGCGATAGACGTCTTGCATCACGATCGTGTCCTGTTCCATGCCCACGATCTCGGTAATATGCGTCACCTTGCGCGGCCCGCCTTGCAGACGATTGGCTTGCACGATCAGATCGACGCCGCTGGCGATCTGTTGCCGCATCGCTTTGAGCGGCATTTCAAAGCCGGCCATCATGACCATCGTCTCGATTCGCGCGATGCCGTCGCGGGGGGTGTTGGCGTGGATCGTCGTGAGCGAACCTTCGTGGCCGGTGTTCATGGCCTGGAGCATGTCGAGCGTCTCCGGCCCCCGGCATTCGCCGATGATGATTCGCTCGGGCCGCATACGCAGGGCGTTGCGGACCAAATCGGTCGCCGTGATCGCGCCTTTGCCTTCGATGTTCGGCGGGCGGGTTTCGAGCCGGACGACGTGCTCTTGCTGGAGCTGAAGTTCGGCCGCGTCCTCGATCGTGATGATGCGGTCGTGGTTCGAGATGAAGCTGGAGAGCGTATTAAGCAGCGTTGTTTTACCCGAGCCGGTGCCGCCGGCGATGATGATGTTCAGTCGCGCTTTGATCGCCCCTTCGAGCAGCATCACCATTTCGGGCGTGATGCTCTTGTAGTTCAGCAGGTCTTCCAGCTTGAGCGGATTCGCGCCGAAGCGGCGAATCGAAACGCTCGCCCCGTCGAGCGCCAGCGGCGGAATGATCGCGTTCACCCGCGAGCCGTCCGGCAGTCGGGCATCGACCATCGGGCAAACTTCATCGACGCGGCGGCCGACCTTCGACACGATGCGGTCGATGATCTGCATCAGATGATTGTTGTCGCGGAAGACGACGCTCGTTTTCTCCATCTTGCCGCCACGTTCGACGTAAACGTGCTTCGGGCCGTTGATGAGAATGTCGCTGATCGTCGGGTCTTTCAGCAGCAGTTCCAGCGGTCCCAGCCCGAACGTCTCGTCCAGTACTTCCTCAATCAGCCGCTCGCGCTCGTTGCGGTTGAGGAACGTGTCTTCGGTGTCGCAGAGATGCTCGACGACGAGCCGAATCTCGCGGCGGAGCACTTCGCCTTCCAGATCGCCGACGCGCGACAGGTCGAGCTTGTCGACCAGCTTGCTATGGATGCGCCGTTTAAGGTTCTCGAACTCGACTTCTTTACTTTCCGAAGCGGAAGTCAGGCTGGCGGTGGGCATTTTGGCCATGACGAAAGTCTCATCCTTCTCGGCGCGGCGCGCGCGGCCGTTGGAAGTTGGCCGCCGGTGCGCGGGGTAGGCACGGGCTGCTGGGGGGCCGGCGCAGGATCGCGTCCAAGGTGGGAGTCCCTGGAGCGGGAGGACACGCTGCGCAGGCGTGGTCAAAAAAAACATAGCTCACGAAACGGCGCAAGCGGCGGCAACGCTGACGGTGCCGCAGATTTTGCCCCGCCGCCGCGCGATCGTAACGGTTGTGCCGGGCCAGGGGATTTTGAATGGTGGATGGTGGATGGTGAATTGGGGACGAGGGGACGGGGGGACGAGGGGACAGGGTGACGGGGGGACGAGGGGACGGGGGGACGAGGGGACGGGGTGATCTTCGTCGTTCCCGCGCAGGCGGGAATCCAGGCCATCAATGGTT
>CAYZVT010000161.1:0-9958 GCA_964481585.1 uncultured Pirellulales bacterium
GCCGGCGGAAGCTGGTTCACCAGGCTGTCGGGATGGCTATCTTCGAGCACGAGCGTCACCGGCCCCGGCCAACAACGGCGGGCCAGCCGCCCGGCGAGCGGACTCATATGGGCGACGTAATCGGGAGCCTGCTCGGCACTTTTGATCGCCAGCGTGACCGGCTCGTCGGCGCTGCGTCCGGTCGCGGCAAGCAGCCGCTCGACTGCCCGCTCATCGCGGGCGCTGGCCGCCACGCCGTAGACCGTTTCGGTCGGGAAGGCGACCAGCTTGCCTTCGGCCAGGGCTTGCACGGCCCGGTGGACGACGTCGCGCGAGTCTTCGGCGTTGCGGATATCAATCAGGTAAGGAGACATGGCAGCAAGGTGCAGAGCCGCCCCCAAAGCAGGTCGCGCGAGCAGAAACGTCGAACATCGCCATTGCCGAGGTCGGGCGAGACCCCCGCGCAACGGTCCAGCAGCAGCCATCGGCGGCACGTAATACGTTACTATACCGGGCCTTGCGCGCCAGGGTCAAGGCCCGCTCGGACCAGCCGATCCCCCTACCACGACTCGGCCGGGGGCTTCCGCTCCTCGCGGTGCGCCCCCGCCACCCGATCCCCCTACCACCGGCGAATTTTGCTATGATAACCGATCGCGAGCCAATCGGCCGGAGATTCTTTTCTCAATCAAATCCCCTAGCCGGCGAGCAACGCTCGCCGGTTCGCATCTTTTCACGTTCTTCGTTTGCGGAAGCGCGACAGGTCGCATGAATCGTTTGTTGTTCGTTGCGGTAGGGCTGGCGCTCGTTGCCGGATGCACCTGGGGCGGATCGCCTCCGGGAGAGCCGGAAGCGGTCTGGGGCCGGCGCGGGCTGAGCGACGGCCGACTGCAAAAGCCCCGCGCGATGGCGATTGACGACCAGGGGCTGCTGTACATTGTCGACATGACCGCGCGGATTCAGGTCTTCGACCGCCAGGGGCGATTCCTGCGCGGCTGGCAAACCCCCGCCTTCCAAAACGGCCGCCCGTCGGGCTTGTCCTTCGGCCGCGACGGCAATTTGCTCGTCGCCGACACGCACTACTACCGGATGCTCGTGTACACGCCCCAAGGCGAACTGCTCGAAGATCGCACGATCGGCGGCAAGATGGGCCACGCGCCGGGGGAGTTCGGCTTTGTGACCGATGCCGTGGAGGACTCCCAAGGGAACTACTACATCGCCGAGTATGGCGAGTACGACCGCATCCAAAAATTCTCGCACGACGGCCGCTTCCTACTTCAATGGGGCGGCCACGGATCGGAGCCGGGACAGTTCATTCGGCCGCAAAACCTGGCGATCGACGAGCACGACCAGATTTGGGTCGCCGACGCCTGCAACCATCGCATCCAGGCCTTCAACCCCGACGGCAAGCTCCTGAAAATCTGGGGCCAGTCCGGACGCGAAGCGGGTAAACTCTACTATCCTTATGATCTGGTGCTCGACGGCCAGGGGCATCTGTACGTCGTGGAGTTCGGCAATAACCGCGTGCAGAAGTTCACGCTCGACGGCCGTTCGCTCGGCTGTTGGGGCACCAGCGGCCGGGGGCCGGGCGAATTCAACAACCCCTGGGCACTGGTCCGCGACCATCAGGGCAAGATCGTCGTGCTCGACACGAATAACCACCGCGTCCAACGGATCGCCCTGTAAGAAGCCCCGGCATGCTGCCTTACCGTTTGGCCTTCGATAGCCCTTGGCACCTCAGCTGGCTGCTCTTGCTGCCCGTGCTGTGGGTACTGAGCTATCGCTCGCTCTCGGGCCTCGGTTCGATGCGGCGTTGGCTGGCGCTGGGACTGCGGACGGTAGTGATGGCGCTGGTCATCCTCGCCCTGGCCGAGACGCAGTTGGTGCGGACGCACGACCGGCTGACGGTGATTTACTTGCTCGACCAATCGCTGAGCGTGCCCGACGCGCAGCGTCAGGAAATGGTCGATTACATCAACGCCTCGATCGCGCGGCATCGCAAGGAGGAGAAGCGCGACCGGGCGGGCGTGGTCGTGTTTGGCGAGGACGCGGCGGTCGAAATCCCGCCGATCGACGAGCACGTGCCGCTGCCGGCCACGAGCGAAAACCAGCTTGACCGCCAGCAATCAAATCTTGCCGCCGCATTAAAACTCGCCCAAGCGCTTTTTCCGCACGACTCGGCGAAGCGGGTGGTCGTCGTCAGCGACGGCAATGAAACGCTTGGCGACGCGCGTGCTCAGGCGCAAGCGCTGGCCGACGCGGGCGTGAGTATTGATGTCGTGCCGATCCATCTGGCGGCACGCGGCGAAGTGGCGGTCGAAAAGCTCACCGTGTCGAATGACGTTCGCCGTGGCCAGCCCTTCGATCTGCGGGTCGTGCTCAACAACACGACCGACGGCGAACAAGGCGGCGCGGTGCGCGGCCGACTGCGGATCGTCCGCCGCACGGGCGAGCGCGAGACGACGATGGCCGAGCAGGAAGTCGAACTACCGCCGGGCAAGCGCGTCTTTAGCATCCGTCAGCAGATCGACCAGCCCGACTTTTACACTTACGAAGCACGCTTCGTTCCCGACAATCCGGCCGATGACGCGATGCCGCAAAACAACGCGGCCAGCACGTTCACCCACGTGCGCGGCCGCGGGCATGTGCTGCTGATTGAGGATTGGGAACACCGGGGGCAGTTCGATCTGCTCGTCGATCGTCTGCGGGGCGAGAATCTCGAAGTCACGGTGATGCCGAGCGACCAGCTCTTTCACAGTCTCGCCGACTTGCAGCGCTACGACACGGTGGTGCTCGCCAATGTGCCGCGCAGCAGCGGCGAGCAAGTGGACCAGATTTCGCACTTTAGCGACGAGCAGATCGAGATGCTCGCCCGCAATACGCAGCAGATGGGCAGCGGGCTGATTATGCTCGGCGGGCCGAATAGTTTTGGCGCTGGCGGTTGGGCCAACACCGAGCTTGAAGAGGCGATGCCGGTCGATTTTCATGTGAAGGACCCGAAGGTCGTGCCGGTCGGAGCGCTGGCGATGGTGATGCACGCCTCGGAAATGCCGCAGGGCAATTATTGGCAAAAGGTCGTCGCCCGCGAAGCGCTACGCGCGCTGGGCGGACATGACTACTGCGGCGTGATCCACTTCGACGGCACGGGCGACCGCTGGCTGTGGAGGCATCCGACCGGCTTTGCGCGCGTGGGCGATCTGCGTGACCAGATGCTCGCCCGGCTCGACCGCATGGCGCCGGGCGACATGCCCGACTTCGAGCCGTCGATGCGGATGGCGCTCGCCAGCTTCGTGAAGCTGCCCGACGCGGCGGTGAAGCACATGATTATCATCAGCGACGGCGATCCCTCGCCGCCGCGTGACAACACCTTGGCCGGCTTTAAGCAAGCGGGGGTGCGGGTGACAACCGTCTCCATCGGCTCGCATGGCATACTCGGCAGCAACGTCATGCAGCGCATCGCCTCGGTCACGGGGGGCAAATACTACGTCGTCAAGGACGCCAAAGCCCTGCCCCGCATCTACCAGCGCGAAGCCCGCCGCATCGCGCGGCCGCTGGTGTACGAAGACAAAAGCGGGATGCGCCCCCAGGTCAAGTTTCCGCACGAGATGATGAAGGGCCTCGCCGACGAACCTTTGCCGCCGATCACCGGCTATGTGCTCACGTCGGTGAAGAAAAACCCGCTCGTGGAAGTCTCGCTCCTGTCGCCCCGGCCGAAGGGAGACGAGAACGCGACGCTGCTCGCCAGTTGGACCTATGGGCTGGGCAAAGCCGTCGCCTTTACCACCGATGCCGGCGCGCGTTGGGCAAGCGATTGGACCGGCTGGGAAGATTACGACAAGTTCTTTAGCCAAATGGTCCGCTGGTCGATGCGGCCGACCGATGACGCCGGCAATTTCTCGCTCGCCAGCAGCGTCGAGGAAGGCCAGGGGACCGTCGTCATCACCGCGCTCGACAAGGATGACGAGTTTCTCAATTTCCTCGCCATGCAGGGGAGCGTCCTGGGGCCGGATATGAAGCCCCGCGACCTAAAAATCCGCCAAACCGCTCCCGGCCGCTACGTCGGCCAGTTCGACGCCGACCAGTCCGGCAGCTACTTTGTCACGATCAATCCCGGCTCCGGCAGCGCGCCGCTGCGGACGGGCGTTGATGTGCCCTACTCGGACGAGTTCCGCGACCATGAGACAAACCTGGCGCTGCTCGACGCGCTGGCCTCGGTCGTTCCCCAAGGGGGCGAACCCGGCGCGGTGATTGACGTGCAAGAAGACGCCTTGCCGCAGGGGCAAACGCGGCTCGAATCGCTGCTGCAGGTCGATCCCTTCCGCCGGGATATGGAGAAATCCACGTCGCACCAGGACGTCTGGCCGCTGCTGGTGCTGATCGCAGCCTGCGTCTTCTTGGCCGATGTTTTCAACCGCCGCGTGCAACTCGATCTCAGCTGGCTGCCGCCGATGCTCGCCGCCGCGCGCGACAAAGTGCTGCGCCGCGAACCCGCGCCGGCCGAAGATGTGACCATGAGCCGGCTGCGCAGCAGCAAGGCCGCCGTGGCAGACCAGCTTGAAGAAAAACGCCGCGCCGTCCGCTTCGAGCCAAGTACGACCGAAAGCGCCGATCCCGAGCCGCTCCAAACCGCTGCCGCGACGCCGCAGGCCGAAAAGCCCAGGCCGCCCAAGCAACAGCCGATCGCGCCGGAGAAAGCCGAAGAGTCGTACACCGAACGGCTGCTGAAAGCCAAGCGCCGCGCGCGCGATGATCGCAAGTAGTAGCCCACATCCTCCCCAAAAAAGCATTGCAACCAGTTCAAGCAAAGGAACGTCGATGAGTGTTGCCGATTCGATGCAGAAGCGCGCCGAGCAGTTCGTCGCTCGCTATACCGCCGTGCGAGAGCAATTGGGACGGGTGATCGTCGGGCACGATGAGATCGTGCATGGCGTGCTGACCTGCCTGTTTGTTGGCGGGCATTGCCTGCTCGAAGGCGTGCCGGGCTTGGGCAAGACGCTCCTCGTGCGCTCGCTCGCGCAGACGCTCGATTTGAAGTTCTCGCGTATCCAGTTTACGCCCGACCTGATGCCGGCCGATATTCTCGGCACGAACATGGTGGTGGAAACGCCCGACGGCAAACGCATCTTCGAGTTCCAGCAAGGGCCGATCTTCACGCAAATCTGCCTGGCTGACGAAATCAACCGGGCCACGCCCAAGACGCAGTCGGCGATGCTCGAAACGATGCAGGAGCGGCAAGTGAGCGTGGGCGGCAAGATTCGCAAGCTCGACGCCCCGTTCTTTGTGATGGCGACGCAAAACCCCATTGAGCAGGAAGGCACCTATCCACTGCCCGAAGCGCAGCTCGACCGCTTTTTCTTCAAGCTCGTCGTCGGCTACTCGACGAAGCAGGAATTGAGCACGATCATCGACCGCACGACGCGCGGCGCGCAGGTCGAGCCGGAACAAGTCATGGATGGGCGGGAAATCCTCCAGTGGCAGCAACTCGTCCGCGAGGTCGTGCTGGCTCCCCATGTGCAGGATTATCTCGTGCGGCTCACGCTCGCCACGCATCCGGGCGGCGAGTACGCGCTGCCGATCACGAACCAATACCTGCGCTGGGGGAGCAGCCCACGCGGCGCGCAGACGCTCGCACTGGCGGCCAAGGTGCGGGCACTGCTCGGCGGGCGTTACAACGTCAGCTTCGAAGACATCCGCCGCGTTTATCTGCCCGCCTTGCGGCACCGCGTAATCCTCAACTTCGAAGCCCAAGCCGAAGGCGTCGAGCCGGATCAAGTGTTGCTAGAAATCTTGGAAAAAATGCCGGAGAAAGCGGAACAAACCGCAAGTGCGCGGTAGGGCGGCAGGGCGCACCGACGGGTGGCGCACGGCGCACCGCGACAGCGGAAGCCCCCGAGGCGGAAGAAGGCGGAGGGCGGAGGGCGGAGGGACGGGTTGTGCTGACTGCTGATCGCTGACCGCTGCGCCCCGCCCCGCTGCGGACGTGTTACTTTTTGCTTTGGAAATGAGTCGATGAATTCAAACGTCTCTCGCCTACTGAGTCCCGAAGCGATGGCGCAACTAGAGCGTCTGGAGCTAGTGACGCGCAAGGTCTTTCGCGGGCGGATGAAGGGCGAGCGACGGTCGCGGCGCAAGGGGCAGAGCGTCGAGTTCGCCGACTTTCGCAACTACGTGCCCGGCGACGATCTGCGGTTCGTCGATTGGAACATGTACGCGCGGCTCGACCGGCTGTTTTTGAAGATGTTTTTGGAAGAGGAAGATCTGCACTTCTACGCGCTGATCGACGCCAGCGCGTCGATGAGTTTTGGCGAGCCGACGAAGCTGCACTACGCCAAACAGCTTGCCGCGTCGCTCGCCTTTGTGGGGCTAGTGAAAGCGGACCGTGTCCGCATCGAAACACTCGGCCAGAGTGCCCGCGTGGCCAGCCCCGTCTTCCGTGGACGGCGCAGCACCTGGCGGATGCTCCAGTACCTCGAACACCTCGACGCCGGCGAAACGACCTCGCTCGCCCAGGGGGTCAAGAATTTTTCGATCCGCAATGCGGGGCAGGGGATCGTGGTGCTGATTAGCGATCTGATGGACAAAGACGGGTACGAAACGGCGCTGCGCTACCTGCTCGCGCAGAAGCTCGACGTGTACGTGATTCAGGTCTTGGCCGAGGAGGAACTGCACCCCGACCTACAAGGCGATCTGCGGCTGGTCGACTCGGAAGACGGCGACGTGGCCGAGATTACTGTCAGCGCGCCGTTGCTGAAGCGCTACGAGCAGACACTCGCGGCCTTCGTCGGCGGGGCACGCGAGTTTTGCACCCGGCGCGGCATGAACTACCTGCTCGTCAACAACCAAACGCCGGTCGAGCAACTCGTCGGCCAATACCTCCGTCAGCGAGGCTTGGTGCGCGGATGAGCCTCATCAATACCCTCGCCTGGTGGCAATGGCTCGTGTTGCTGGCGGTTCCGCCGGCCATCGTGGCGCTGTACTTCCTCAAGCTCAAGCGCCAGCCGCTCCAGGTGCCGAGCACCTATCTCTGGCACCGCTCGATTGAAGATTTGCACGTCAACAGCATCTGGCAGCGGTTGCGGCAAAACCTGTTGCTGTTTCTGCAATTGCTGCTGATTCTAATCGCGATCCTCGCCCTGCTGCGGCCGGGCTGGCAAAGCTATACGCTGCAAGGCGAGCGGCTGATTTTCGTCATCGACAATTCGGCGAGCATGTCGGCGACCGATGTGGCTCCCACGCGCTTGGCCGAGGCGAAACGCAAGGCGGCGGAACTGATCGACCAGATGGCCTCCGGCGACAAAGCGATGGTCATCAGCTTCGCCGCCGACGCCCAAGTGATGCAGGCGTTCACCGACAATCGCCGCGAGCTGCGGCGCGCGGTCGAAGCAATCGAGCCGACCGCGCGGAGTACGTCGCTCGTGAGCGCGTTGCAACTGGCGGCCGGGCTGGCCAATCCTGGCCGCATGGCGACCGACGCCAACGACGTGGCGGTGGCCGACGCACTGCCGGCCGAGCTATTCATCTTCAGCGACGGCCGTTTTCCCGACGTGCAGGGTTTTTCATTAGGAAATCTCACGCCGACGTTCGTGCCCATCGGAAGCCCCCGCGCGACGAATTATGGGATCATTGCCTTTAGCACCCGCCCGCACCAGTCGGAGCCGGACCAGCAGCAAGTCTTCGCCGAGCTAGAGAATTTTAGCGAGGCTGATGCGAACCTCGTTGCCGAACTCTATCTCGACGACGCGCTGATTGACGCCAGTGAGACGGCGATACCGGCGGGCGAGACGCGGGGCATCGTGTTCGACTTGGCCGACACCGACGCGGGCGTTCTGCGGCTCCAACTGCGCAGCCGCGACGCGCTGCCGCTCGACAACGTGGCCTACGCGGTGCTCGACCGCCCACGCCGCGCGCGGGGTTTGCTCGTCACACCGGGCAATGATCCGCTGCAGTTGGCGCTCGCCACGCAAAAGGCGCAAGAACTGGCCGAGATCGACGTCGTGCCGCCCAGCGCGCTAAAAACTGACGATTACCAGCAGAACGCGATCGCCGGCTACTACGACCTCATCCTCTACGACCAATGCCGGCCGCCGGCGATGCCGCAGTCGAACACGCTTTTTTTCGGCCGGCTTCCGCCGACGACGAGCGGCTGGCAAACCGCCCAGGCCGAGAGGGTGCCGGCGCCGCAGATCATCGACAGCGACCGTGCTCATCCGCTTATGCAGCTCATCGAGCTGGGCAATGTCGAGATCGCCGAGAGTCTCGTACTCCGCCCCCCGCCGGGAAGCGAAGTACTTGTCGATTCGCACCAAGGTCCAATCATGGCCATCGCCCCGCGCGGCGGGTTTGAAGATGTGGTCGTGGGCTTTGAGCTGGTCGGCCAGACCGAAGCCGGCGAGAAGTACGCGAACACCAACTGGCCGCTGCGGCTGAGCTTTCCGACGTTCATACTTAACGCGCTGCAGTATCTCGGCGGGCAGTCGCTCGCCGGCGGCAGCCTCGGCGCGCGGCCGGGCGAAGTCGTGCAGCTTAAACCAACCACCCTAGACGCCGCGCTGGCAGTGCGCCGGCCCGATGGGCAAACTGAAGCGGTTGCCGCCGACCGTACCGGTACGGTTCACTTCTCCGGCACGACCCAGCTTGGGGTCTACCAACTCCGCGAAAAGAACCAGGCCACGCGGCGGTTCGCTGTGAATCTGCTCGACCGCAACGAGAGCAACCTCGCCCCCCGCACGGCAAGCGTGCAGATCGGCTTTGTCGAGGTCGAAGGCCAGCGCGGCCTCGTGGCCGGACGGCGCGAGCTGTGGAAGTGGCTCCTCAGCGGAGCGCTGGTCGTGCTGGTGCTGGAGTGGTACATCTACAATCGCCGCGTGTATATTTAGCGGTCAGCGGTCAGCGATCAGCCATCAGGCGGCAGAGGGATTGGCACGCGCGGGTACGGGATTCCCGCCTGCGCGGGAAGGGCGTGTTTTGCTGACCGCTGATTGCTGACCGCTGATCGCTGACTGCTCTCCACCGGCTTCCCGCATGCTCTAGGAAAACGCCGGAGCGGCCGCTACGCCGCTTTCCCCCGTTGGCTCGTGCCGCCGTCGTTCGTATACTTTCGCTGGACCTCGCGCCCTTGCGAAGCGGCTGCGAGTGGGCCATATTGGACGCCTCTGGCCGTCTTCGACTTCTCCTGCAGTTGCTTCGCCCGATGCTGACCTCACGAGATCCCGTTCCGGCTATGAAGGATAAAAAGGCGCGGCCGAAGATCTTCAACCGGCTGGTGGAGAACCGCCTGATCCGGCGGCTCAGCTATAACGACTATCGCGACAAGGTGCGGAGCGTTTACGGCGGACCGCAGGGGGCGCTGCTGGCGACCTGTAGCAAGCTCTCGCTGCACGAGCCGCTCGGCGACCGCATGTTGCGCACCCGCTCGTTCGATCTGCGCGGCGCGCGGCGGATTCTCGATGTGGGCAGCGGCGCGGGGCAACTCGCCAAGCATGTCATCAAGTACGCCGATCCACGGGCGGAACTGACCTGCGTCGATCTCTCGACGCCAATGCTGCGCCGCGCGCGCGTGCGGCTCAAGAGCGACCGCCCGCGCTACGTCACCGCCGATCTGACGCGGCTTCCGTTCGCCGACCGTACGTTCGACTGCGTGACGTGCGGCTACGTGCTCGAACATCTCCCCGACCCGCGCACCGGCTTGAGCGAATTGGCGCGCGTGCTCGAACCGGGGGGACGGATGTTGCTCTTGGCGACCGAAGACAACTTTTCCGGCGCGTGGACGAGCCGCATGTGGTGCTGCCGCACCTACAACCGCCGCGAACTGATGAAAATCTGCGAGGAACTCGGGCTGCACTGGAAAAAGGAACTCTGGTTCACCCGCGTCCACAAAGCCCTCCGCGCCGGCGGCATCTGCGTCTCGATCGAACGCCGCTAGAAGCGCCTTTCACGGCAGCGGCCGAGTGCTGGGTGCCACTGCTGGCTTGTCCAGCAGTGC
>CAYZVT010000162.1:0-9875 GCA_964481585.1 uncultured Pirellulales bacterium
CGGCCTACCGACGACCTGTCGGCTTTGCAGGACAACGCTCCCTCGGGGCGCGGCTCTGCGACAAAACTGAAAGCAAACCACACAGACCAAAGGACACTGCTGGGCAAGCCAGCAGTGGCGCCCGGGGCCTACACGGTTTTACCCTGGTCGAACTGCTGGTGGTGATCGCCATCATCGGCCTGCTCATCTCGCTGCTCTTGCCGGCGGTGCAGTCGGCGCGCGAGGCGGCGCGGCGGACGAGTTGCTCAAACAATCTGCGGCAGATCGGGCTGGCGCTGCACAACTATCACAGCGCCCATCGCACGTTCCCGCCGGGCTGTCTTGGCAAGCGGAATCCTTCATCGGACAAAACGAAGCCGCAGCTCGCCTGGTCGCTGCTGATCCTGCCGCAAATGGAGCAGGCGAACGTCTACGCCCAGTTCGATACCTCCAAAGGCTACGACGACCCGGCGAATCACGAAGCCGCCAGTACGGTCATCCCCAACTACATCTGCCCCAGCACGACGCGCTACCACGGCGAGCGCCGCGGCTCGCGCACCGAGGATGGACTGGGGGCGATCGACTATGGCGGCATGTTCGGTCGCGCCATGACTTCGCCGGTCGACAATGGCTGTCTGATCTGGGAACGCGGCATCCCGTTTAGCGCAATCCGCGACGGCACCACGAACACCATCATCGTCGCCGAAGACACCGGCCGCGGCGCGGGGGGCGGCAGCATGTATCTCGATGGCCAGTGGGCTAACGGCGAAAACATTTTTGAGCAAGGCAAAAAGATCAACCTCCACGCCAACAACGAAATGTTCAGCGACCACCCCGGCGGAGCACAAACGCTGCTCGCCGACGGCTCGGTCCACTTTTTATCCGACTCGATCGACGAACAAACGCTCGGGGCGCTCTGCACGCGCGCCAAAGGCGAAGTTGTCGACCAGTCCGCCTTTTAACGCGGTTTTCCTGTTGCAGTCATCCAGCGTAAATAGCCGGCGAGCAACGCTCGCCGGCTATTGAGTCCCTTTGCACCATCCTTGGAGATCCAACCATGTGTATTCACTTCCTTCGCGGGCAGCGCGTTGCCATCGCTTTGCTTGCCGTCACTCTTTCGCTTCCGGTCTCAGCCGCGCTGGCGGCGCCGGTGGGTTACAACGAGTTGACGATTGACCTCTCCGGCGTCTCCGGATTTCGTGGAGCGGCCGCGCTGGCGTATGACTCGACGGGCAATCTGTATGTCGCCGAGGGGAACGATTTTCTCAACCCCGTGAACCAGTCCCGCATTGTCCGCGTGGACCCCGCCGGAAATGTCTCCACTTTCACCACGCTCGTCGGCAACGACAGCTCGACGATTTCGATTGGCGGCATGGCCGTCGACCCCGCCAGCAACCGGCTGCTCGTCACCGACCAAGCCGTCGGAGCCGGAACGCTCTATGGACTCAACCTGAGCACCGGTAACAAGACTTCGCTGCTTCCCAATGGCACCGTTCCCTTTATCGACGACGTGGCGGTGCGGCCGGGCAGCGGGCAAATTGTGGTGAGCAACGCCGACTTTGGCGGCAGCGTCTTGCAGATCGATCCGCTCGCCGTGAGCACCTCCACGCTCGCCAACACGGCCGGCTTCACCGGCGGGATCGCCTTCGATGCGGCGGGCGATCTGGTGTATGTCGAAAGCGTCACCAGCGACTTCATCAACTTCACCGGCGACATTTACCGTCTCACGCTCGACGCCGCAGGAGCGCAGTTGCAAGTCACCGGCTCCGACCAACTCGCCAGCGGACTCGCGGCGGCGTTCGATCTGGCCTCCGACGGCGAGAGCGATCTGTTCCTCACCGGCAGCGGCGGTCTGTTTGAACTGCCCGACTCCGGCGGCATCTTTCCCTTCGATTCGCAAGCGTTTTCCGGCGAAATCGCCTATCTCGCCGGCAGCAGTCCGTTTGCTCCCTTTGCCGGTCCCGACGGCGGCCAACTCGCGTACATCCCCGACTTCAACAGCATGACGATCCGCGTTTTCACGCCCACCGCCGCCGCTGGCGGCGTGCCGGAGCCGTCGACGCTCGCACTGCTCGCGGTGGCGATCGGCGCTCTAGCCGGCGCGCGGCGACTACGCCGCCGGTAGCAAGCCGACTCTGCTCGCCCCAACCCCGTTTAGCCGGCGAGCAATGCTCGCCGCTCCCGCGTTGGCGACTCACGCCAGGAAAGCCCTCTGGTCTGACTCGCGGAGCGAATCGGCGACGCTGCAGCGATCTAGTCGAACGAGCGTTGAGCGCCGCGCGCCGCCAGCGGATAATGGCGTTTCGCTCCTTTCTGCCGTGCAGGTCCTCGTTGCAAGAATCGACCATGAACGCGGACGAGCCGCCGCCCAGTCACGCCACCGTTGCCCAGAACCGCCGTGCGTGGGATGCGCGCGTCGAGCGCCGCGACCGCTTCACGCAGCCGGCCGCCGATGAGGAATTCAAAAACCCGCTTGCGGCGGTCGATGGTTCGCTCGGCTGGCTCGGCAGCAGCATCGCCGGCCAGCGCGTGCTCTGCTTGGCGGCGGGCGGAGGACGCCAAGGCCCGCTTTACGCCGCCGCCGGAGCGCGCGTCACGGTCGTCGATCTCAGTCCCGCGATGCTCGCCCTCGACCGCCAAGTGGCGCGCGAGCGGGGCTTGGAACTGCAAACGGTCGAAGCGTCGATGGATGATCTGTCGATGCTCGCCGCCAGCAGTTTTGACCTCGTGATTCAGCCGGTGAGCACCTGTTACTTGCCCGACGTGCGGGCGGTTTATCGTGAAGTCGCCCGCGTCACCACGCCGGGCGGGCTGTATATCTGTCAGCACAAGTCGCCCGTCAGTCTGCAAACCGGCACCGAGCCGAGCACGCGCGGCTACGAACTCATCGAGCCGTACTACCGCAAGGGGCCGCTGCCGCCGGTCGTGGGCAGTCGCCACCGCGAGGAGGGAACGCTCGAATTTCTCCATCGCTGGGAAGACCTGCTCGGCGGCCTCTGTCGGGCGGGCTTTGCAATCGAAGATCTGGTTGAGCCGCTCCACGCCGACCCCGACGCGCCGCGCGGCACGTTCGCCCACCGCAGCCGCTATGTCGCTCCCTATGTCCGCATCAAAGCCCGCCGCAACGGCAGCGCATCGTCGGCGGTTGCGCCGCGCGTGTGGACGCCTTAACACACCGCCGTCGCGGGCGGCATGAGGCGCTTTGAGACATTTTGAGGCGCTTTTTCAGATGCGCCCAAGCGCCCCGTCGCGCAACCTCTTTGCCGAACGCCTGTTGCCGCATCGCGCCACTCAGAACAACGAGGCGCGCGCCCCGCACGCCGCGCCGTTTTGCTCAAAAAACCCGAGAAATCCGCCCGAAACGGCCATGCAGCGCGCCCCGCAGGTTTCGCCTTCGCTCGGCCCACAACCCCTTGCCGCACCGCTGCATCACGAACGCCAGACCGCGCGGCGCGCTAATCTACCGCTTCACGCGCGGCAGATCAACACTTTGCCGCCGGGCTTCATCGAGCGATCACTCCACTGTCACCGACTCGGGCACGATGGACGACGCGCCGGCAGATTCAGACGTGCTCGGCCGCGATCGTACGATGCGCAGCCCTTCCATGCGCGCGGTGCCAAGCCACGCCATTAGCACGAGGGCTTGGAGCAGGTATAGAACGGCCACTGGCAGAAAATCTGGTCGGGCAATGCCTGCGAGCGAAGGAAGAAGGAGCGCAACGCAGCCACAGGAGGCTAGTGCCACGGACGGCAGTGCCGCAAGCCGAACTGGCGACAGATAGGCTCCACCAAAGATCCATACAGCGGCCCCCGTAATAACTCCTTGCGTCATGCTGAACGCCGCAAAGGCCAACAGAAACTCGGACGGCAGGGATCGCGCCAGGACTATCACGATCGCCACGATCGGCGTGACGCCGAGCAAGCTTCGCAAGGAAAAATGAAGCCCCGGCCTCTGCGCCGGATATTCGGCAAGCTGGCACCAACGATAACCTTTCAGCCGCCACACGAGCAGCATCAGAGCGATGAACGCCCCATAAAGAAAGGCGACCGTGGCGACCTCTCCGATTGGGCCCGGGAAGGCAGAGGCGATCGCAAGCAGGCCAACGATCCCCGACCAGCGCAATAGCCAAGGACTGGTTCCCAGCGTCAGCCAAGTCACCAGCACGCCCACCTGTCCAAGCAGAAAGCCGATCTGCATCAGAAGCTGAATGCTGGACGGATGGAAGCTGACCGGCAGAAACCCATACAGGATCAGAAGCAGAAGGCTGTGACCGGGGAAGCCGACGGGCACGAGCACCAGATCAACTGCAACCGTCGCGACAAACAATAAGCTAAGCAAGGGGTGACGCCACATGCGGCCATTATAGCCCCCCGCCCCCAGCCAGTTTAGCCGAGCCGCTCCCAGGGTAGCCGAGTCATTGGCGCGGCTTGGGCTTGGCGCGTGCTGGCGGGGCGGAGCGTTGCAATCTGCCGGCGGCGCGGTCAGAATAGAACCGCCTCGTTTTTGCCTTCGGTTTCCCGTCTTGAGAAAGAAGAGCTTTGCGGCTGTGGTGAGTCAATCGCTTCAAGAAATCTGCTGCTGCATGGGCCAGCCGGTGGCCGGCAACCCGACGCAATACATGATGGAGAAGGCTTTTGAGCGGGCCGGGCTGGCGTGGCGGTATCTGACGCTCGAAGTCGCGCCCGCCGATCTGCAAGACGCCCTCGCCGGTATGCGTGCGATGGGCTTTAAGGGGGCCAATTTCACCATCCCGCACAAGGTCGCCGTGATCGAGCACCTCGACGAACTGAGCGAAGCGGCGCGGCTGATGGGGGCGGTCAACTGCGTCAACCGCGTCGACGACAAACTCATCGGCGAAAACACCGACGGCAAAGGCTTTGTGCAGTCCTTGCGGGACGTGACCGACCCGGCCGGCAAGCGCATCGTGCTCCTCGGCGCCGGCGGCGCGGCGCGGGCAATCGCCGTCGAACTGGCGCTGAGCGGCGCAGCCCACATCACCGTCGTCAACCGCACCGCCGAGCGCGGCCAAGGCCTGGTAGACCTGCTCCGCGAGCGGGTGGAGACGGAACTCGTCGTGCTCGACGGCGATTACCAAGTGCCGCAGGAAGCCGAAGTGCTGATCAACGCCACGTCGATCGGGCTGGGTGACTCCGACGCACGTGTGCCGATCGACGTAAGCACGCTTCGCCCTGAGTTGGTCGTCGCCGACGTGGTGTTCAACCCGCCCCAAACCCGGCTGCTCCGCGACGCCGCCGCGCGCGGCTGCGTAACGCTCGATGGGCTGGGGATGCTGGTGAACCAAGCGGTCATCGGCTTCGCTTTGTGGACCGGCGTCGAGGCCGATGCCGCCGTGATGCGCGAAGCGCTCGAAGAATTTTTGGGATTTTGATTTTTTCAAGCCGTGGCGGGGATGCACTGCGATGCGGCGGGTGGCGCACGGCGCACCGCAAAGCGGAAGCCCCCGGTTTCGTCCTCCACCACAAAAAAGCCCTCCTACGCTTCCTTCCTCCCTGCGTTTTTGTGCTCGCTCAACGCGACCGGTCACTGCCGCGCGGACCGGCACGTTCCGCAGCGGGCGCGCACCCGTCGATTGGTTGCAAGCAGGAACCGCGACATGCCCCGACTTCTTCGCCTCGCGCTGCTGATTGGCCTATTGCTCCCCGGCGCGGCGCAGGCCGACGAGCGGCCCGCACTAAAACTGCTGCGGCCCGACTCGCTGCTCGGTTGGGGCTACGGAGCCGAGGGGACGCAAGGCTGGCAGATCGAGCGCGGCACGCTCGTCGGCGCGGTCGACGCCGCCCCGCTCGTCTCCGGCTTCACTTTTGGCGCGTTCGAACTGGCCTTCGAGTGGTCGGTGGCCGACGACTCGGCCGCGCTGGGAGTCTCCTTGCCGCCTGATCCGCGCGGCGCGCTGGCCGAGGGCGACGTGCGCCTGATCTTTTCCGCGAAAGAAGCCCGCACCGTTTTCACGACCGAAAGCAAAGGGCAAGAGCAGAAGCAGTACCATCGGCTCGCGACGAACAACGTCGAACCTCAAACGTTCCATCCCGCCACAATTCGCTACGACGGCGGCACCCTCCGCATCGAATCCCACGGCGGGACGGCCATCATCAAAGTTCCGGCGGGCTTGCGGTTTGGGCTGGTGCTCAATACCTCCGGCGGCGAGGCGCGGCTGCGCGGTTTGCAGCTTCGCGAGCCGGCGGGCGAGTCGATTTTCAGTGGCGAGAATCTCGACGGATGGTGGACCCCCGGCAACAAAAACGCCTGGCACGCCGAACAGGGCGAATTGGTCAAACGCGGCCGCGGCGGGAATTACTTGCGCACGGAAAAGGAGTTCGGCAATTTTACCTTCTCGCTCCAGTACTTGATCGAGCAGGGGGACAACTCCGGCATCGGCATCCGCACCGGGCGGAGCGGCTGGCCGTCGTCCGAAGGGATGGAGCTGCAACTACAAAACTCCCCCGGCCTCAACAAGCACGCGCTGATGGCGATCTACGGCAACGTCCCGCCGGCCGCCCGTGCCGATCAGCCGCATGAGTGGAACCACGTCACCATCAAAGCCGACGGCCCGATGATTAGCGCGTGGATCAACGGCGAGTTGGTGCAGCACTCTAACACTGCACGCCACCCCGAACTCAAACACCGCCGCCCGGCGGGCTGGATCGGATTTCAAGACCACGGCGGCATTGACCGCTTCCGCAACCTGCGCGTGCTCGAACACGCCGCCGGCCAAGGCCCGTCGGTGTGGCAACAGTTCGAGCCGACGGCGGCGGAGGTGGTCGTCAATCGGCTCATGAATCCCGAGCAGGTCGCTGTGCAGGATGGCCTCCGCTCGCAGGCCGTCACCGCCGAGGCCACCGGCAGCGAGCAGCAAGTCCTCGCCGAACTCGCAGGCCCGGGCGCGGTCGTGCGGATCGTGCCGCCGAACCACGCGGGCAAGCTCGCCTTCTACTTCGACGGCGAGGAAAAGCCGCGCATCGAGCGAAATGTAGAAGACCTGCTGGGTATCGCGCCGCGCATCGCGGAAGACGATCAGCCGTTGCTGACATACTTGCCCTACACCAAGAGCCTTAAGATCGTGCTCCACGACGGCAAGCCGGGCGAGTATTGGATCGACGCGGTCCGAGTGCCGGACGATTTGCCGATCGAGTCCTACACCGGCGACGAGACGCTGCCGCGCGGCTGGGAGCCGGCGCTGGAATACCGCCGCCATCATCAGCGCTACGGCACGCTGCGCTACCTCGGCCCCTATGAGCGGGCGAGCACGACGCAGCAAATGCTCGCAGCCGGCAGTTCGCTGCCGCTGGTGAGCATCGACGGCACCGGCCTCGTCGAGTGGCTGCATCTCGAGGGGGCGAACGACCTGCTCCACACCGACGACCTGTGGCTCGAAGTCCGCGTCGATGGCGAGGAAAAACCCTCGGTCGCCGCGCCGGCACGCTATCTCTTCGCGCCGGTCCACGATCGCCACCGACACGCGAACTACCTCATCAGTGCCCGCGACCCCGGCTTCGCCTCGCGGATCGCCATTCCGTTCGAGCGCGGCCTCACCATCACCGCCCGTAATCGCGGCGCAAAGCCAATCGCGGGGCTGGACCTGACCGCCTCGTACCGACCCGCCCACGAGGAAGCGACCAAACGCCAATATGAAAAGATGCTCCGGCTGCGCGGTCACTTTGAGCAGGGGGAAAATCTCGGCAGCGTGCGCCTCGACGGGCATGGCCGGCTGGTGGCGCTGGTCCAACAACACAAAAACCTCGATGCTTCGCGCTCGGCGCGCATCGACCGGCTCACGGTGGACGGCCAACCGCAACCGGCGTGGGTGCAGGCGAGCTACGAACGCTTCCTCGGCGCGTCGGACGGCATGGGCGATTTCCGCACGCACCTGAGCGGCCGCGCCGGAGGCTTTTCGTGGCGCTATTTGCAGCTTGCGCCGGTGGAATACGAAGACGCTCTGGAGCTGCGCTTCGACGGCCCCACGCCGCAAAGCCGGCTTGTGCTCTACTACGCGGACCCAGCCGAGTAGTCAGCCGATGGCGACACGCGGACTTTTCATCACCGGAACCGACACCGAAGTCGGCAAGACCTACGTGGCGGCGCTCGTTGCCAAAGCGCTCGCGGCCGCCGGGCTGCGTGTCGGCGTTTATAAGCCCGTCGCCAGCGGATGCCTGATGCAGCGCGGCAAGCTCGTTTCGGAAGATGCCGTCACGCTCTGGAACGCGGCTGGCCGGCCGGGCAAATTGCAACACGTCTGCCCGCAACGCTTCGCTGCCCCGCTTGCGCCGCATCTAGCGGCCCGCGAAGCAGGCCAGCGCGTCGATCCCAAGCTGCTCCGCAGTGGGCTGGACTATTGGCGCGAGCGCTCCGACATCGTACTCGTCGAAGGGGCAGGGGGGCTGATGTCGCCGCTGAGCGACGAGGACTACAACGCCGATCTCGCCTACGACTTCGGCTATCCGCTGGTGGTCGTCGCTCCCAACGTACTGGGCACGATCAACCAAACGCTGCAAACGCTCATCACGGCCAGCACCTTCCGCGAAGGCCTCGACGCGGCCGGCATCGTGCTGAACGAAGTCCGCCCGATCCCCGACGCCAGCGCCGCCAGCAACCGCGCCGAAATCGCCGCCCGCGCCGTGCCCCCGGTGCTCGCCTCCATCCCCTGGCAAGCCCTGCAAAGCGACGAGCCGGTCGACTGGGCGGCGTTGGCCGCGCCCGCGCGGCTTCATTCGTAGCGAAAGTCTTTAGCTGACTGCCGCTTCCGCTTGGGGCAGGCGGCTTTCGGCGAGTTTGGTGTCGATCGCCAGTTGAAGCGTGACGCTCCAGGTGCCGGCGGCGTCGCCCTGCGCGTACCAGTGGGGCTGGACAACGACGGACTGGTGGACGAGTTCAAAACCGCCTTCCGACTGGCTCACGGTTTCGACCGGATAGGTCCAAAAGTTGGTGGGGCGGTTGGCCGAAAGGGCGACCTGGATGCCGAGCCACTCGTCCGCCATGCCGAGCGACTGGGCCTCGTGCAGATCGAGCCGGTGGCCGAGTTGGCCGAGCCGGTTGCCCGCGCCGTCGTAGAAGTAGCGGTCGTCCGCGCCCGAGGGAAGCCCGGCGAAATTCAGTTCCGGTGCGAAGTGGAGCGTCTGCCCGGCCGGCAGCCCTTCGAGGAGGTAGGCGATTTCGAGCGTGGAACTGCCCGCTTCGAGCGTCACGCCCTTGGTGATGCGGAGCGTGTGCTCGCCGACTTGGCCTTCGCGGCTGAGTTGGATTTGGATGCGGTCGGGGTTGCGGCGGACTTTGGCTTCGTACGCGCTGTGGACGAAGCTGCCGAGTTCTTCCGCCCGTGTGGCGACCACGTCGTCGAGCGCCGCGTCGTTGCGGTAAAAATGGTCGATCAGGCTCTTGCGCAGGTGGTTGTCGTACTGCACGCGCTGGTCGAGACCGGCTTGCTTGAACACGACGCGGTCGTGGATGCTGGCCACCTTGCCGTTGGCATCGCTCGGGCCGGCGAGCACCTTTTGGTGGTACGTCTCGGGGCGACGGGCGAGCGTGGCGAGCAGGTTGTGGCAGATCGAACGCACGTCAAGCTCGTAGAGCATTCCGCCCTGGGCGGGGGCCAGCAGCGCGACGAGATGGTCGTTGGCCAGCGAGATTTCTTGCCGTGCGTCGAAGTTGTAATCGCCCGCCGTGGCCTCGATCCAGTTGCCGCGGCGGCCGGTGGCTTGATCGAGCAGATTGTCGGCGGCGATTAGATGGTTGAAGATCGCGTTGCGCAGGTGGGGCAGATAAATGCCGCCAAAGGCACCGTGCCAGTAGGGGCAGTTGCACTGGCCGCGATAGAGTTCCTGCCGCGCGAAGTCGAGCACCTCGCCTTGCACGCCCGATTGCACGGCTTCTTCCAGCCGGC